>NZ_JBFAQM010000020.1:0-150748 GCF_040677315.1 Actinoplanes sp. NPDC049316 | reverse complement strand
TGCGCCGCCTCGGGGGTCCCCGCGGCCGCCTGCGCCCCCACCCCCGCGGGGCGCCCCCGGGGGGGCCCCCCCTTCTCGCTGTCGGTGCGGCTGTCAGGCCGCGGTCATCGTGAGGGTCTTGATGTCCACTTCCTGCTTCGGGTGGCCGTCGCCCTTGCCGTTGGCGTCGTCGCTGCCCTTCTTGGCCACGTTCTCCACGATGTCCAGACCCTTGGTGATGGTGCCGAGGACCGTGTAGTCGGCGGGCAGGTCGGTGTCGGCGTACACGATGAAGAACTGGCTGCCCGTGGTGCTGGGCGCCTGCGTCTTGGCCATGGCGATCGTGCCCTTCGGGTACGTCGGCTTGGCGTTGGTCGGCAGGTTCTCCTCGGGGTACTTGAAGTTGGGGCCGCCCTGGCCGTCGGTGGGGCGGTAGCCCTTGCCCTTGGCGCTCGGGTCGCCGCACTGCAGCACCTTGATGCCCTCGGTGGTGAGCCGGTGGCACTTGGTGCCGTCCCAGAACTTCTTGCTCGCCAGGAAGGTGAACGCGGCGCCGGTGCAGGGCGCCTTGGACAGGTCGACCGTGGCCGTGATCGGGCCGAGGTTGGTGTCCATGGTCAGGGTGCTCTTGCCGGTGTTCGGCACGTTGGCCGGCGGCAGGCCGCCGACGTCCTTCACCTGGGCGCCGCTGCTGCCGTCCTCCGGGATCCACTGGCAGGCCACGGTGCCGGGCGGGGGTGCGGACGCGCTGGGGGACTTGTCGTCGTCGTTGCCGAGCGCGCTGACGATCCAGACCGCCGCACCGGCGATCACGATGACCGCGATGGCCGAGCCGATGATGGCCTGCCGCTGGCGCCGCTTCTTCGCGGCCGCGGCCCGCTCGGCCATCTCCTTCTCGAGGCGGGCCCGCGCCGCCGCGCGCTGCCTGTCCTTGATCGACGACACGGTGTTCCTCCTGTATGCCTGCGTGCGTACGGCTGCGGTCGGGTGGAAGTCTGCTCCGGAAAAACTCAGGACTGGCTGGATGCGGACGGGGCGGGCGCCGAGGGGGCCGTCTCCGTGCCGGTGGCGCTGGGCTCGCCGACGGTCACGCTCTGCACCGTGATCTTGTCCTTCGGCTTGACCTTGTCGCCGGCGTCGTTGGCCACGGTCGGGATCTTGGCGATCGCGGCGACCGTCTCCATGCCGCCGGTGACCCGGCCGACGATCGGGTACTGCGGCTCGCCCTTGGGCGTGAAGTCCTTGAAGAAGATCAGGAACTGGCTGCCGTTGCTGCCCGGCGGGTCGCCGATCAGCGCGACCGTTCCCTTCGGGTACAGCGGGGCCGCCGGCGGCTTCGAGGGCGCCGCCGAAGCGCTCGGCTCCGGGGTCGGCGCCAGGGGCACGTTCTCGTTGTAGACGCTGTACGTGGGGCCGCCCTGCCCGGTGCCGCTCGGGTCACCGCAGCGGATCGCGCCCTCGGTGGTGATCTCGTGGCAGGTGGTGTTGTCGTAGAACTGCTTGCCCGCCAGGTACGCCAGGTCGGCGGCGCTGCACGGGGCGTCCGCCAGGTCCAGGCTCACGACGATCGGCGCGCCCTTGTCGGTGGTGATCGTCATCGGCCGGCTGCCCGCCGTCGGGATGCCCGTCGTGGGCGGCTCGCCGACGTCCTTGAGGTTCTTGTTGGTCTCGGCGTTCTGCGGCGTCCACGCGCAGACGTCCGAGCCGGCCGCGTCCGTCGTGGTGTCGTCGCTGTCGAACGCGCCGCCGAGCCAGGCGACGCCGGCCACGATGAGGATGAGGGCGGCCGCGGCACCGAGGCCGGCCTGGATCTGCCGCCGCCGGCGCTGCCTGGCGGCCCGGCGCGCCAGCTGGCGATCGAGCTTCTCCCGAGCCAGTTTCCGCTGCCGGTCCTTGCTGGAGACCACCTGGGGGTTCCCTTCTCACGCTCGGCGCCCGTGCGCCACGCCACACGCCCGCAAGAGTGTACGGGTAACGCCTGAGAATGTGGTGTGCGAGGTTCCGTGACGGTGTGTACGGTGCGTCCGGCTAGGCTTTCGGGGGAACCTGACAGCGTGAGAGGGGTGCGGAGTGCTGGTCACCGGCTTTCCGGCAGAGGCCTTCGGCACCAACTGCTACGTGGTGGCAGCGGGCCCCGGGGAGCAGTGCCTGATCGTGGATCCGGGCATCGGCGTGCTCGACCGGCTCGACGAGGTGCTCGACCGGCACCGGCTGCACCCGGCCGCCGTCCTGCTCACCCACGGGCACCTGGACCACACGTTCTCCGTCACGCCGGTCTGCGGCGCGAAGGGCATCACCGCGTACGTGCACCCGGCCGACCGGGAGATGCTCGCCGACCCCGCCAAGGGCCTGAGCATGGACCTCGACCAGCTGTTCGGCGGCCGGCTCCCGTACGCCGAGCCCGAGGACGTCGCGGAGCTGACCGACGGCGCCACTCTGAGCCTCGCCGGTCTCGAGATCACCGTCGACCACGCGCCCGGCCATACCGGCGGGTCGGTGCTGTTCCGGCTGCCGAACAGCGGCACGCCGTGGGAGGCGGACCAGATCTGCCTCTCCGGCGACGTGCTGTTCGCCGGCTCCATCGGACGCACCGACCTGCCGGGCGGCAGCACCGACGCCATGATGGCCAGCCTGCGGGACAAGGTCCTGCCGCTGGCCGACGACACGGTGGTGCTGCCCGGCCACGGGCCCGAGACGACGATCGGCCGCGAGCGCGCCGGCAACCCGTACCTGCGGGGGCTCATCGCCGCGCCTGGCCGCGGACTGTAGGAGAGACGAGACCGTGCCCATTTCCGGCTTCCCCGAGTGGCTGCCGCGCCAGCGCATGATCGAGCAGTACGTGCTCGACAAGATCCGGTCCACGTTCGAGCTGTACGGCTTCGCCCCGCTCGAGACGCGCGCCGTCGAGCCGTTGGAGACGCTGCTCAGCAAGGGTGAGACGTCCAAGGAGGTCTACCTGCTGCGCCGCCTGCAGGAGGACCCCGCCGCCGGCGGCGGTGACGACCAGCTCGGCCTGCACTTCGACCTGACCGTGCCGTTCGCGCGGTTCGTGCTGGAGAATTCCGGCAAGCTGCAGTTCCCGTTCCGGCGCTACCAGATCCAGAAGGTGTGGCGCGGCGAGCGCCCGCAGGAGGGCCGCTACCGCGAGTTCCTGCAGGCCGACATCGACGTGGTGGACCGCGACACGCTGCCGTTCCACTACGACACCGAGATGCCGCTGGTGATCGGCGACGCGTTCCGGTCGCTGCCGATCCCGCGGGCCACGATCCTGGTCAACAACCGCAAGGTGTGCGAGGGGTTCTACCGCGGGCTCGGGCTCGCGGACCCGGATCAGGTCCTGCGTACGGTGGACAAGCTCGACAAGATCGGCCCGGAGAAGGTCGCCGCCCTGCTGGTGGAGACGGCCGGCGCGACCGACGCGCAGGCGGCGGCGTGCCTGCGGCTGGCGGAGATCTCGGCGGCCGACGGGTCCTTCGTGGACCGGGTCCGCGCGCTCGGGGTGGACGACCCGCTGCTCGACGAGGGTCTCGAGGAGCTGCTGCGGGTGGTGGAGGCGGCCGCCGAGCACGCGCCCGGCCTGATCCGCGCCGAGCTCAAGATCGCCCGCGGCCTCGACTACTACACCGGCACGGTCTACGAGACGCAGCTCGAGGGGTACGAGCGCTTCGGCTCCATCTGCTCCGGCGGCCGCTACGAGAACCTGGCCTCGTCCGGCAAGGAGCGCTTCCCGGGCGTGGGCATCTCGATCGGGGTGTCGCGCATGCTCGGCCTGCTCTTCGGCCACGACGCGCTGACGATCTCGCGCAGCGTGCCCACCTGCGTGGTGGTCGCGCTGCCCAACGAGGACCTGCGCGGGCAGTGCGACCGGATCGCCCAGGGGCTGCGCTCGCGCGGGATCAGCACCGAGGTGGCGCCGACGGCGGCGAAGTTCGGCAAGCAGATCCGCTTCGCCGAGCGGCGCGGCGTGCCGTTCGTCTGGTTCCCCGGCGCCGACGGCGAGCCGGACACGGTCAAGGACATCCGCTCCGGCGAGCAGGTCGAGGCCGACGCCGCGACGTGGACGCCGCCGGAGGCGGACCGCATCGCGACCGTCAGCGCCGGGTAGGCGCCTCGAAGATCATGCACGTGGAGGTGGCGTGCGCGACCAGCCGCCCCTGCGCGTCGGTCATCCGCGCCTCGGCCAGGGCGGTGCGCCGCCCACGCTGCAGGACCGTGCCGGTCGTGGTGAGCCGTCCGGAGGCGACGGTCACCGGGCGCAGGAACTTCACGGCGAGGTCGAGGCTGGTGTAGCCGACCCCGGCCGGCAGCGTCGAGTGCACCGAGCAGGCGGCCGCGGTGTCGAGCATCGTGGACAGCACGCCGCCGTGCACCGTGCCCAGTGGGTTGTAGTGGAACTTCTGCGGCTCCAGGTGCACGGTGACGCTGCCCTCGGCGACCTCCATGCCGGCCATGCCGACCAGGTGCATGACCGGGGGAGCGGGCAGCTCGCCGCGCGACATGGCCTGCAGGAGCTCCAGGCCGGAACGGTCGCCGAGCAGGCTCGCGTGCAGAGCCGGGTCGGTCCACTCGTACGTCCGGCTGCGCGCGCCGCTCTGAGTCTGCGTCATGGACGCAGGCTGCCACGGGCTTGCTGTGTCTGTCAACGAGACCTAGCCTTCGTGCTATGACCCAGACCACAACCCGGCCCGAGGCGCTCGACTGGTCCATGGAGGCCTGCACGATCGGCCGCGCCATGGCCGTGCTCGGCGAGAAGTGGACCTTCGTCGTGCTCCGGGAGGTCTTCAACGGCGTACGGCGCTTCGCGGACATGCGCGAGCACACCGGGATGCCGCGGCAGGTCCTCGCCGACCGGCTGGCCTCCCTGGTCGAGCACGGGGTGCTGCGCCGCGAGCCGTACCGGGAGCCGGGGTCGCGGGTGCGCCACGAGTACCGGCTGACCGACAAGGGCTTCGACCTCTACCCGGTGCTGGTGGCGGTCAAGGAGTGGGGCGACCGCTACCTGGCCGACCCGGGCGGTCCACCGCTGACCCTGACCCACCGGGACTGCGGGGCGGAGATCCACGCCGAGCTGCACTGCGGGGACGGGCACGTCGTGAGCGCGTACCGGGAGGTGGTTCCCCGGCCCGGCCCGGGAGCGCGGCGGCGGCGATAAGCTCGCACGTCGTGACCACGGCGGCCGAGGAGACCAGCGCCTGGGCGCCGCTGCGCGACAAGATCTTCCGCGGCCTCTGGATCGGGGTGCTCGCCGGCAACGTCGGCACCTGGATGCAGACGGTCGGGGCGTCCTGGCGGCTGGTGCACGAGCCGGACGCGGCCACGTACGTCAGCCTGGTGCAGACGGCCACCATGCTGCCGGTGCTCCTGCTGGCGCTGCCGTCCGGCACGCTCGCCGACACGTTCGACCGGCGGCGGCTGCTGCTCGGCGTACAGCTGGGGTCGTGCGCGGTGGCAGCGACCCTGACCGCGCTGACGGCGGCCGACCGGATGCCGCCCGCGCTGCTCCTGGGGTTCACCTTCCTGCTCGGCGTCGGGCAGGCGCTCACGCTGCCGACCTGGCAGGCGGTCATCCCGGAGATCGTTCCGCGCGACCAGCTGGCCGCCGCGTCCGCGCTCGGCGCGGTCAACACCAACCTGGCCCGCTCGGCCGGTCCGGCCGTCGCCGGGCTGCTCGTCGCGCACGCCGGCGTCCCGGTCGTCTTCGGCCTCAACGCCCTGTCGTTCGCCGCCTTCGCGGCGGCGCTGCTGCGCTGGCGCCGGCCGCCGCAGAGCGGCACGACCCACGCCGAACGGTTCGGGCCGGCGCTGCGGGCGGGTGGACGGTACGTGCGCTACTCGCCGGTCGTGCGCCGGACCCTGCTGCGCGTCGTGCTGTTCGTGCTGCCCGGCAGCGTGGTGTGGGGCCTGCTGCCGCTGGTCGCCGACCGGGAGCTCGGCATGGGCGCCGGCGGGTACGGCGTGCTGCTGGCCGCCCTGGGCGTCGGGGCGATCCTCGGTGCCCTGCTCATGCCCCGCATCCGCGAAGGGGTCCCGCCCAACCGGCTGCTGATCCTCTCCGGCGCCGTGTACGCCGCCGCGCTGCTGATCGTGGCGCTGGTGCCGTACGCGGTGGCGGTGGTGCCGGCGCTGGTCGTGGCGGGGCTGGCGTGGATGGCGCAGGTGTCGCGCATGAACGCGAGCATGCAGCTGTTCCTGCCCAACTGGGTACGCGCCCGCGGCTTCGCCGTCTACCAGGTCGTCTTCGCCGGCGGGCAGGCGCTCGGGGCGTTCGCCTGGGGCCAGGTGACGCAGGCATGGGGGCTGCGGACGGCGTACCTGGCCGCGGCGGCGCTCATGGCGCTGGGCACGGCCACGGTGCGGTGGCTGCCCGTACGCGAGGAGGCCGGTGACCGCAGCGCGGCCGTCTACTGGCCGGAGCCGCACCTCATGCTCGAGCCGCACCTCGACGAGGGTCCCGTGCTCGTCACCGCGACGTGGCGGGTCAAGCCGGAGAACCGGGACGCGTTCGTCGCCGCGATGCAGGCCGTACGCCGCTCGCGCCAGCGCACCGGCGCGACCCGCTGGGGCCTGTTCCGCGACGGGGAGCACGCCGACGACTTCGTCGAGGTCTACCTCGTGCCGACGTGGGAGGAGCATCTGCGCCAGCACGAGGGGCGGCTGACCGGCAGCGACGAGCGGGAGGAGGAGCGGGCCGTGGCGCTCGCCGAGGGGCCCGCGACGGTCTCGCACCTGCTGCCCGCCCACTCCCCGGATTAGGCCGATGTTTCGGTTATGTTCCGTTTAACCTCATAACCATGCGCTCGCAGCAGCGGCGCAGGGGAGGAGGTGCGCCGTGGCGGCCCGGCTGATGATCATCGGCGGCGCGGAGCGGCACGGCGCCTGCGGTCCCGAGATCCTGCGCCGCTTCGTCGAGCTGGCCGGCGGCCCCGCCGCCGACATCATCGTCATCGCCACCGCCAGCGGAGAGCCCGCCGTCCTCGAGGCCGAGTACGCCGGCCTGTTCACCCGGCTCGGCGCCCGCCAGGTCCACGGGCTGCGGATCACCACCCGTGCGCAGGCGAACGAACCGGCCGTGATCCAGGCCCTCGCCACGGCCACCGGCGTCTTCTTCACCGGCGGCGACCAGCTGCGCATCACCACCGTCCTCGGCGGCACCCTCACCGACTCCGCCCTGCAGACGCTCGTGCAGGCCGGCACCATCGTGCTCGGCGGCACCAGCGCGGGCGCGGCGATGATGTCCGGCACGATGATCCTCGGCGGGGCCGCCCCCGGCGTCACCCGCGCCAGCGTGCGCACCGGGCCGGGCCTCGAGTTCCTGCCGGGCGTGGTCATCGACATGCACTTCGCCGAGCGCGGCCGGCTCAACCGGCTGCTCAGCGCCGTCGCGATGTACCCGCACGAGCTCGGCCTGGGCATCGACGAGGACACCGCGATCCTGGCCGAGGGCGACCGCTTCGAGGTGCTGGGCTCCGGGACGGTCACCGTCGTGGACGCCGGCGCCGCCACCGACATCCGGGTCCCGGCCGACGGGCCCATCGCGCTCAGCGGGGCGCGCCTGCACGTGCTGCCCTCCGGGAGCAGGTTCGAACTGTCCGGACGCCGGCCCGTCGGGGCGGCCGCCGGGGAACGGGGACACGTCCGATGAAGATCCTCAGCCTGCGTCACCTGCGCGGCCCCAACGTCCACCTGTCCCGCCCCGCCGTCGTGGCCCGGCTGCGGCTCGACGAGCTGGCCGGGCGGGAGACCAGCGACATCGCGGGGTTCACCGAGCGGATGCTGCGGGCCCTGCCGGGACTCGCCGAGCACCACTGCGCCGCGGGAGCGCCGGGCGGCTTCGTCAGCCGCATGCGCGGGGGCACGTACTTCGGCCACGTCACCGAGCACGTGATGCTGGAGCTGTCGCAGTGCATCGGGCGGGACGTCAGCTTCGGGCGTACGGTCTCCACCGCCGAGCCCGGGGTCTACGACCTGATCGTGGAGTGCCCGGTGGACGAGTCGCCCGGCTCCCGGTTGCCGGGCCGGCTGTTCGACGCCGCGGTCGAGCTGGTCACCGCGGTGGCCGAGGGCACCCGGGTGTCCGCGGCGGACCTGCGCGAGCGGCTCACCGAGCTCAGCGACCTCGCGGAGCGCGAGGCGACCGGCCCCAGCACCCGGTCGATCATCGCCGCGGCCCGCCGCCGCGGCATCCCCGTCGAACGGTACGGCGACCTCAGCCTGCTCCGCCTCGGCTGGGGCACCCGCCGCCGGCTCGCCTGGGCCGCCATGACCGACCGGACCAGCGGCGTGGGCATCGACATCGCCGGGGACAAGCAAGTCACCCGGCGGCTGCTGGAGGACGCGGGCATCCCGGTGCCGCCCGGCGGCGCGGCCCGCGACGCCGAGGAGGCCCTGCGGCTGCTCGGTGAGCTCGGCGCCCCGGTCGTGGTCAAGCCCCGGCAGGGCCGCCAGGGCGAGCACGTCGCGTTGAACCTGCGGACCTCCGCCGAGGTGGAGGCGGCTTGGGCGGCGGCCGGTGGCGACGTGGTGGTGGAGCGGTACCTGCCCGGACGCGACTACCGGGTCCTCATCGTCAACGGCGAGGTCGTCGCCGCAGCCGAGCGGACCGCCGCCCACGTCGTCGGGGACGGCGAGAGCACGATCGCCGAGCTCGTGGAACGGACCAACGCCGATCCGCGCCGCGGCACGGGCCATTCCCGCGTCCTGACCCGCATCGCCCTCGACGACATCGCCGCCACCGTGCTCGACAAGCAGGGCTGCTCCCCGGACAGCGTGCCGGAAGCAGGCCGGCAGGTCTGGCTGCGCGAGAACGCCAACCTCTCCACGGGCGGCACGGGCCACGACGTGACCGACCGCGTCCACCCGGACGTGGCCCGGTTGTGCCTGCGCGTCGCCGCGGTCGTCGGCCTCGACATCGCCGGCATCGACCTGCGCCTGCCGGACATCGCCGGGCCCGTACCGGCGGTCGGCGATCCCGACGACGTCACCGGCGGCGTGATCGAGGTCAACGCCGTACCGGGGCTGCGCATGCACCTGTCGCCGGTGCAGGGCCGCTCCCGTGACGTGGGCGACGCGATCGTGCGCGCGATGTTCCCCGGCGGCTCCGACGGTCGCATCCCGGCCGTCGCGGTGACCGGCACGAACGGCAAGACCTCGGTGGCGCGGATGGCCGCGCACATCCTGGCCGGGACCGGTCTGCGGGTCGGGCTCACCACCACCGACGGCGTGAGTATCGACGGCCGTACCGTGTACCGCGGCGACGCGACCGGCCCGCGGTCGGCGCAGATGGTCCTCGGCGACCCCGGTGTGCAGGCCGCCGTGCTCGAGACCGCCCGCGGGGGCATCCTGCGCCGCGGGCTCGGCTACGACTGGACCGACGTCGGCGTGATCACCAACATCACCCCCGACCACCTCGGCCAGGACGGCCTCGGCTCGATCGAGGACATCGCGCACGTCAAGGCGCTCATCGCCGAGCGGGTCAGGGACGGCGGCACGTTGGTGCTCAACGCCGACGACCCGTGGGTGCGCAGCCTGCCCGACCGGCCCCGGGTACGCGCGGACCGCAAGCGCATCGTCTGGTTCGGCACGGATGCGCGGCAACCGGTGGTCGCCACCCACCTGGGCCAGGGCGGTACGGCGTACCTGGTGCAGGACGGCTGGCTCGTGCAGGCCACCGGGGCGCGGCGTACGCCGTTGCTGCGGGTGTCCGAGGTGCCCGGGTCGTTCGGGGGCGCGGCGCCGTACGCGGCCGTCAACGCGCTCGCCGCGATCGCCGCCGCGCGTGCCCTCGGCGCCTCGACGGACGTGGTCAACGAGCGGCTGACCGACTTCGAGCCGCGCGTGCACAACCCCGGCCGCGGCACGGTCCTGCGCCTCGGCGAGGTCACGCTCTTCGTCGACTACGCCCACAACCCCGCCGCGCTCGCGGCGGTGCTGCGGACCCTCGAGCGCCTGTACGGCCGCGACCGCTGCGTCGCCGCGGTGACCCTGCCCGGCGACCGCCGTGACGACCTGCTCGCCGCCTCGGCGCAGGTGATCGCCGACGGGGTCACGCGCGCGGTGCTCTACGACGACGAGGATCCGCGCGGCCGCGAGCCGGGGGAGGTGTCCGCCCTGGTGGAGCGGGAGATGCGGGGACGGCGGCCGAACCTGCGCGCGGTGCGGGCCGGCGGTTACCGCGCCGCGGTGCAGGAGGCGCTGCGCCTGGCCGCGCCGGGTGACGTCGTCCTCGTCATGTACGAGAGCCTGGCGCCGATGCTGAGCCACCTGGAGGAACTGGGTGCGGTCCCGGCCGGTCCCGGGCCGGCGCCGGCGCTTCTTCCGGCTTGGCGGAACCGCGCCGTTTTGTCCCACGTTCCGGTGAGCGTGACCAATAAAGCATGATCGTCGTCGAACTTTCATCCGATCGGGCAGGGTGACGCAGGTCATTGCCCTGCGACAAGGAGTTCACGCTGCGTACGTGAGCCGGTCTCGTGAGTCGTCCGAAGTGACCGTAGGGTGATCGAAAGAAAGCTCTGAGTAGAGAATCCCTTGTAGATGCGTTGTATCCGGGGGATACCCGCAAGTTTCGACGAATCGGGCAAATAGCCCCAACGTGGTTGGCTCGTGGCCGCCCCTGGGCCGCTGAGCAGGGCTTTCACCCGAGTCGATCTTCGCGCACCCCCGGCGCACGGTGCGAAACGGACGGTGACGAGCCGCAGGTCATCCATGCCGTCGAACAGTCGAGACCGGGGCCGCTCGTGGGCTAACATCCTCGCCGTCGATGGGGGATGCTCGGTCCGACAGCGGGCCGATGCCGCCCCGGCACCAGGACACATGGCGGTGTGCTCCGGTGTTTCATCCGATCGCGCATGTGGGGGCACATGAGCACGACGGACCTGCCCGGTTCGAGTCTGCTCGCCAATCGTTACCGGTTGGTGGAGCGGCTCGGCGCCGGCGGGATGTCAGTGGTGTGGCGAGGCTTCGACGAGGTCCTCGGCCGGCAGGTGGCGGTCAAGGTGCTGCCGCCGTCGACGAGCGCGGACCCGTCGTTCCGGCGCCGGCTGCGCGCCGAGGCCCAGGCCGCGGCCCGGCTCAGCCACCCGCACATCACCAACGTGTACGACTACGGCGAGGCGACCACCGTCGACGGCGAGCCCGTGCCGTACGTCGTGATGGAGCTGGTCGACGGCGAATCGCTCGCCGCCGTGCTGGCCCGCGTGCACCGGCTCCCGTGGCCCGCCGCCGTACGCATCTGCTCCGAGGTCTCCGCGGCGCTCGCCGCCGCGCACGCCCGCGGCATCGTGCACCGCGACGTGACCCCGGCCAACGTCATGCTCACGCCCGCGGGCGCCAAGGTCGTCGACTTCGGCATCTCGGCCCTCATCGGCGAGAACGACATCGACCCGGACGGCAGCCTGCTGGGCACCCCCGCCTACCTCGCGCCCGAGCGGCTCGAGGGTGGCCAGGTCAGCCCCGCCACGGACGTGTACGCGGTCGGCCTGCTGATCTACCGCACCCTCATCGGCCAGCTGCCCTGGGACGTCGGCACGACGACCGCGCTGCTGCGCGCCCACCAGTACACCGAGCCCGAGCCGCTCCCGCCGGTCGAGGGCCTGCCCGGCGCGGTGTCCGCGCTCATCGCCCGCTGCCTGGAGAAGCGGCCGTCCGACCGGCCGTCCAGCGCCGAGCTGGCCCACGTGCTCGGCACGGTGTCGGCCGGCGTTCCCGCCGCGCGCGCCTTCGTGCCGGACTGGGCGGACAACGGCGAGGACACCACCATCCTGCCGTCCGCACGCGACACCGACGGCCTCGGTCGCATCCGGCCCGGCCACGCCCGGATCGCCGACTCGACGCCCGCCCGCGCGGGCCGGGGAGTGGCCGCCGTACCGCCGGCCGCCGCCGCACCGGCCGGCGAGACGGACCTCGCCCGCGACGCGCCCGTCTCGCCGGCCCCCGGCGCGCCGGCGCAGCCGGTCTCCGTGGCCGAGGTCGAGGCCGCTGTCGGCGCCTCCGGGCAGGCGGCGGCCACCAACGCCCCGGCCGCTCCGACGGCCCCGCCGCAGCGCGGCAACCGCAACAGCCGCTTCGGTCCGGTCCCGCCCGCCCCGGCGGGCGGCGGCCCGGCTGCGTTCGTGCCTGCCGGGCCCGGTGGACCCGCCGGGCCGGGCGGCCCTGCCGGTCCCGGCGGTAACGGCCGCGGCCCCGGTGCCGGCGGCGACCACGGACCCGGCTCGGCTGCGGCTTCCCCGGCCGACGGCCCCGCTTTGCGGCCGGCCTTCGGCGCGCCGCCGGCCACCCGGCCCCCGTCGCGCACCGACGCCTCCGCGCCGGCCCGCGCCGGCTCCGGCTCGGGAGCCCCGCCGCCCCAGCGTCCGGGCACGGCCCCCGCCGGAGGCGCCCCGCGCCCCGGGCCGGGCGGCACCACCCGGCGCCGCCGCATCGTGCTCATGGCGAGCGCCGGCGTGCTCATGGTGGGCGTCGGCGCCTGGGCGCTGAGCCTCACCACCGGCAACGCGCCGGACGAGGTCGTGGTCAGCGGGGTCGGGCCGCAGCCCACCCAGCTGGTCGGCGCCAACAAGTGCGTGGTGAGCTACGCCGTGTGGTCCGACGACGGCAACCGGTTCAAGGCAGCCGTCACGATCGCCAACCGCGACGTCAAGGCGATCAAGAACTGGAAGCTCTGGTTCCTCATGCCGGGCGACCAGATCGTCTCCGGCAACGGCAAGCTCGCCCTGGACCAGCAGAACCGCGGTGTGACCGTGCAGTCGAAGACGACCCTCGACCCGCAGGCCACCCAGACCATGCAGTTCACCGGCCGCTACGAGGCCAGCAACTCCGCGCCCATGGTGTTCCAGCTCGACGGCCAGACCTGCGAGACGTTCGTGTCGCCCAAGCCGGGCGAGCCGTCCCGGCCGGTCGAGCACCTCACCAACGGCCAGGTACGCCTCGGCCCCGCGCCGAGCCGGCAGAACCCGGTGCCCGGCATCTCGGTCGACCCGAGCGGCGTGGTCGTGCCCGTACCGGTGGACACCACCGTTCCGGACGACCTGCCTCCCAGCACGACCGCCGGCACCCCCTCCACCCCGCCGGCGGGCGGAGACACCGGCACCGATGGCAGCAACACCGGCGGCGACGACGAACCGCCCCCGCCCAGCCCGCAGACGGTCACGACCCCGCCCAGCACCGCGCCGACCACGTCGGCCACCCCGAGCCGTGAACCCTCCCCGCCGCCGTCGTTCGACACGGGCGGCGATCCGGACACCCCGCCGGAGATGGGCTGACCAACATGCGACACCTGGGGCGGCTGACCGGAAACCACCGGCCGGCCGCCCCAGCGGCGCGTTAAGGTCGAAAATGATCCCGGCAGGCACATCCGTTTCGCGTACGGGCGCCCGGCCCGTGGGGTAGGGCCCGACGCGACCAGGCCGCGGAAGCCGAAAACGGTACGAAGCCCCTCGGCGTGCCTGCGGGCCGGCGAGACGCCCGCGAGGAAGATGGTTGATACCGCTTCGCAACCTGAGCGGATCCGGTCAGCACCGTTGCGAGCGTTAGCTGGACCTCGAGCAAGTCGTCGCACATCGGGGAGTTCGACATGATGAGCACCGTGGGGGACCTGGCGGCTGAGGCGCTGTTCGTCTCACACCTCCAGCCGTCCGAACGGCCGAGCCGCGAAACGGTCGCCGAAGCCGTCACCGCCATGATCCTGCGGCACGGCAGCGACGGCTGCGCGGCCGTCGTGGCCGAGGAGTTCGGCGACCACCCGGAGGCAGCGGTCCGCCGCATGAACTGGGTCCGGCGGGAACTGGGCAAGGCCATGGCCGCCCAGCGCAGCCCGCACTTCGCCAGCTGACGTTCTCCGGCCCCGGTCCGTCCGGGCGCCCGCTTCCGCCGCCGCGCGCCTGACCTTGCCGCGGCCGTCTTCCCGCATACCCGGCGGCCCATGCGCCACTGGCACTCGTGCGCCGGCCCTCTGCCGGGCCGCTGGCTTCCCGTGCCGGCCCTCTGCCGTGCCGCTGGCTTCCCCGCGCCGGCCCTCTCCCGTGCCGCTGGCTTCCCCGCGCCGGCCCTCTGCCGTGCCGCTGGCTTCCCGCGCCGCCGGGCCTCGTCGTGCAGCCGGGGTCTATGCGTGCTGCTCGATCACCCGCGCCGCCGCGGGGTATCCGCTTAGGCTGAGCTGCCGGGCTGCTCACTCTGCCGCCTCGGCCGTCGCCCGCCGACGCCTTGACCCTCGCCCCGGGGCCCGCCCCGGGGCCCGCCGCCGGGATCTGCCTCCGGGATCTGCCTTCGGGACCTGCCTTCGGGATCTGCCTCCGGAATCTGCGTCCGGGACCCGCCCGCGGGACCCGCGGGACCCGCCTCGGGCGGCCTTCGGGATCGAGGCCCGCGGACGGCCCACCCGGGACCTGAGCCTTTTTCCGAAAAAACTCCATAAAAGCAACCGAGTTCGGCCGCCCCTGCACCCGTCGGCGACCAACGTTCTCCTCATCGGGCCGGTTCACGCACCGGCCCCGCACGAGCGAGGAGGACTACGTGACCGACACGACCGAACTCCCCGCCGCCATCGGCACGACCCACGACGCGCCCTCCGCGCGGGACATCGAGGACCTGGTCCGCGAACACATGCCGATGGTGGGCCATCTGGTCCGGGAGCTGCTGAACCGGGTGCCCGGCCATGTCCACGCCGACGACCTGTCGTCCGCCGGGTTCGCCGCGCTCCTGGGTGCCGCCCGGACCTTCGACGTGACCCGGGGCATCCCGTTCCACCGGTTCGCTGCCGTACGGATCCGGGGCGCGCTCCTCGACGAGTTGCGCGGGCAGGACTGGGCGAGCCGTTCCGTACGGGCCCGGGCGCGCCGCACTGCGCAGGCGCGCCAGGAGCTGACGGCCGCGCTGGGGCGTACGCCCACCGAGGCCGAGGTCGCCGAGATGCTCGGCATCGGCGTGGCCGAGCTGGCCGCCGTCGAGGACGACGTGCAGAAGGCGGCCCTGCTCAGCCTCCAGGGGTTCCCGACGGGCGCGGCCGAGGAGATGGTGCCGGAGCTGTCGGAAGGGCCGGAGGACCTGCTGCTCAAGCGGGAACGGCTGGGCTACCTGCACCAGGCGATCCAGGCGTTGCCGGAGCGGCTGCGGATGGTGGTCACCCAGTCCTTCCTGCAGGAGCAGCCGCTCAGCGAGGTGGCCGCCGAGCTGGGCGTGACCGAGTCCCGCATCTCGCAGCTGCGTACGGAAGCGTTGCGCCTGCTGCGGGAGGGACTGAACAGCTCCCTCGCGCCGGAGCTGCTGACCGTGGCGGCGGGCGGCCCGCGGACGCGCAAGGGGTGCCTGCAGCGGCGGCGCAGCGAGTACTTCGCGCGTGTGGCCGAGCAGGGGAACCTGCACACGCGGCTGGCGTTGACCGACA
Source organism: Actinoplanes sp. NPDC049316 (assembly GCF_040677315.1). NCBI lineage: Bacteria > Bacillati > Actinomycetota > Actinomycetes > Micromonosporales > Micromonosporaceae > Actinoplanes > Actinoplanes sp. NPDC049316. The sequence goes on along the minus strand of NZ_JBFAQM010000020.1, from coordinate 135,393 downwards.
GTCACGGCGTACCCATCGCCTTCGCTGCCTGACGATCACCGGCACGGCCTCCCAGTCCTCCGGGAGGCCGCCGCCGTCAAGGCCCTGCCCAGGCACGCCGCGCTCCGCGCGAGACACCCTCGCCGCCCGAGCAACCGGCAGGGCCGCGGGGAAGGCCGCGCCGCGGAAGACGGCTGGGCTGCGGGAACGGCCGGGCCCGCCGCTCCGGCGGGTGGGGTTCACTGGCCGAAGGTCGCGCGCAGGTCCGCGTTGATGAGCTGATTGAGCCGCTTCCGCAGGTGCCCGAGCAGGGACGGATCCGGGAGCGGCTCGGCCACGTGCAGGGTCCAGCGCAGCTCCGTGCCGCCCGCGCCGTCGGAGGCGAGATCGAACCGGATCCGGGCGTCCGGCCGCCGTTCCCACAGCGACGACCACACCACGACGTCCGGTGGCGAGGCCTGCAGGATCTCCGGTGGGTGTTCGTCGTCGAGCAGCTGCAGCCAGGGCCGGCCCGGGTCGCCGGCCGGGTCGGTGAGCGCCGCGAACACCACCGCGGGCGGCGGCTGGTGGCGTCTGCGCGTACCGGCCTCGAGCATGTCCGCAGCATAGGGTCGCGACGGCGTGGCCACGCGGGTGAACCCGGGCCCGGTCCCGACAATGGGTAACACGTCCGAAACGTGGAGCTGCGAGCATCGCCTCGCGAGGTCAGGGAGGTCCGGTGTTCCTCAGCCAGCACGAGCAGGAACGGCTGCTCATCCATGTCGCGGCGGACGTCGCCCGGCGCCGGCGGGAGCGGGGCTTGCGCCTGAACCACCCCGAGGCGACCGCGATCATCACCGCGTTCCTGCTGGAGGGGGCGCGGGACGGGCGTACGGTCGCCGAGCTCATGGACGCCGGGCGGCGGGTGCTCACCCGCGACGACGTCATGGAGGGCGTACCGGAGATGATCGCGGAGGTCCAGGTCGAGGCGACCTTCCCGGACGGTACGAAGCTCGTCACCGTGCACGGGCCCATCTCGTGAGCGGCACGATCCCTGGCGGCAACTTTCCCGGCGAGGGCAGCGGCCCCATCCCCGGCGGTGTGCTTCCCGGTGAGGGCAGCGGCCCGGTCCCTGGCACCGGTGTGCTTCCCGGCGAGGGCAGCGGCCTGATCCCCGGCGAGATCCTGCCCGGCGACGGGGACATCGAGATCAACCCGGGCCGGCCGGTGCTGACCCTGACCGTCCGCAACACCGGCGATCGACCGGTGCAGGTCGGATCGCACTACCACTTCGCCGAGTCCAACGCGGCGCTCGACTTCGACCGGGACGCCGCGTGGGGGCACCGGCTCGCCGTGCCGGCCGGGACGTCGGTGCGCTTCGAGCCCGGAATGCCGCGCGACGTCGGGCTTGTCAGGCTCAGCGGTGCCCGCGTGGTGCCGGGCCTGCGCGGGCTCGCCGGCGGCCCGCTCGACCCGTCCCCGCGCGAGGACATCGAGCCCGCGGGCGCTCTCGACGAGGACCTGCCCGAGAACGGGAGCGCGCGGTGACACCAGGCGCAACGAGGGACGCGGCGCGGCGAAGCGAGGCGGCGGCATGAGCATGCTGGAGCGCGGCCGGTACGCCGCCCTCTACGGACCCACGGCCGGCGACCGGATCCGGCTGGCCGACACGAACCTGCTCATCGAGGTCGAGGAGGACCGCAGCGCCGGCCCGGTCCCCGGCGACGAGGTCGTCTTCGGTGGCGGCAAGGTCATCCGGGAGTCGATGGGGCAGTCCCGCGCCACCCGTGCCGAGGGCACGCCGGACACGGTCGTCACCGGCGCGGTCGTGCTCGACCATTGGGGCATCGTCAAGGCCGACGTCGGCATCCGCGACGGCCGGGTCGTCGCCCTCGGCAAGGCCGGCAACCCGGACACGATGGACGGCGTGCACCCCGACCTGGTCATCGGGCCCGGCACCGAGGTGATCGCGGGGAACGGCAAGATCCTCACCGCGGGCGCCATCGACAGCCACGTGCACCTGATCAGCCCGACCATCCTGGACACCGCGCTCGCGAGCGGCATCACCACGATCATCGGCGGCGGCACCGGGCCGGCCGAGGGCACCAAGGCCACCACGGTCACGCCCAACTCCTGGCACCTCGCCCGGATGCTGGAGGCGCTGGACCGGTGGCCGATCAACGTGCTGCTGCTCGGCAAGGGCAACACGATGTCGGAGGAGTCGCTCTGGGAGCAGCTGCGCGGCGGCGCGGGCGGCTTCAAGCTGCACGAGGACTGGGGCACCACCCCGGCCGTGATCGACGCGGCGCTCAAGGTGGCCGACGCGTCCGGCGTGCAGGTCGCCATCCACACCGACACGCTGAACGAGGCCGGCTTCGTCGAGGAGACGTTGCGGGCCATCGCGGGCCGGTCGATCCACGCGTACCACACCGAGGGGGCCGGCGGCGGGCACGCGCCGGACATCATCACGGTCGCCGCGCAGCGCAACGTGCTGCCGTCGTCGACGAACCCGACCCGGCCGTACACGCGCAACACTCTCAGCGAGCACCTCGACATGCTGATGGTCTGCCACCACCTGAACTCCGCGGTGCCCGAGGACCTCGCGTTCGCCGAGAGCCGCATCCGGCCGTCCACGATGGCCGCCGAGGACCTGCTGCACGACCTCGGCGCGATCTCGATGATCGGCTCCGACTCGCAGGCCATGGGCCGCGTCGGCGAGGTCGTCATGCGGACCTGGCAGACCGCGCACGTCATGAAGGCCCGCCGGGGAGCGCTGCCCGGCGACGGCGCCGCCGACAACCTGCGGGCCCGGCGCTACGTCGCCAAGTACACGATCAACCCGGCGATCGCGCACGGCATGGCGGAGCAGGTCGGCTCGGTGGAGCCCGGCAAGCTCGCCGATCTCGTGCTCTGGGACCCCGCCTTCTTCGGCGTACGGCCGGTGCTGGTGCTCAAGGGCGGCATGATCGCCTCCGCGCAGATGGGCGACGCCAACGCCTCGATCCCCACGCCGCAGCCGGTGTTGCCCCGCCCGATGTTCGGCGCGTACGGCGTGGTGCCCGCGGTCACCTCGCTGGCCTTCGTGGCGCCGGCGGCGATCGACGCGCTGCTCGGCGACCGGATCGGCGTCAAGCGGGCGCTCGTCCCGGTGGCGGACACCCGGTCGGTGAGCAAGGCGGACCTGCCCCTCAACGACGCCCTGCCCCGCATCGAGGTCGAGCCGGACACGTTCACCGTGCGCGTCGACGGCGAGGTCGTCGAGCCGGACCCGGTGACCGAGCTGCCTCTGGCCCAGCGCTACCACCTGTTCTGATGAGCCTCGCGACGCTGCTGGTGCTGGCCGACGGCCGGCTGCCCGCGGGCGGCCACGCGCATTCGGGCGGGCTGGAGGCGGCGGTCTCCGCCGGGCGCGTCCGTGACGTCACGGACGTCGGCGAGTTCCTGCGCGGCCGGCTGTTCACCGCCGGTCTCGTCACCGCGGCTTTCGCCGCCACGGCGTGCGCGCGCCCGGACCGTCTGTCCGAACTGGATGATGGGCTGGACGCACGTACGCCGTCACCCGCACTGCGCAAGGCATCCCGCGCCCAAGGCCGTGCTCTGCTGAGGGCCGCCCGGGCAATGTGGCCGGTGCCGCCCGCCGGCCGCGCGACGGATTCCGGGCTGCGCGCCGGGCATGCGATGTGGTCCGCGCCGGCGGTCGGCCGCGAGCTGCACCATCCTGTCGCGCTCGGCGCCGTGGCCGCCGCGGCCGGGCTCGGCCCGGTCGAGGCCGCGGTCGCCGCCGCGCACGGCAGCGTGACCGGCCCGGCGAGCGCCGCGGTACGGCTGCTGGGGCTGGACCCGTACGCGGTGCACGCGCTGCTCGCCCGGCTGGCCCCCGACTGCGACCGGATCGCGGCGCAGGCGGCGGGCCGGATCGACGACCCGGTCGACGCCCTGCCGGCCGCGGGAGCCCCGCTGCTCGACATCGGCGCCGAGCAGCACGCCACCTGGGAGGTGCGTCTCTTTGCATCCTGACGACCTGCATCGCGGCGACCTGCATCGCGGCGACCTGCATCGCGGCGACCATGCTCACGGACTCGGCGAGGTGCCGCACACCCACCCGGACCCGTCCGTCGACCCGCACACCCACCCGGATCCGTCCGTCGACCCGCACACGCCGCTGGCGGGCGGCCCCCGCGCGCTGCGCATCGGCATCGGCGGGCCGGTCGGCTCGGGCAAGACTGCGCTGGTCGCGGCGCTGTGCCGGGCGCTCGGCGGCGAGTTGCGGCTGGCGGTGGTGACCAACGACATCTACACCACCGAGGACGCCGACTTCCTGCTGCGCAACGGCGTCCTGCCGGCCGAGCGGATCCGGGCCGTCGAGACCGGCTGCTGCCCGCACACCGCGATCCGGGACGACATCTCCGCCAACCTGGACGCCGTCGAGGACCTGGAGGCGGCGCTCGGCCCGCTCGACCTCGTCCTGGTGGAGAGCGGCGGCGACAATCTCACCGCGACGTTCAGCAAGGGGCTGATCGACCGGCAGATCTTCGTGGTGGACGTGGCCGGCGGCGACAAGGTGCCCCGCAAGGGCGGCCCCGGCGTCACCACCGCGGACCTGCTGGTCATCAACAAGACCGACCTCGCCCCGCTGGTCGGCGCGGACCTGTCGGTGATGGACCGCGATGCCCGGGCCCGCCGCGGCGAGCTGCCCACGGTCTTCCTGTCGCTGACCGAGGACCGCGCGGCGACCCCGGTCGCGGACTGGATCCGGGGCCTGACCGCGGCCCGGGTGATCGCGTGACGCGGGTGTCTCGCCTTCCGGGTGGCCGCGTGACGCGGGCGTCTCGCCTCCCGGATGCTCGCGTGACGCGGGCGTCCTGATGCGCGCCGCGGCGGCGATCGTCGCGGAGGCGGACGGGCGCGGCGGCACCCGGCTCGCGGTCCTGCGCGGGGAGTCGCCGCTGCTGCTGCGGGGTACCGGTCCGTACACCGTCCATCTCGTCGGCGGCGCGGCCGGACCGCTGCGCGGCGACGATCTGCGGCTGTCGGTGGAGGTGGGTCCGGGCGCGCGATTGTCGGTGCACAGCGTCGCGGCCCAGCTCGCCCTGCCCGGCCGGCCCGGGCTGCCGCCGTCCCGGCTCGCGGTCACCGCGTCGGTGGCCGCCGGGGGAGCGCTGCAGTGGCGGCCCGAGCCGCTCATCGCCGCCTCGGGCTGCCACCATCTCGCGGTCACCGACGTGACCGTCGCCGACGGCGGCAGCCTGCTCTGGCGTGACGACCTGGTCTGCGGCCGGCACGCCGAGGAGCCCGGCGACGTGCGCTCGGACCTGACCGTCCGGTACGCCGGAACGACTCTGTACCGCCACGAGCTGACCGTCGGGCCCGGTGCGGCCGGATGGTCGGGTGCTGCCGTGCTGGGTGGCGGCCGGGCCGTCGGCACACTGGTGCTGGCGGGGCCGTCGCTGCCGGCGCCTGCTCGGCTGGGCGGCGATGCGGTCCTGATGCCGCTGGCCGGGCCCGGGATGCTGGCCACGGCGGTCGGCCGTGACATCCGCGACGTGCGGACCGCCCTGGATCCGGTGGGGGACTACGCGCCGGTGTAGAGGATGGCGTCGATCTCGATGTCGAAGCCGACCAGGGGCACCGGCAGCGTCGTGCGTACCGGGAGGTTGTCGCCCTTGACGTACTGCGCGTAGATCTCGTTCAGCTCGGCGAAGTCGCCGAAGTCGCGCAGGTAGACGCCGACCCGGACGGCCTGGTCCAGGCTCGCGCCGGCTGCCTCCGCGACGGCAGCGAGGTTGCGGAACGCGGCGTGGGCCTGCTCGGCGAAACTGCCGGTCACGCGCGTGCCGTCCGGCAGCGCGGGGATCGCCCCGGCCAGGTAGACGGTGTCGCCGGCGACGACCGCGTGGGAGTACGGGCCGCCCGCCGGGGCCGCCTTGTCGGTCATGATCGCGCGCTTGGGCATCGGGTGACTCCTAGAGTGTCGGTCTCGGGAACTGCTCGGCCAGGCCGTCGACACCCACCAACGGCGTCGCCAGCAGGGCTCGCACATCGTCGTCGCGGCGGGCCAGGGCGGTCCGCTGGGCGCCGGTGAGCGGGATCCACGGCGGGGGCGGCGCCGGCAGGCGGGGTGGCAGGAGCCGGCCGCCTACGTACGTGGCCCGGTTCGTCAGGCGCAGCGGCGAGTGGCGTACCTGCCGGTGCGCGTCGACCACCTCGAAGCTGCCCTCCTCGACCCGGAACACGGCGATGTCCGCCGGTGCGCCCACCTCGAGGGTGCCACCGGTCAGCCCGAGGGCGCGCGCCGGGTGCACCGTCACCGCCGCGATCACCTCGTCGAGGGTGAGCCCCGCGGCGACGAGCTTCATCATCGTCGTGGGCAGATCGAAGACCGGGCCGTGCAGCGAGCGGGCGTGCAGGTCTGTCGAGATCGTGTACGGCCGCAGCCCCGCGCCGATCTGCGCCGCCGCCACGTCGAACGCGAAGCCACCCGACCCGTGTCCGATGTCGAACAGCACGCCGCGGTCGTACGCCCGGCGTACCGCCGCACCGAGCGGCGCGGCTATTCCGCTGGCACAGTGCGTCACGATGTCGCCCTGACGCATGATGGCGAGGACTTCGTCGAGAGCCGGTGGCGCCGTACCTATGTGGACCATGACCGGCACGCCGCAGGCCTGCGCGGCAGCCAGGCCGCGCCGCAGGGGTTCCACGCCGTTGGCGCCGACCGTCTCGCCGTCGATGCGGACCTTCACGCCCCTGACGAGATCGCGGTGCGTACGGATGGTCTCGACCGCCAGGTTCACGTCGCAGTTCGCCAGGTCGCGGCTCTCGCCGGTACGCCCGGCGAGCCCCACCGCGGAGATGTTCAGCAGCCCGGGCACCCGTACGTCCACATCGGACACGACGCGGCGCAGCCCGTCGAGGGTGTAGGCGCCGGCGGACCCCGCGTCGACCCAGGTGGTGACGCCGGTACGCCACGCGACCGGGTCCGGCTCGATGCCCCAGTAGCCCGGCCCGACGTGGGTGTGCAGATCGATGAGACCGGGAGTGATCAGGCACCCGGACACGTCGCGGACCACGGCGCCGGTGAGACCGGGACCGACGGCCGCGATCCGGCCCGCGCGCACGGCGACGTCCGCGCGCCCGGTCCCGTGCACCTCACCGCCGGTGAGGACCAGGTCGTTGATCATGCGGTGCCGCCCATCCGTAGTAGCTTCCACACCATGCGTGACGGCTTCCCCATGGTCAAGGGAGGACCCCCGGTGACCCTCGACATCCCCGACGAGCTGCTGGACTGGCGGGCCAAGGGCTTCTGGCTGCCGGAGGGCTCGGTGCCGGCCCGCGCCTTCGCCGCGGCCCGGCACTCGCTCTTCGACGGATCGTTCACCTGGCCGCTGCTCGTCGTCCGCGATTCGGCGGTACGCGCGAACATCGCGACGATGGCGGCGTACGCGCACCGGCACGGCTTCTCGTTCGCCCCGCACGCCAAGACCTCCATGGCGCCCACGCTGCTCCAGGCGCAGCTCGCGGCCGGGGCGTGGGCGATGACCGTGGCCACCGCGAACCAGGCGCTCGTCCTGCGGCGGCTGGGTGTGCCCCGGGTGCTGATCGCGAACGAGGTGCTCGACCCGACGGCCCTGCGCTGGCTCTCCGCGCAGGCGGCGCAGGGCTGGCAGGTGTACGCGCAGACCGATTCGGTGGCCGGCGTCGAGGCCGCGGCGGCCGCGGGCGGACTGCCCCTGCTCGTGGAGCTGGGACACGCGGGCGGGCGCACGGGCTGCCGTACCGTCGGGGAGGTCGTCGCGGTGGCCCGGGCGGCCGCCGCCGCGCCCGGGGTGACGCTCGCCGGGCTGACCGCGTACGAGGGCGGCCTGGCCTCGGCGGAGGAGGTCGACGAGTTCCTCGCCGCACAGGTCGCCGCGGTCCGCGAGATCGCGGATCTGCTGCCCCGGGAAGTGATCGTCTCGGCCGGCGGCAGCGCCTGGTTCGACCGCGTCGTCAAGGCGCTCGAGGGACAGTGGCTCGAGGGGCACACCGTGCACGCGGTGCTGCGCAGCGGGGCGTCGGTCACGCACGACGACGGCTTCTACCGTGAGCGCACGCCGTTCAACCGGGAGCCGGGCGAGGGTTCGCTGACGGCCGCGCTCGAGATGTACGCGCAGGTCCTGTCGGTCCCGGAGCCGGGCCTCGCGATCGTCGGCATGGGCAAACGCGACGCCCCGTTCGACGAGGGCCTGCCGGTCACGGACGCCGGCGTGGTGACCAAGATGAACGACCACCACACGTACGTCCGCGCCGCCGGCCTGGCCGTGGGTGAGCTGGTGCGGTTCGGGTTGTCGCACCCGTGTACGGCGTTCGACAAGTGGCGCTTCATCCCGGTGGCCGACGACGACGATGTGGTCGTGGACGTGCTCCACACGTACTTCTGAGGCGGTAAGATCCTCGGCAGCGTCGCAGTGCACCCGGCCCGCAGACCGCCGAGGGTATGGAGGCGCCGGACCCCGGGATTCCTGTGGCTCACTTCTCCGGCCAGGACGAGTACGCGCGCTTCACCGCGTACGGTCATCAGCTCATCGCCGTGCACCACCGCCTGCTCGACCAGCTCGACGACCTGCGCGCCGGTTCCGTTCCCGACCCGGAGCTTGCCGTGCACTGCCGGACCCTGTGCTCGGCGGTGACCCGGCACCACACCGGCGAGGACGAGACCGTCTTCCCCGTGCTGGCCGCGCGGCACCCGCAGCTGCGGTCCTTCCTCGCCGAGCTCGAACGCGACCATCAGGTGATCGCCGGCCTGCTCACCCGTCTGACGGCTCTGGCCGGCCGGCTGGGTGCGGCACCGGCGGCGGCGGACCGGGATGCGCTGCACATGGAGCTCGACGGGCTCGCCGCGGTGCTCGAGACGCACTTCATCGGCGAGGAGAAGCGGCTGGTGGAGGTGCTGAACGTCCTGGACCCTTCCGTGGGATTGACCGGCCTGGACGAGGCCGTAGGCTGGGCCTAGCGGTTCGTTTTCCACCGCTCTGCGGGGCTTTGAGGGGTTCGCGTGGGTGCTGCTGACCGTCATGTGCTCGTCGTCCGGCAGCGGGAGCTGGCTTCCCGCCTGGAGATCCTCGATCGGGAGGATCCCGGCTCCGACCGGTACGACGACCTGGAGCTGCGGGTCTTCGACGCCGCCGACGATCTGATGCGCGAGCTCGACCGGGCCCGCGCCCGGGCGGCTTCCCGGCGCCGGGTGGTCTCCTGCGCGCTGGCCGTCCTCGCGCTCGTGCCGGTGTTCCTCGTCGCCGCGGAGCGGGTGCCGAGCCTGTGGCTGGCCGCGGCGGTCGTGACAGGGGCGGCCGCCGGTGTGCTGTGGCTGACCGCCCGGCCGGTCCCGCCCCCGGCGCCGGCCGCCGGCCGGGTCCGGCTCGAGAGCGCCGTGCTCGCATGAGCGCCGAGGTCCACACCGATCTCGCCCGGGTCGCGGAGGCGTTGCGGGCCGAGTTCATGCGCAAGCTCGGGATGCTGCGGAATCAGATCGCGGACGTCGACCGGGTCGCGCGCGCCGCCGGAGAGCGGGCCGAGGAGCTGCGCGGACGCCTCGACGAGGCCGACGCGCGGCTGACCCGGGCCGGGGAGGCCCACGACGAGCTCGAGCGGCGGGCCGACCGCGGGTTGCGCTCGGCCCGGCAGGCCATCGCCCGGCTCACCGGCGAGGTGCAGCTCATCGAGGGACGGCTGCGGATGGAGCACGGCGTGCAACCCGTGGACCTCGACAGCCTGCCGTCCGGGATGGAGGGTCTCATCGACGAGGTACGGGAGGCGGAGGAGCTTCGTTCCGGCATGCTCGACCCGGCTGCCCGGGAGGCCCATCGGGCGGCGCTGGACGCGTACACGGAGCTGGAACGTCTCCTGGCGGACAGCCGTCGGCGCGCCTTCGAGGCGAGCTGCACCGTCGCCAGAGCCCGGGTCGGCCGGCGGGGCTTCCGGCGGGCGGCCGCCACGTACCGGATCCATCGTGGACGGTGGCGGGCCCGGGAAGCGGAGCTCGCCGCCCGCGCCGACGAGGCGGCCGCGGCCTGGACGGCGCTCGACCTGGACGGGCGGCTGCAGGAGCAGTACGACGCCCACCGCGGCGCGAGCGCGGTGCTGGAGCTCGCGGCGCATCTGCGCGGCCGGGTGGACGCCGCGGTCGAGACCCACGCGCTGTTCCCGGCCTGGTTCACCATCACCGAGCTGGGGCACCGGCCGAGCGCGGCCCGCGGCGCGCAGTGGCGCGACGTGGCGACGCAGGTCCTGCTCTACCGGCTCACGTACGGCATCACCCACGGCGTGCTGGCGCTGGGCGATCCGCCGGAGGGCGGCCGGCAGGCGGAGCGGTACCACGCGGTCCGGGCAGCCCTGAAACAGTTGGAGGAATGAGGGTTCTGTTCGACTGGGGTCCGGCCGGCGCGGACGCGGTCGCCGCCGAGGCGTCGGTGGTCGCCGTCGTCGACGTCCTGTCGTTCACCACGACGCTGACCGTGGCCGCGGACCGGGGGATCGCCGTGCGGCCGTACCCGTGGCACGACGAGACGGCCGAGGACTTCGCCCGGCGGCACGACGCGGTTCTGGCGGTGGGCCGTCGCGCGGCCGGCCCCGGCCAGATCAGCCTGTCGCCCGCGACGGTCGCGCGCAGCACCGGTGTGCGGCGGCTCGTGCTGCCGTCACCCAACGGCGCCACCATCTCCGCGCGGCTGGCCGCCGGCGCCACGGTCGTCGGGGTCTCGCTGCGCAACGCGCCCGCGGCCGCGTCGTGGGTCCGCGAGCGGCTCGGCGACCGCGGGACGGTCGCGGTGGTCGCGTCGGGAGAGCGGTGGCCGGACGGTTCGTTGCGCCCGGCGGTCGAGGACCTGTGGGGTGCGGGGTCGTTCCTCCACCATTTCGTACGGGGCACAGCACCCGGCCTGACCCCCGAGGCGGGCGCGGCGCTGGCGGCGTACCGGATGGTGGCCGACGACCTGGACGCCGCCCTGCGTGACTGCGTCAGCGGCCGTGAGCTGCACGACCTCGGTTTTCCGCAGGACGTCGCGACGGCGGCGGAGGCCGGCGCGAGCGAGGCGGTTCCGACCCTCCGCGACGGCTGGTACGTGACGGATCGGAGCGCGCCGGTCATCCCTCCCGGTGACGTCCCTGTTCGGGGGATGGGCCACCCGCGGCGGCGACCCTAGGGTCGGTTGCAGGCCGGCGTACGCCCGGCGTGCGACCCCACCGACCGAGCGGAGTCGTCCATGCCGGTCTTCCGCGCCTCGCCCCCGTCCGCCGCCGTGCCGCAGGACCCGGGCGGTTACCCGGACGGGCCGACCGAACGGCTCGGCGCGCCGCCACCGTGGGCCGGGCCGCCCGCATCGGCCCGCCGGACCGCGGTGATCGCCCTCGTGCTGGCCGGGGTGGCCCTCGTGGTCGCCGGCGCGGCCGCGGTGCTGGCGTGGCGCGCACTGAACCGCACCCCCGCGCCGGTCGCCGCGGCAGCACCGGCACCGACCGGGACCGCCTCGTACGCCGGGGAGACGCTCAAGATCCGCACCGGGTGCACCGGCGTCACGTTCCTCGACCTCGACGAACCGCGGGTCGGCGCGCCCGGCCCGGTCAGCGACCTGCGCTACGACGGCCGCTGCGGCGGTTCGCGGCCCCGGCTGGCGCTGGCGCCGGGCGCGGTCGCAGCCGGCGACGGGGACGATCCCCGGACGGACGCCGCGGGGTGCGCGAAGGCGGTCCGGACCAGCCCGCTCGGCGACGGCCAGCTCGTCTCCGTGGCGAAAGGGCTGGTCCTGTGCGTGCGGACCGGCGGCAGCATGGTCCGCGTCGAGGTCACCGAGGTGACCGCGGACGGTACGGCGACCCTGCGCGCCACCTCGTGGGCGGCCGGCTGACGCGGTTCCGGGCCGGTGGCGATGGCACCGGGCCGCTCCTGACACAATGTCGGGTGCGCCCTGTGAACCCGTGTGAGGAGACGTTTCCGTGATCCGTACCCATGACGCCGGCAGCCTGCGGGCCGACCACGCCGGCCAGACGGTGACGCTCGCCGGGTGGGTGGCCCGCCGGCGTGACCACGGCGGCGTGATCTTCGTCGACCTCCGGGACGCGTCGGGCGTCGTGCAGGTCGTCTTCCGCGAGGAGGACGCGCACGCGCTGCGCAACGAGTTCTGCGTCAAGGTCACCGGCGAGGTGACCGCCCGCCCCGCCGGTAACGAGAACCCCGAGCTGGCCACCGGCGCGATCGAGGTCGTCGCCAGCGAGCTGGTCGTGCTCTCCGAGGCCGCGCCGCTGCCCCTGCCCGTCGACGACAACATCGAGGCCGGCGACGACCTGCGCCTCAAGTACCGCTACCTCGACCTGCGGCGCTCCGGCCCGGCGAAGGCGCTCAAGCTGCGCAGCCGCGCCAACCAGATCGCCCGCGAGGTGCTGCACGCCCGCGACTTCAACGAGATCGAGACGCCGACGCTGACGCGTTCGACGCCGGAGGGCGCCCGCGACTTCCTCGTTCCCGTGCGCCTGCAGCCCGGCACCTGGTACGCGCTCCCGCAGTCCCCGCAGCTGTTCAAGCAGCTGCTGATGGTCGCGGGCATGGAGCGCTACTACCAGATCGCCCGCTGCTACCGCGACGAGGACTTCCGCGCCGACCGGCAGCCCGAGTTCACCCAGCTCGACATCGAGATGTCGTTCGTCACCCAGGACGACATCATCGAGCTCGGCGAGGAGCTCGTCAGCAAGCTGTGGGGCGAGCTCGCCGGCTACACCGTGCCCACCCCGATCCCGCGGATCACCTGGCACGACGCGATGAACCGGTACGGCTCCGACAAGCCCGACCTGCGCTACGGCGTCGAGCTGACCGAGCTCACCGACTACCTGCGCGGCACCGAGTTCCGCGTCTTCGCCGGCGCGATCGACGCGGGCGGCTACGTCGGCGCCGTCGTCATGCCCGGCGGCGCCTCGCAGACCCGCAAGGAGCTCGACGGCTGGCAGGACTGGGCCAAGGCGCGCGGCGCCCGCGGCCTGGCGTACGTGGTCCTCGACGCTGAGACGGGCGAGCCGCGCGGTCCGGTGGCCAAGAACCTGTCTTCCGAGCACCTGTCGGGTCTGGCCGACGTGGTCGGGGCCAAGCCGGGTGACGCCGTCTTCTTCGCCGCGGCGGCCGAGCGCCGGGAGGCCCAGGAGCTGCTCGGCGCGGCCCGCATCGAGATCGCCAAGCGCGCCGGCCTGATCGACGAGTCGGCGTGGGCCTTCTGCTGGGTCGTCGACGCGCCGATGTTCGAGAAGACCGACGAGGGCGGCTGGACGGCCGTGCACCACCCGTTCACGTCGCCGAACGCGGAGTGGCTGGACCGCTTCGAGGAGGCGCCGGACCAGGCGCTGGCGTACGCGTACGACATCGTGGTCAACGGCAACGAGATCGGCGGCGGCAGCGTCCGTATCCACCGGGCGGACGTGCAGAGCCGGGTCTTCGCCCTGCTCGGCATCACCCCCGAGGAGGCGCAGGACAAGTTCGGCTTCCTCCTCGAGGCGTTCAAGTACGGGCCGCCGCCGCACGCGGGCATCGCGCTCGGCTGGGACCGTACCTGCATGCTGCTGTCCGGCAACGACTCCATCCGCGAGGTCATCGCGTTCCCGAAGACCCGCGGCGGCTTCGACCCGCTGACCGGCGCCCCCACCCCGATCACCGCCGAGCAGCGCAAGGAGGCCGGCATCGACGCCAAGCCCAAGCCGACGGCCGGCACGCCCGGCACGGACGGCCAGGCCGTACCGGTGGAACGCTCCAACTGATGCGCACGCTGGTCGTCGGCGCGAGCGGCCACCTCGGCGGCGAGGTGGTGCGGCTCGCGTCGGCAGCCGGTGACGAGGTCGTGGGCACGGCCACGACCACAGCGACCGGCTGGTCGGCGCTGGACATCACCGACCGCGCGGCGGTCCTCGCGCTGATCGGCGCGGTCCGCCCGCAGGTGATCGTCAACACGGCCTACCGGGCGGACAGCTGGGCCATCTGCGCGGACGGCGCGGCCAACGTGGCTCTCGCAGCGTCCACAGTGGGCGCCCGTTTGGTGCACGTGTCCTCGGACGCGCTGCACGCGGGACGGCCCGACCCGTATGCGGACGACGATCCACCGACCCCGATCTACCCCTACGGCGCGGCGAAGGCGGCGGCGGAGACGGCGGTGACGGCGATCGACCCGGCGGCGGTCATCGTCCGCACCTCTCTGATCGTCGGCGACGATCGCAGCAAGCAGGTCCGGCTCGCGCTGGACCTGGCCACGGGCTGCCGCTCGGGCGCCCTGTTCACCGACGAGATTCGCTGCCCGATCGACGCCACGGACCTGGCCGCCGCAGTCCTCGAGCTGGCCGCCTCCGATCACGCGGGACCGATCAACGTGGCCGGCCCCGAGGCCCTCACCCGGGCGGACCTGGGTCGCCTGGTGGCGCGCGCGCACGGCCTCGACCCGGCCACGGTGCCGACGTGCACGGTCGCCGAAGGTGGGCTCGGCAACCGGCCAGGATGCATCCGCCTGGACTCCAACCGCGCGGCAACCCTGCTGAAGACGCCGCTGCGGCCGGTGGTGGAGGCGCTCGGGCGGCGGAGCCGTCATGATGAGGGTCATGCTGGTTGAACCCACCATCGTGGAGCGGTCCGAGCAGGTCTACGTCGGGCGGCGTGAGTCGGTCACCATGACGGAGTTCGCGCGGGTCGCCGACCATCTTCCCGGGATGTTCGGGTGGCTGGGGGAGCGGGGGATCGTCCCGGCCGGGGCGCCGTTCTTCCGGTACCGGGTGATCGACATGTCGGCGGAGCTGGTGGTCGAGGCCGGCATCCCGGTGGCCGCGCCGGTCGAGGTGGAGGAGCCGACGTTCGTGGACGTGCTGCCCGCCGGGCGGTACGCGACCGTGACGCACGTCGGGCACCCGGACGAGCTGATGGGGGTCACCGCGAGCCTGCTGGACTGGGCTCAGCGGCGGGGGCTGGAGTGGGACCGTACGCCGACGCCCGAGGGTGAGGTGTGGGGCGCGCGGCTGGAGGTGCTGCGGACCGATCCGTCGGTGGAGCCCGACATGCACAAGTGGGAGACCACGCTGCTGTTCAAGCTGGCGGACTGACGATCAGCCGCATGGCCGGGTCGTCCGTACGGCGGAAGCCCAGCGACGCGTAGAGCGGTTCGCCGTCCCGTGAGGCGCGCAGATCGACCGCGCGGATGCCGCGGTGCGCGTACCAGGCGATCAGTGCGGTCATGCACGCGCGGGAGTAGCCGCGGCGGCGGTACGCCGGGTCCGTCGCGACGCTGTAGACGTACCCCCGCAGTCCGGTCGGGTCGGACGGGTTCGGCAGGCGCTGATCCACCGCGCCCACGACGCAGGCCGCGAGCCCGGATGCCTCGGGCCGGTCGACGACGAACGCGGCGAGCGTTCCCGCCGGGTCGGCGAGTTGCCGCTGCAGGATCGCGCGGCCGACGTCCTGCCACTCGCCGTCCGGGCTGGGCCGGTCGCGCATCGAGTCGAGCATGACCTTGCGCAGCCGCATGAGCTCGGTCGCATCCGCCGGTCCCGCCCGCCTCGCTTCGATCATGGCCACATCCTTGCACAGAAACCTTGCACAATTTCTGTGCACAACTATTGTGCTAGATATGGAACAGCGTGAGGTCCACCTCGATGCCAAGCAGATCCGCGTGCTGGCGCATCCGTTGCGCTTCCGGCTGCTGGGCCGGCTCCGGCTGGACGGCCCCGCCACCGCGACCCGTCTCGCGCAGGCGCTCGAGACCAACACCGGCGCGACCAGCTATCACCTGCGCCAGCTCGCCGACGCCGGCCTGGTCGTCGAGGAGGAACGGCCCGGCGGCGGCCGCGAGCGCTGGTGGCGGTCCGCGCACGAGGTGTCCAGCTGGCAGCGCGACAACTACACCGGCGATCCCGACGCCACCGCGGCCTCCGACTGGCTCGAGGGCCGTGCGCTGGAGTCCATGGTCGAGCGGGCGCGGGCATGGCAGCGCGCCCGCGACGACGAGTCGCCCGAATGGCGCCAGGCCGCCAACTTCTCCGACTACTGGCTCGACCTCTCGCCGGAGCAGATGAACGAGATGCAGGCGGAGCTCGCCGCCGTCGTCGAGCGCTACCGCGCGGCCGGTCCGGCGCCGGGCGCCCGGCAGGTCGTCCTCTTCATGTACGGAATGCCGAGGGCCGACAAGTGACCGCGCAGCAGGCCCACCGCCGTTTCCTCACCCTGATCGCCCTGCGCTGGCTGCCGGTGGGCCTGATGATCCCGGTGATCGTCCTGCTGCCGCTGGAACGCGGGCTGACCCTCGCCCAGTACGGTTCCGCCGCCGCCCTGCAGGGCCTGACCGTGCTGCTGCTCGAGCTCCCGACCGGCGGGCTGTCCGACGCCCTCGGCCGCCGGCCCGTGCTGCTCATGGCGGGCGCCGTGGACATCGCCGCGCTCACGCTGCTCACGGTCGCCGACTCTGTTGCGCTCTTCGTCGTCTTCTACGTGCTGCAGGGCGTCTACCGTGCGCTCGACAGCGGACCCCTCGAAGCCTGGTACGTCGACCACGCGCTGGCCGCGGACGGCAAGGCCGACATCGAGACCGGTCTGAGCCGCAGCGGCGCGGTGCTCGGCGTCGCCATCGCGGCCGGCGCGCTCATCACCGGCGGCCTGGTGGCACTCGGCCCGGTCGGCCCGATCACCGCGCTGAGCCTTCCCGTGTACGTCGCCCTCACCCTGCAGATCGTCTCCATGGTCGCGGTGGCGACGCTGATGACCGAGGAGCGCCGGGGCCGTGGCCTCGCCGCGCTGGCCGCCTCCGTCCGCGGGGTCCCGGCGGCCGTCGGGGGGGCGTTGCGGCTGCTGCGCCGCTCCCGCGTCATCGTGGCGCTGGTGGCGGTGGAGGTCTTCTGGGGCTTCGGCATGGTGACGTTCGAGAGCCTGACCCCCGTACGCCTGGCCGACGTGCTCGGCGACCCCACCGAGGCGTCGGCGCTGATGGGCCCCGTCGGCTCGGCGGCCTGGCTCGCGTCCGCCGCCGGTGCCGCACTGATCCCGCTGCTGGCCCGCCGGATCGGGGCGCCCTGGACCGGTTTCACCCTGCGCATCCTGCAAGGGCTGACGGTTGTCGGCATGGCGGTGTTCGCCGGGCCGGTCGGGGTCGTCGCGGCGTTCCTGATCTGCTACACCGTGCACGGCGCGGCCTCTCCGGTCCACAACGGACTGCTGCACCGGCAGGTCGACGGCCCGTACCGGGCGAGCCTGCTTTCGCTGAACTCGATGGTCGGCCAGCCCGCCGGCGCGCTCGGCCTGGTCGTGCTCACGGCCGTCGCCACGCACGTGAACCTCGTGGCGGCGCTGCTGCTCGGCGCCGCGGTGCTGGCCGTCGCCGCGCCGCTCTACCTGGTCGGGCGACGGGCCGCTCCGGACACCGTGGCGACCGCGCCTCAGGAGGTCGTGCCCGCGCCCTGACGGGTTTGCGCGCGACCACCCCACGGGTATGAGCAGGTCAAGTGCTCTCATCCCCCCACATGGAGGCCCCCATGCTCGCGATCGCCGCGGCCGTCGTCTTCGGCATCTACCTGCTGCTCGACCTGCTCGACGTGAAGACGACCGACCTGTTCAACTTCCCCACCTTCGCCTCGCTCGGCCTGCTTCTGCTCTCGCTGTACCTCGCCGGCGTCGGCAGCGGCCCCCGGGCCGGCTCCGGCAGCGGCCGCCGCTTCTACGGCCGGCGCCCCGGCCGCGGCTGACGGTTCACTTCGTGTCGCGCGCCAGACGCGCGCAGTAGCGACCCGGCCCGTCCTTATCGGTGCATTTCCGGCACCGGAGGGCGGGCCGGTACTGTCGGTGCCGATGGATTTCGACGGACTCTTCCCCCTGGACAGGCCGGGCGGCGTCCGCACCGCGTCCCCGGCCGGTGCGGAGTCCGGCCTCACCCGTGCGACGGCCGACTCGCCGCTGCCGGTGCGCATGCGCCCGGCCGGCATCGACGAGCTCGTCGGCCAGCGCCACCTGCTCGCCCCCGGCGCGCCGCTGCGGCAGCTCGTCACCGGAACCACCCCGATGTCGGTCATCCTGTGGGGCCCGCCGGGCACCGGCAAGACCACGATCGCGCACCTGGTCGCCGCAGCCACCGACCGCACGTTCGTGGCCATGTCCGCCCTGACCGCGGGGGTCAAGGACGTCCGCGCCGTCATCGACACCGCCCGCCGCGAACGCCGCGCCGGCGGGTCGCCCACGGTGCTGTTCATCGACGAGGTGCACCGCTTCAGCAAGACGCAGCAGGACTCGCTGCTGGCCGCCGTCGAGGACCGTACGGTCACGCTGCTCGCGGCCACCACGGAGAACCCGTATTTCTCGGTCATCTCGCCGCTGCTCTCCCGCTGCGTGCTGCTCACGCTGCAGGCGCTCGACGAAGATGACGTACGCCACCTCATCCGCCGCGCGGTCACCGACGAACGCGGCCTGGGCGGCGCGGTCACCCTCGCCGCGGAGGCCGAAGATCATCTCGTACGGCTGGCAGGCGGCGACGTCCGCAAGGCGCTGACGGCGCTCGAGGCGGCAGCCGCGTCCGCGACGGCCCAGGGCTCCACCGAGATCGACCTCGCCACGGCCGAGAAGGCGGTCGACGTCGCCGCCGTGCGCTACGACCGCGACGGCGACGCCCACTACGACGTGACCAGCGCGTTCATCAAGAGCATGCGCGGCTCCGACCCGGACGCCGCCCTGCACTGGCTGGCCCGCATGCTCGTGGCCGGCGAGGACCCCCGCTTCATCGCCCGCCGCATCGTCATCTTCGCCAGCGAGGACGTCGGCATGGCCGACCCGCAGGCCCTGCTCGTGGCGACCGCGGCGGCCCAGGCCGTGCAGTCGGTCGGCCTGCCCGAGGCCCAGCTCAACCTGGCCCAGGCGGTGGTCCACCTGGCCACCGCCGCCAAGTCCAACACCGTGACGACCGCCATCTCCGCCGCGATCGCCGACGTCCGCGCGGGCCGCGGCGGCCCGGTCCCGCCCCACCTGCGCGACGCCCACTACCCGGGCTCCCGGGGCCTCGGCCACGGCAAGGGCTACCGCTATCCACACGATGACCCCAGGGGAGTTGTGAGGCAGCAGTACGTGCCGGATGATCTGATCGGCGCGGACTACTACACCCCGACCGACCACGGCGCCGAACGGGCGGTCGCGGAGCGCTTGCCCCGGCTCCGCAGAATCGTCCGTGGCTCGGGTGGCTCTGCCGGTCCCGCCGGCGGCGCCCGCTCCCCGGGCGCTTCCGGTTCGGCCGGGGCTCCGCCGCCGGTGCCGCCGGGCGCTTCGCCCGTGGGGGCGCCGGGCACCTCGCCGGCGGTGGCGCCGGGTTCGGCCGGGACTTCTCCTGAAGTCCCGGAGGGTGACGACAGCGGCGCAGCCGCCGGAGAGGACCAGCCGTGAGCAGGCGCGGTGCCGAGAGGCCCGACGACTACGACGACCAGCGGGCCGAGCAGACCGGCCGCGGTCGCCGCCTGTTCGGACGCGGCCGCCCCGAACCGGTCGAGCCCGAGGAGATCTCCGGCGAGGAGACCGGCTGGCTGGACGACCTGCGCACCGCCAAGGAGCAGGGCGGTGCCATCGGCCCCGGCACGGCACCCGGCGAGGGCCGCACGAGCAAGAGCGGCCGCACCGCCCCCGGCCCGGACGACGCCGCCGCCAACGACTCCTTCCCGCCCCTGCCCACCTCCGCACCACCCGCCTCCCGCCCGTCGTCAGGCGCGCCCGCACCCGCACCCGCCCCGCGCTCACCGGCCGCGCCCCCTCCCGGACGAGGCACCAGGGGCGCTGCGGCGCCGGGTTCGCCCCCCGGCCCGCGTGGCGCTGCGGCGCCTGGGTCGCCCGCCGGTCCGCGTGGCGCTGCCGTGCCTGGGTCGCCCGCCGGTCCGCGTGGCGCTGCCGTGCCCGGGTCGCCTGCCGCGGCCGAGCCGCCGGGCCGGTCCGGCATGCCCGCGCCGCAAGGCCGCCGCGGGGCAACCCCACCGCCCGGGCAGGGTCCTCGGGGCGCCGCCCAGCCGCCCGGCCGCGGTGCCACGCCCGACGCCGGCATCCCCGGTCCCGGCCAGGGCCGCCGGCAGATCGATCCGCAGCACGCCGCCGGCTATCCCTCGGGATCGTTCTCCGCGGTCGGGCCGGCCTCCGGCGTCCCGGCCTCCGGCAACGCCCCCGAGGTCCCGGCCGCCCGGCCGACCTCGCCGGCGCCACCGTCCGGCCGCCACGAGACGCCACCCCAGGGCCGCCGCGGGTTGCCCCCGCAGGGCCCGCTGCCCGGCCGCCCGGTCTCGCCTACCGGCGCCGGCTCCCGCCACCTCGAC
Organism: Actinoplanes sp. NPDC049316; assembly: GCF_040677315.1. Lineage (NCBI taxonomy): Bacteria > Bacillati > Actinomycetota > Actinomycetes > Micromonosporales > Micromonosporaceae > Actinoplanes > Actinoplanes sp. NPDC049316. The sequence goes on along the minus strand of NZ_JBFAQM010000020.1, from coordinate 115,125 downwards.
GAAGGCGCGCGCCACGCCACCCCGCCGCCCCCGGGCCGCCCGAACCCGGCGGCGCCGGGCCACGCGGCCCCACCCCTTCCCGGCCCGGCCGGCCAGATGCCGAATCGAGCCGGTCAAGCCCCACCCGGCGGGACGGGTCCGATTCCGTCGGGTCGTGCGGGTCAGGTTCCGCCTGGCGGTACGGGTCCGATTCCGTCGGGTCGTGCGGGTCAGGTTCCGCCTGGCGGTACGGGTCCGATTCCGTCGGGTCGTACGGGTCAGGTTCCGCCTGGCGGGACGGGCCCGATTCCGTCGGGTCGCGCCGGGCGGTCCGGTCCGGTGCCGCGCGGCGGTCACGCGGCGCCCGACCGTACGGGTGGCCACGCGGCCCCTGAGCAGGTCGGCGACTTCACCACCGGCGGACGCCACGGTCCCGCCCCGGCCGGCCGGCACGAGACCCCGCCCGCCCCCGCCGGCCGGCATGGACTCCCCGGTGCCCCGGCAGGCCGGCATGACGGCCCGAGCCGCCACGAGGGTCCCGGCGCACCCACCGGCCGGCACGACGGCCCAGGCGGGTCCACCGGCCGGCACGAGGCCGCCGGCGGTGCCGCGCGCCCGGTGAGCGGCGCCAGCCGTCCCGTCTCCGCCATTCCCGGGGCTGACGGGCCGTCGTTCGGCTCGCGCAACACCGGTGTTTCCGGCCGGGCCCGCCCCGACGGTCACCCCGGCGAGCAGGGCGGCCGGCACGGACGCCCCGACTCCCAGGACGATCCGGGTACGGACTTCGGCCGCCACACCGGCCCCGTGCCGACCGGCCGGCCCACCCCCGCCCCGGGCCGGCGCGGCGGCGACGGCGGCACCGGCCCGATCACGCCACCCGCCCGCGCGTCGGCGGCGGTCGTCCCGCCCGTCGTCCCCGGCCGCGAGGGCGTACGCAGCCCCGCGGTCCCCGGCCGAGCCGGCGCGATGGCCGGCAGCACCTCCGGAGTGATCGGCACGACCGGCCAGATCGCGCAGGCCGGTGCCCGTACGCCCGGAGCCCCCGCGCGCGGCACGGGACGGGTGGCCCGCCCCGGCCAGCCGGCGCCGAACCAGCCCGGCCGCCCCGGAAGTGAGCAGCCCGGCCGCCCCGGCCCGGTCCAGCCCGGTCGTCCTGGCTCTGAGCAGCCTGGCCGCCCCGGCCCGGTCCAGCCCGGTCGTCCTGGCTCTGAGCAGCCCGGCCGTCCCGGTTCCGAGGCCCGCCCCGGCTCCGAGCAGCCCGGTCGTCCTGGCTCCGAGCAGCCCGGTCGTCCCGGCTCCGAGCAGCCCGGCCGTCCCGGCCCGGGCCAGCCTGGTCGCCCCGGCGCGGCGCAGGCAGGGCGCCCCAACCCGGCGCAGCCCGGTCGTCCTGTTCCCGGTCAGCCGGCGCCGAACCAGCCGGGCCGCGCTGTCCCGGGTCGCCCCGCGCCCGGTCAGCAGACAGGTTCGCAGACGGGTCCCCGGACCGGACGAGCGGCCGCGGGCCGAGCCGTCCCGGGGCAGGCCGCCGGCGTGCCCGGACCCGGCATGCCCGGCGGGATCGCCGGACCCGGCATGCCCGGCGGGATCGCCGGACCCGGCATGCCTGGCGGTACCGCTGGTCCCGGCATGCCCACCGACCTCGCGGGACCGGGCGCCCCCGGCCGCGCGGCGGTCACCCCCAGCGGTCCGGACAGCACCGGCCCGGTTTCCGGTGGTCCTGGCCGGCATGGCGGTGCAGGCAGCGCCGGCCCGGTCTCCGGTGGTCCTGGCCGGCATGGCGGTGCAGGCAGCGCCGGCCCCGTTTCCGGCGCTCCCGGCCGCCGTGGAACCGCGGGCAGCGCCGGCCCGGTCTCCGGTGTCCCGGTCGAAGCCCCGACCGGCCGCGCCGCCACGGATCCTGCCGGCCGTCGCGGAACGGCGGGCGTGCCCGGCCGTGCCGCCGCCCCCACCGGCCGCCGCGTCCCGGCCGACGTGCCCGGCCGCGGCACCGCTGAAATATCCGGCCACGGTCCCGCTGACGTGCCTGGGCGTGGAGCAGGTGAGGTCTCGGGCAGCCGGGCCGCCGCGAAGGTGCCCGGCAACCGGGCCGTGGCCAAGGCCACCGCCGCCGCGCCCGCCGCCGCCCCCGCCCGTGACATCCCGACCGCCCCGGGCGGCCCCGGAGTGACCACCCCGGGCGGTCCGGGAGCGACCACCCGTGGCGGCCAAGGACCGGCCACCCCGGGCGGCCCCGGAGTGACCACCCACGGTGGCCCCGGAGCGGCCATACCGGGAGGTCCGAAAGCCGGCATCCCGGGCGGCCCCGGCCGGGGAGCCGCAACCGTGCCCGGCACCGGCGGACCCGGTGCCGGCGGAACCGCTGCCGGGCGGGTGCCCGGCGACGATGCCCCCGCTGTCCGTCCCGCAACAGCCGAGGACGAGCCCGCGGCGGGCGGCCCGCTCGGCGGCCTGCGGGGGGCGCGTACGGAGATCCGCCGCCAGATGCGCGCCAAGCGCCGGCTCCGCGTGCTCACCCTCGTCTCGCTGAGCGTCCTGGTCCTGGGCCTGCTCCCGGTGTTCTTCGGGGTCTGGTCGGCCACCCGCGACCCGGTGTTCACCTCGCTGGACGCCCTCGACGTGCCGGCCTGGGCCGACAAGCAGGCCGAGGACCGCAGCAGCGGCAGCCGGTGGTGCTTCCTGGACTGCCGGTTCCGGGAGCGGATCGCGCAGTCGGAGCGGCCGTTCGAGGAGACCAACCAGGCGTACGCGACCGCGCTGACGGCCGCCGGCTGGAAGGTGCGCGGCGGGGAGTGCACCGATCAGCCCACCACCGAGGGCAAGTACAGCTGCTGGACGCGGGACGAGTTCACTCTGGACCTGTGGGTACGGCTGCCCGAGTGCGCGGTCGACGCCGTCGCGGCGCAGGATCCGGACACCGTGCCGTCCGTCGGGCCCGACGGGGTGGTGGAGACGCCCGACCCGAAGAAGTGCACGGGTTCGACGGTCAGCATCAAGGTGCAGAACGCGGTGACGGACGAGCGCGGCAAGCCGCAGCCCGCCGTGGATCCCTCGCTCGTCGGCGTGACGCCCGACCCGGTGCTGACCAACGACCCGCTGCTGGAGCCGAACCCGTCGGCATCGTGACGCGATCCGAGGTCGGGCCGGCGAACCGGTTCGCGAAGCGGTAGGGAGCCGACACCCTCGGCGTCGTGACGCGGTCCGCGGTGACGGACGGTAGGGTCTGCACGTTGTCACGCAAAGCGGCCGTCGGTAGAGGAGACGCGTGTAATGAACGCCGGAGAAATCGCAGGCCTGATCGCGGCGGGCGCGTTCCTGATGCTCGTGCTGGTGCTCGCCGTACCGATCCTGAAGCTGCGGCACACCGTGGAGGCCGCGACCCGGGCGATCAACGACCTGACCGACCGCACCGGCCCGCTGCTCGGGAACGTCACCGAGACGGTGGACAACGTGAACACCGCCCTGGGCCAGGTGCAGGTCTCTTTGGACGGTGTGAACGTCCAGCTCGCGAAGATCGACACGATGACCGAGCACGCCCAGAACGTCACCGCCAACGTGGCGAACCTGGTCACCGTGGTGTCGGCCGCCGCCGCCAACCCGCTGGTCAAGGTCGCGTCCTTCGGGTACGGCGTCCGCAAGGCCGCCGCCGCGCGCCGGCACGCCGAGGAGGAGCGTGAGGTCCGCGCCTCCCTGAAGCAGCGCCGCCGGGCCGCGCGCGCCGCCCGTTGACGTCCCGCGACGAGAAACCGGAGAGAAGACCATGAAGCGGTTGCTCTGGCTGGGCGTGGGCCTGGCCGTCGGCGCCATCGTCGTCCGCAAGGTGACGAGGAAGGCGAACGAGTTCACCCCGTCGGGCATCGCCACGTCGCTGTCGGAATCCGCTGGCGGCCTCGTCGAGTCGCTGCGTAGCTTCGTGGAGGACGTACGCGAGGGCATGGCCGAGCGCGAGCAGGAGATCCACGCGGCGTTCGCGGCGGGGGAGCTGTACGAGGACAAGTTCGCCGACCTGCGCGACGACGAGGACGGCACACACGGGCGGCACGCCCAGGAGGGTCAGCGATGAAGACGGCGGAGATCAAGCGGCGCTACCTGGCGCATTTCGAGGCCAACGGGCACACGGTCGTGCCGAGTGCCCCGCTGCCCGCCATCGACGACCCGAACCTGTTGTTCATCAACGCCGGCATGGTCCAGTTCGTACCGTTCTTCCTGGGCCAGCGCACCGCGCCGTACGAGCGTGCGGTCAGCGTCCAGAAGTGCATCCGTACGCCGGACATCGACGAGGTCGGCAAGACCTCGCGGCACGGCACGTTCTTCCAGATGAACGGCAACTTCTCGTTCGGCGACTACTTCAAGGCGGGCGCGATCCCGCTGGCGTGGGAGCTGTCCACGAAGCCGGTCGAGCAGGGCGGCTTCGGGCTCGACCCGGAGCGCATCTGGGCGACCGTGTACCTGGACGACGACGAGGCCATCGACATCTGGCGGCAGACGGGCCTGCCCGCCGAGCGGATCGTGCGCCGCGGCAAGAAGGACAACTTCTGGTCGATGGGCATCCCCGGCCCGGCGGGCCCGTGCTCGGAGCTCTACTACGACCGCGGACCGGCGTACGGCCAGGAGGGCGGCCCGGAGGTCGACGAGGACCGCTACCTCGAGTACTGGAACCTCGTCTTCATGCAGTACGAGATCGCCGACGTGAAGAGCAAGGAGGAGTTCCGGATCGTCGGTGACCTGCCCAAGCAGAACATCGACACCGGCATGGGCCTGGAGCGCATCGCGTCGATCCTGCAGGGCGTCGACAACCTGTACGAGATCGACGAGGTCCGGCCGATCCTGGCGCGCGCGGCGGAGCTGACCGGCAAGACGTACGGCGCACACTCCGGCCACGCGGCCAACCAGTCGCACCCCGACGACGTGCGGCTGCGGGTCATCGCCGACCACGTCCGCACCGCGCTGATGCTCATCGGCGACGGCGTGACCCCGAGCAACGAGGGGCGCGGCTACGTGCTGCGCCGCATCATGCGCCGGGCGATCCGGTCGATGCGGCTGCTCGGCTGGCAGGCGCCCGCGCTGCCCGAGCTGCTGCCGGTCGCGCGCGACTGCATGGCGCCGTCGTACCCGGAGCTCGACAAGGAGTTCGAGCGGATCTCCACGTACGCGTACGCGGAGGAGGACGCGTTCCTGTCCACGCTGCGCGCGGGCACGACGATCCTCGACACCGCGATCACCGACACGAAGTCGAAGGGCGGCAAGGCGCTCTCCGGCGACCAGGCGTTCCAGCTGCACGACACGTACGGCTTCCCGATCGACCTGACCCTGGAGATCGCGCAGGAGCAGGGGCTCAGCGTCGACCAGGAGGGCTTCCGCCGGCTCATGGCCGACCAGCGGGCCCGCGCGAAGGCGGACGCCGCCGCGCGCAAGACGGGGCACGCGGACCTGTCGGCGTACCGGTCGGTGCTCGACCAGGGCGGCCCGGTGGAGTTCACCGGCTACGCCGAGGTCTCCCGCGAGTCGCGCGTGCGGGCGCTGCTGGGCAGCGGCGGCGCGAGCGTGCCGGCGGCGGGTGAGGGCGACTACGTCGAGCTGGTCCTCGACAGCACGCCGTTCTACGCCGAAGGCGGCGGCCAGCAGGCCGACACCGGCCTGATCAACGTGGGCGGCGGGCAGGTCGAGGTCGTCGACGTGCAGCAGCCGCTGCCGGGCCTGATCGTGCACAAGGCGCGGGTCGTCCGCGGCGAGGTGCGCGCGGGCGAGGCGGGTTTCGCCGAGATCGACGTGACCCGGCGCAAGGCGATCTCGCGCTCGCACACCGCGACCCACCTCATCCACCAGACGATGCGGGCGTTCCTGGGCGAGTCGGCGACGCAGGCGGGCTCGCTCAACGCGCCGGGCCGGCTGCGTTTCGACTTCAACACCCCGGGCGCTGTGCCGCACAGCGTGCTGCACGACGTCGAGCAGCAGGTCAACGAGGTGCTGCTGCGGGACCTCGAAGTGCACGCGTTCATCACCTCGCAGGAGGAGGCGCGCCGGCTCGGCGCGATGGCCCTGTTCGGGGAGAAGTACGGCGACGAGGTCCGAGTGGTTGAAGTCGGCGACTACGCGCGTGAGCTCTGTGGTGGTACGCACGTCGCCCGCTCCGGGCAGCTGGGGCTCGTGAAGATCCTCAACGAGTCGTCGATCGGCTCCGGCGTACGCCGCGTCGAGGCGCTCGTCGGCATCGACGCGTTCGGCTTCCTCGCCAAGGAGCACCTGCTCGTCAGCCGTCTCGCGGAGCTCTTCCGGGTGCCGGCCGACCAGGTGGGCGACCGGGTCGAGCAGACCGTCACGGCGCTGCGCGACGCGGAGAAGGAGCTCGAGAAGATGCGCGCGCAGATGGTGCTCGGCGGTGCGGGTGCGCTCGCCGCGCAGGCCAGGGATCTGCGGGGCGTGGCGTTCGTCGGCACCGAGGCACCCGAGGGTGCGGCGACCAACGATGTGCGTACCCTTGCCCAGGAGATCCGCGGCAAGATCGACGCCGGTCGTCCGGCGGTGGTCGCGGTCGCGGCCCGCGCGAACGGCAAGGCGTCACTGATCGTAGCGATCAACGCGACGGCGAAGAACCGTGGCCTGTCCGCGGCGGACCTCGTCAAGGGCGCGCTGTCCGGCCGGGGCGGCGGCAACGCCGACCTCGCGCAGGGCGGTGGGGTGCCCGCCGACCAGGTCCCCGCGCTGTTGGCGGCGGTGGAGAAGGCGGTCGGCGACGCTGCCTGAAAGGGAAGGTGGCCCGATGAGCGCACTGCCGCGGGGTAGGCGGCTGGGCGTCGATGTCGGTAAGGTGCGCGTCGGGGTCGCACTCAGTGACCCCGACGGGATCCTGGCCACCCCCCTGGTCACGGTGCCCCGTGACATGGCGGCGGCGTCCGACGCCGTCCCCGGCGACATTGCCGAGCTCGTCCGTCTCGTGGGGGAGCACGAGGCGGTGCAGATCGTGGTGGGCCTCCCGGTGCGTCTCAACGGCGCCGAGGGACCCGCCGCCATGGACATCCGTGCGTACGCTGAGCGGCTGGAACGGGCGGTCGGACCGGTTCCGGTCGTGCTGGCGGACGAGAGGATGTCGACCGTTGTCGCGACCCGTAGGCTTGCCGAGCGAGGAGTACGGGGCAAACGGCAACGGGCGGTCGTCGACCAGGCGGCCGCCGTGGAGATCCTGCAGAGCTGGCTGGACGCACAGCGGAGGCAGACGAGATGATCGACGAGCTGGACCTGGCGTTCGACGAACAGGTGGAGAAGGGCAAGCCCCGGCACCGCCGGGGCCGAGGCGGCAAGGGCGGCAAGGGCAAGTCCGCCGTCGCGTTCCTCATGGTCTTCATCCTGCTCGGCGTTCTCGGCGTCGGCGGCTACCTCGGCTACGAGAAGATCAAGGGCTTCTTCACCGCCGCGGACTACGACGGCTCCGGCACCGACCCCGTGCAGGTGTCGCTCGGCAAGGGCTCGCTCACCGAGATCGGCAACACCCTGGTCGACGCCGACGTCGTCAAGAGCACCGCCGCGTTCACCCAGGCGGCCGAGGACAACCCGCGCGGCAAGAACATCCAGCCGGGCACGTACAACCTCCGCAAGCAGATGGCGGCCAAGGAAGCCGTGACGCTGCTGCTCGACCCCAAGGCCCGGGTGAGCAAGGGCATCACGATCAAGGAGGGCCTGACCGCGCTGGAGATCTACGCGACGCTCTCCAAGGCGACGAAGGTCCCGGTGAAGGACTTCGAGACCGCCGCGAAGGACCCGCAGGCGCTCGGCGTCCCCGACTTCTGGTTCAACCGCCGCGACGGCAAGAAGGCCTCCGGCACCATCGAGGGCTTCCTGTTCCCGGACACCTACGAGTTCGACCCCAAGGCCACCGCCGAGGACATGCTGCGGGTGATGGTCGGCAAGTTCATCGCCACCACCACGGAGCTGGACTTCGTCAAGACCGCCGAGGGCAAGCTGTCGGTCTCGCCGTACGAGGCGCTCATCGTCGCGTCGCTGTCGCAGGCCGAGTCCGGCACCGCCGAGGACCTGCCGAAGGTGGCCCGGGTCGCCTACAACCGGGCGTACAAGAAGAAGATGCCGTTGCAGTTCGACGTCACCACGAACTACTGGCTGCAACTGCAGGACAAGGGTAAGAAGCACTCCGGCAAGATGACCGACGCAGAGCTGAAGGACCCGAAGAACCCGTACACCACCGAGCTGAAGGTGGGGCTGCCGCTCGGCCCGATCAACAACCCGGGCAAGGCCGCGCTCGAGGCGGCCGAGAAGCCGGCGGTCGGCGACTGGCTGTTCTTCGTCGCGATCGACCCCAAGACCAAGAAGTCGGCGTTCGCGGTGACCAACGCCGAGCACGACGCCAACATCCAGAAGGCCTGCCGGAACGGGGTCCCGCTCTGCTGACGCACGCCGAGGGCCCGCGGCGGGCAGCGGTCTGCGGCAAGCCCATCGGTCATTCGCTGTCCCCGGTGATCCACGCCGCGGGCTTCGCCGCGGCAGGGCTGTTCGACTGGTCGTACACCGCGATCGAGTGCGCCGAGGCCGAGCTTCCGCAGCTCGTCGCCGGGCTCGGCCCGGAGTGGGCCGGCCTGTCGCTGACCATGCCGCTCAAGGAAGCGGCCCTGGCGGTGGCCGCGGAAGCGTCGCCGGTCGCGCTCGCGACGGGTGCGGCCAACACTTTGGTACGGCGTCCCGACGGCACCTGGTACGCGGACAACACCGACGTACCCGGCATGGTCCGAGTCCTGCACGACGCGGGCCTGCCCGCCGGCTCGGGTCCCGCCATGGCGGTGCTGGGCGGTGGGGGTACGGCCCGCGCCGCCCTGGCAGCCGCCGCCCACCTGGGCACGACCGAGGTGGCCGTCGTGACGCGCCGCCCGGAGGCCCGCGCGGAGCTGGCCCCCGCCGCCGCGGCGCTCGGCGTGACGATCCGCGGGGTGGATTGGGCGGAGGCCGCCACGGTCTTCGACGCCGACGCCGTCATCTCGACGGTCCCGAAGGGCGCCGCGGACAGCCTGGCCACCCAGGTCGCGTGGCGGCCCGGCACGGTGCTCTTCGACGCCATCTACGACCCGTGGCCCACCCCGCTGGCCGCCGCGGCGCAGGCCCACGGCGTGCGCGTCGTGTCCGGCCTCGATCTGCTCCTGGCGCAGGCGCTCGGCCAGTTCGAGCAGTTCACCGGCGTCACCCCGGCGCCCGAGGCGGCGATGCGCGCTGCCCTGGAGGCGGCGGCCTCGGTCCGCTGAGGCGCCCGCCGGTGGGCTCACGCCCGGCCGTCAGCTTGCGCCAAGGCCCTCGGCCGACCCTCGCAGAGGCGCCCGCCGGCCCGGGGGCGTCCGGCTGGCGGGACGGTGGTGGCCTGGCGCCGGAGCGGGACGTTCGCATGCCAGACTGTGACCCGTGTTGCGTTGGCTGACCGCAGGTGAATCGCACGGCCCGGCGCTCGTCGCCCTGATCGAGGGCGTGCCCGCCGGGGTGCGGGTGACGACCGAGGAGATCGGCCGTGACCTCGCGCGCCGCCGGCTCGGTTACGGTCGCGGCGCGCGGATGAAGTTCGAGCAGGACGTCGTCGAGGTTATCGGCGGGATCCGGCACGGCCTGACGATCGGCAGCCCGGTGGCTATCCGCGTCGGCAACTCGGAGTGGCCGAAGTGGGAGACCGTCATGGCCGCCGACCCGGTCGACCCGGAGGAGCTGGCCGCACAGGCGCGCAACGCCCCGCTGACCCGGCCGCGGCCGGGCCACGCCGACCTGGCCGGCATGCAGAAGTACGGGCACACCGACGCCCGGCCCATCCTGGAGCGCGCCAGCGCGCGTGAGACCGCCGCTCGGGTGGCCGTCGGCGTGGTCGCGAAGGCGCTGGTCAAGCAGGCGCTCGGCATCGAGATCGTCTCGCACGTCATCGAGCTCGGTTCGGTGGCCGCGAAGGCGGGGCTCGTGCCGACGCCGGACGACGCCGAGCGGATCGACGCCGACCCGCTGCGCTGCCTGGATCCGGAGGCCAGCGCACGCATGGTGGCCGAGGTCGATGCGGCGAAGAAGGACGCGGACACCCTCGGTGGCATCGTGGAGGTGCTCGCTTACGGCGTACCCCCGGGTCTCGGGTCGCATGTGCAGTGGGACCGCAAGCTCGACGCCCGGCTGGCCGCCGCGCTGATGTCGATCCAGTCGGTGAAGGGCGTGGAGATCGGGGACGGCTTCACGCAGGCCCGCTCGCGCGGCTCGGTCGCGCACGACGAGATCATTCCGACGGCCGAGGGCGTGCGGCGGGTCACCGACCGGGCCGGCGGCCTCGAGGGTGGCATCACCAACGGCGAACAGCTGCGGGTACGCGCCGCGCTGAAGCCGATCTCCTCGCTGAACCGGGCGCTGCAGACGATCGACGTCACCACCGGGGGGCCCGCGACCGCCATCAACCAGCGTTCGGACGTGTGCGCGGTGCCGGCGGGCGCGGTGGTCGCCGAGGCGATGGTGGCGCTGGTGCTGGCGGAGGCCGCCACGGAGAAGTTCGGCGGCGACTCGGTGGCCGAGATCCGCCGCAACCTCGCCGGTTACCTCGACTCCCTGCTGATCCGCTGATGGCACCCGCCGCGGTGTTCGTCGGCCCGCCCGGCGCCGGCAAGACGACGGTCGGGCAGGCCGTGGCCCGGCTGCTGGGCGTGGAGTTCGCCGACACCGACCACCTGGTGGAGGCCAGGGCCGGCAAACCCATCCCGGAGATCTTCATCGACGACGGCGAGCCGGAGTTCCGCCGCCTGGAGCGCGAGGCGATCGCCGAGTCGCTGGGCTCGTTCGGCGGGGTGCTCGCGCTCGGCGGCGGCGCGATCATGGACGCGGGCACACGGGACGCGCTGCGCGGGCACACGGTGGTGTACCTGTCGGTCGAGCTGTCCGACGCGGTCAAGCGGGTGGGGCTCGGCGCGGGCCGGCCGCTGCTGAGCGTCAACCCGCGGGCGACGCTGAAGTACCTGATGGATCAGCGCCGCCCGCTGTACGCGGCGGTGGCCACGCACACCGTGCAGACCGACGGCCGTACGCCGGAGGAGATCGCCGTGGAGCTAGCCGATCTGCTCAAGGTGGCCCGCTAGCGCCTCCGGCTCGCTGAGCATCGGCCAGTGCCCGGTCGGCAGGCCGATCACCTCCGCCTCGGTCAGCTCGGCGAAGAACGGGTGCCCGGCCGCCCTCATCTCGCGTACCTGCTCGAGCGGGAAAGTGCAGGCGATCAGCGTCGTCGGCAGGTCCTTCGAGGTGGCGTGCGCGCCGACGGGCTGGCGTACGGACGCGGCCGGGTGCGGGGTGCTGAGCCGCCGGAGCCGGTCGAGCGCGGTTTCGCCGAGTCCGGCGAGCAGCACCGGGTCCGCGCCGGCGTCCCAGTCGCGTGGTGGCACGGCGTCGCCCTGGACCTCGCCGCCGGAGATGTCCAGCTGGGAGGTGCCCTCGGGGAGCGGGCCGCTGTCCACGTACACGACGTGCCGGATCCGGTCGCGGACCCGGAGCGCGGCCGCGCTGACCGGCATGCCGCCGTAGCTGTGCCCGGCCAGCACGACGTCGCGCAGGTCCTCCGCCTCGATCAGCCGGACCACGTCCTCGGTGTGCAGGTCCAGATCCGTGTCCGGGCCCAGCAGGTGCGCGCGGTCGGCCACGCCGGTGAGCGTCAGCGGGTACACGTCGTGTCCCCGGGCGCGCAGGGTGGCCGTCACGTCCCGCCACGCCCAGGCGCCGATCCACATTCCTGGAACCAGTACGTATGTCGTCATGCGGCCGACGCTACGAGCAATACCGGACCGAACCCGCCCGGATTGCACGAGAGAATAGCGGCATGCCGCACCCCGCCGCCCGAGTGCTCGCCATGCTCGAACTGTTGCAGGCGCACCACCGGATGACCGGTCGCGACCTCGCTACCCGCCTCGGGGTGGACGAACGGACGGTCCGCCGGTATGCGGCCACGCTCGACGACCTCGGCATCCCGGTGACCGCGGAACGTGGCCGCTACGGCGGCTACCGCCTGCTGCCGGGCTTCAAGCTGCCGCCGCTGATGCTCACCGACGAGGAGGCCGTCGCCGTGGTGCTCGGCCTCGTCGCCGCCGCCCGCCTCGGCCTCACCGCCGGCAGCCCCGCCGCGGCCGCCGCCGAGGCCAAGATCAGCCGAGTGCTTCCCCCGGCGCTCGGCGAGCGCCTCGCCGCGCTTCGCGCCAGCCTGGGCCTCACGCTGAAGGCACCCCGCGAACCCGTCGCGGACCCGGCTGCCGACCTGCTCCTGGCCCTCGGCGCCGCGACCCGCGCGCGGCAGGAGATCGACCTGACGTACCGGACCGGCAGCCGGCGCGTCGATCCCTACGGCCTCGTCTTCCACTCCGGACGGTGGTATCTGGTCGCGCACGATCATCTCCGCGACGACATCCGCTCGTTCCGGCTGGACCGGATCGTCGCCGCGGAGCCCACCGGCGAGACGTTCGAGGCACCGGCGGACTTCGACGCCGTCGCGCACGTGACCCGCCAGTGGGCCGGCCTGCCCTGGCGGTGGGAGGTCGAGGTGCTGCTCGAGGCCGACGTCGCCGACCTGCGCCGCCGAATCCCGCCGCAGGTTGCGGAGCTGACCGAGGACACCCGCGGCGTGCTGATGAGGTGCCGCGCGGAGAACCTGACCGGCATGGCGCAGATGCTGGCCGGGCTGGGCCGGCCGTTCACCGTGCTGCGCCCGGCCGAGCTGAGGACCGCCGTCGCGGAGCACGCCGACCGCCTCGCCGGCTTCGCTAGGCGAGGCGACTCTCCAGAGCCTCGATCCGGCGTACGAGCGGAGCCAGTTCCGCCCGCACAGCCGTGAGCAGCCCTTCCGCCGAGGGCTGCGTCGCCTTGGCGGCGCGCAGGTGGGCGTACCCGGCGAGGGCGGCGGTGACCGCGCGACGGGTGGTGCGGGGGTCCGCGCCGACGTCGCGCAGGGTGCGCCCGGCGATGCCGTCGGGTTCGGCGGCGAGGCCGATCAACAGGTGCTCGCAGCCCACGTAGTTGTGGCCCATCCCCACCGCCTCGCTGACGGTGAGCTCCACCGCGTTCGCCGCCGCCGTGCTGAACCGCAGCCCGTCCCCGCCGCCCGGCTCCGTGCCGTCGGGAACGGCGAGCGCGGCCGGGTCGATCTCCATCGCGGAGAGCACCTGCAGGCCGAGGTTGGCGCCCTCGGCGAGTATCCCCTGCAGCAGGTGCCCGGTGGTCACCGTCGCCGATCCGGTCGCCCGGGCGCGGTCGATCGCCAGGGACACGACTGCGACCGTACGGGCGGTGAACTGCGGCAGCCGCGCGGCCGGCTCGTCCGTGTCGAGGTCGCCCAGCACCGTCTGCCGGACCGCGGTGACCCGGCGTACGGCCTGCTCCAGCGCGCGCTGGCAGATGGCGGAGACGGGCAGGCCCGCGTCGCGGACCGCGTCGGCGAGGTCGTCGGGGAGATACACGTTGACTTTCGGCATGGGCCATGTGTAACCCGTCATGGGGTTATCTGTCTATAACCCCATATCCGCGCGACTAGCATCCCCTGCGATGGACGACGTGACCCGAATCCCCGTGGCCGGCGAGCGGCCGTACGACGTACTCGTCGGTCGTGGCCTGCTCGGCGCCCTGCCGGAGCTGACCGGTGGCGCCGTGCGCGCCGCGATCCTGCACGCCGCGCCACTCAAGCAGCGCGCGGAGGCCGTGGCCGACGCGCTGCAGGACGCCGGCCTGCGTCCGCTGCCGATCGAGGTGCCCGACGCCGAGGCCGGCAAGACCGTCGAGGTCGCCGCCCGCTGCTGGGACGAGCTGGGTGCCGCCGGGTTCACCCGGACGGACGTCGTGGTCGGCGTCGGCGGGGGAGCGGTCACCGACCTGGCCGGTTTCGTGGCCGCGGGCTGGCTGCGCGGCGTGCGCTGGGTGCCGGTCTCGTCGTCGCTGCTCGGCATGGTCGACGCGGCGGTGGGTGGGAAGACCGGCGTCAACACCGCCGCGGGCAAGAACCTCGTCGGCGCGTTCCACCCGCCCGCCGGCGTGCTCTGCGATCTCGACCTGCTCGCCTCGTTGCCCGCCGGCGACCTGGTCGCCGGGCTCGCCGAGGTGGTCAAGTGCGGCTTCATCGCCGACCCCGCCATCCTGGAGCTCGTGGAGGGCGACCCGGCCGCGGCCGCGGACCCCGCGAGCCCGGTGCTGCGCGAGCTGGTCGAGCGGGCCGTCCGGGTCAAGGCCGAGGTCGTCGGTGCCGACCTGCGCGAGTCCGGGCTGCGGGAGATCCTCAACTACGGCCACACCCTCGCCCACGCGATCGAGAAGCACGAACGGTACGCCTGGCGGCACGGCCACGCGGTCGCCGTCGGCCTGGTGTACGCGGCCGAGCTCGCCCGGCTGACCGGCGCGCTGGACGACGCCACCGCCGCCCGGCACAGGGCCGTGACCTCGCTGCTGGGCCTGCCGGCCTCGTACCGTGCGGACGCCTGGCCCGACCTGCTCGCCGCCATGCGCGTCGACAAGAAGGCCCGCGCGGACACCCTGCGGTTCGTTCTGCTCGACGGCCTCGCGAAGCCCCGCACGGTGGCGATCTCAGACGAGTCCGTCCTCGAGCGCGCCTACGCGGCGGTGGCGCAGTGACGCGCGTGTATGTGCTCAACGGCCCGAACCTCGGCCGCCTCGGCACCCGCCAGGTCGACGTGTACGGCGTCACCTCGTACGCCGAGCTGGCCGGCCTGTGCGAGGAGACCGGCAAGGAGCTCGGCCTGGACGTGGTGGTCCGGCAGACCGACGCCGAGCACGAGATGCTGGGCTGGCTGCACGCCGCCGCCGACGAGCAGGCCCCCGTGGTGCTCAACCCGGGCGCGTGGTCGCACTACTCGTACGCAGTCCGCGACGCCTGCGCGATGCTCCGCGCACCCCTGGTCGAGGTGCACATCTCCAACATCCACGCCCGGGAGCAGTTCCGGCACCACTCGGTGGTCTCCGCGGTGGCCACCGGCGTCATCGCCGGGCTCGGTGTCGACGGCTACGTGCTCGCCCTGCGGCACATCGCGGGACGCCGCTGACCCGATTCGCCGGGTCGCGTGTCACGCCGGTAAACTCCACCGGTCACCTCCACGCATCAACAACAAGGCAGGACATGGCTTCCACCAACGACCTGAAGAACGGCCTGGTGCTCAACCTCGACGGCGAGCTGTGGGCCGTGGTCGAGTTCCAGCACGTCAAGCCGGGCAAGGGCGGGGCGTTCGTGCGCACCACGCTCAAGAACGTCCTCTCCGGCAAGGTCGTGGACAAGACCTTCAACGCCGGCACCAAGGTCGACACGGCGACGGTCGACAAGCGGACGATGCAGTACCTGTACCAGGACGGCGAGGACTTCGTCTTCATGGACCTGGACACGTTCGACCAGATCACCGTCCCCGGCGGCACGGTCGGCGAGGCCGCCAACTACCTGCTGCCCGAGGCCGAGGCCACGGTCGCGACGCACGAGGGCGTGCCGCTCTACATCGAGCTGCCCACCAGCGTCTTCCTCGAGGTGACCTACACCGAGCCGGGCCTGCAGGGCGACCGCTCGACCGGCGGCACCAAGCCCGCCACCGTCGAGACCGGCGCCACCGTGCAGGTGCCGCTGTTCATCACCACCGGCGAGAAGATCAAGGTCGACACCCGCGACGGCCGTTACCTCGGCCGCAGCTGATGGCGGAAGGCCCCAAGACGCAGATGCCTGCGCGCCGCAAGGCGCGCAAGCGTGCGCTCGACGTCCTCTACGAGGCCGACCTGCGCGACCTGCCGCCGAGCCAGGTGCTCGCCACCTACCTGGAGCGGATCGCCAAGCCCCACCCCGAGCACCTGGACTACACGGCCGGCCTGGTCGGAGGCGTCGCCCAGCACCTGGACCGCATCGACGAGCTGATCGCCAGCTACGCCGAGGGCTGGACCATCGACCGCATGCCGGTCGTCGACCGCAACCTCGCCCGCATCGCGGTGTACGAGCTGCTCTACGAGCCGGACATCGACGACCCGGTGGCCATCACCGAGGCGGTCGAGCTGGCGAAGCAGATGTCCACGGACGACAGCCCGCGCTTCCTGAACGGCATCCTCGGCCGCATCGCCGAGTTCGCCACCCGCTGACGCCACCTGCTGCCGGGCGGGGCCGGTGCTGCAGGGGGCTGGGGCCGTGCCGCGTGGGGCCACTGCTGTATGGGGTTGCTGTCGGGCGGCCGCTGCTGCCGCCGGCGGCGTCTCGGAACCCGCTTCCCAGTTCCACCCCGGCTTTCCAGTCCCGGTGCGGCTTCCGAGCGCGGCTTCCCGGTGGCGGCTTTCCGATCGGTCCCGCTTCGCGGTCCGGTCCGGTCGCCCGCGGCGCCTCGCAGCAGCGCGACCTGCGTCACGCCGACGCGCCGCGCGGGTTGCGCGAAACGGTGGTCGGCGGCCCTGATCCACGGCACGACAACCCGACACCTCCGACCCGGCAGTCCGGCATCGCCTCGGCGCCACGGTCACTGACCGCTAGATCGGCCGTCGTGACCGGCCGCGGGCACGCGCAGTCGTCACGGACGGTCCGCCGCACTCCATCGACCAGCGCATATGTCTTCGGCTCCGGTCGCGGTCGGTCACCCACACGCCCGCAGCGGTGCAGCGGGTGACCGTCGCCCACACCGGAAAAAGACAAAGAGGGACCCGCGCAGCGGGTCCCTCTTTGCGCGTGCCGGGTGGGTCAGCTGGCGAAGAAGGCGCGCGGGTCGGCGACGAGCACGCCGGCCTCCGTCAGACGCTCGATCAGGCCCGACGGCGAGATGTCGTACACGATCGCGAGCGCGCGCAGGTCGTCCGCGCGGATCGAGAGCACGCGTCCGTTGTAGTCACCGCGCTGCTGCTGGATGGCCCGGGCGTAGCGCGCGACGTAGGCCAGGTCCTCCCCGGCCGCGTCGTACAGCTTCTCCAGGTCCAGCACGATCTTGTTGGTGGCCTCGAGCCGGACGCCGCTGCCGTCGGGCAGCAGCTCCGAGACCGGAACCCGGTAGAAGTCGGCCAGTTCGGCGAGGCGCGAGACGGTGACGGCTCGGTCGCCACGCTCGTACGAGCCCACCACGACGGCCTTCCACCGGCCGTTCGACTTCTCTTCCACGCCCTGCAGGGACAGGCCCTGCTGCTGGCGGATGGAACGCAGGCGGGCGCCCAGCGACTTGGCGTACTCAGACGGCATTCGGACACTCCAGTACTGTGCTGGCCCGGAGGGTTCTTCCTCCGGATCGCTACGCTGCGTGACGGTACGGAGTTTGCCAGCCCTGGTCAAGTGTCGGTTACCGATGAGTCGCCGAGCCGGGGCCTGAGTTGCCCGCATTCGTCCGTCTGGTCCGTGGGTAGGCCACGTCACCATGGTCATCGTCGCGCTCACTGGTAACGTAGCGTCAGCCATCGGGCGGCCCCTTGCCGGGGTGCCGCTCGAGCGCTGAGAAGACGTCCTTTAACGACCCGTCCCGTGAGGCGGGGAAGGAGGTCCGCCGTGGCATACCCACGCGCCGACACAGGTTCTCCGGCCGGCTCCCGCACCAGCGGGGCCGCCGCCGGCACGAAGATCATTCTTTCCGGGTCCGACCTGCAGCGGGTCGTCGACCGGATCGCTCACCAGATTCTCGAGAAGACCTCGGGCGCCACCGGCACCGTTCTGCTCGGCATCCCCACCCGCGGTGTGCCGCTGGCCCGCCGCCTCGCCGCGCGCATCCACGCCTTCGAGGGCATCGACATCCCGGTGGGCGCGCTGGACATCACCCTCTACCGCGACGACCTGCGGTTGCACGCGACGCGCGCGCTGGGCAAGACCGACATCCCCGGCGACGGGCTCGACGGGCGCCGCGTCATCCTCGTCGACGACGTGCTCTTCTCCGGGCGTACGGTCCGGGCCGCCCTGGACGCGCTCAGCGACGTCGGCCGGCCCAGTTCCGTGCAGCTCGCCGTGCTGGTCGACCGCGGTCACCGCGAGCTGCCGATCCGCGCGGACTACGTGGGCAAGAACATCCCCACGGCGCTGGCCGAGAAGGTGAAGGTCTCGCTCGCGGAGACCGACGACGGCGTGGACGAGGTCAAGCTGTACGGAGGAGCCGCATGATCAAGCACCTGAGGTCCGCGGCGGACCTGGACGCGGACACCGCCACGCTGATCCTGGACACCGCCGCCGAAATGGCCGCCCTGGCCGGTCGCGAGGTCAAGAAGCTGCCGACCCTGCGCGGGCGTACGGTCGTCAACCTCTTCTACGAGGACTCCACGCGTACCCGGATCTCGTTCGAGGCCGCGGCCAAGCGGCTCTCCGCGGACGTCATCAACTTCTCGGCCAAGGGCTCCAGCGTCTCGAAGGGCGAGAGCCTCAAGGACACCGCGCTGACCCTGCAGGCGATGGGCGCCGACGCGGTCGTGATCCGGCACCCGGCCTCCGGCGCGCCGCACCGGCTCGCGTCCTGGGTGGACGGTTCGGTGATCAACGCCGGCGACGGCACCCATGAGCACCCCACGCAGGCGCTGCTCGACGCGTACACGATGCGCTCGAGGCTCGGGAAGATCGACGGCCTGAACGTCGCGATCGTGGGTGACGTCCTTCACAGCCGGGTCGCGCGTTCCAACGTTCTGCTGCTCAGCACCCTCGGCGCCAAGGTCACCCTGGTCGGTCCGCCGACCCTCATCCCGGTCGACATCGCCGCGGCCCTCTCGCCGCAGACTGAGCTTGCCCGCAGCGGAAAACCGAAAGAAACCCGGACAGGAGTGTCGTACGACCTGGATAGCGTCCTGCCCGACATGGACGTCGTGATGATGCTGCGGGTGCAGACCGAGCGGATGCAAGACTCGTATTTCCCCTCCGCCCGTGAGTACAGCCGCCGCTACGGTCTCGACGCCCCGCGCATGAGGAAGCTGCCCGAGCACGCGATCGTCATGCACCCCGGCCCGATGAACCGGGGCATGGAGATCGCGCCCGAGGTGGCCGACTCGTCCCGCTCCACGATCGTCGAACAGGTCGCCAACGGCGTCAGCGCCCGGATGGCCGTTCTCTACCTGCTCCTCGGAGGCAAGGCATGAAGTCGTACCTCATCAAAGGTGTCTCCGTGGTCGGCGGCAAGCCGGCCGACCTGCTGATCCGCGACGGGATCGTCGCCGAGGGCGGCGGCAAGGCGGACGAGACGATCGACGCCGAGGGCCTCGTGGCCCTGCCCGGCTTGGTCGACCTGCACACCCACCTGCGCGAACCGGGCCGCGAGGACGCCGAGACGGTGGAGACCGGCTCCCGCGCGGCGGCCCTGGGCGGTTACACCGCGGTCTTCGCGATGGCCAACACCTCCCCGGTCGCCGACACCGCCGGCGTCGTCGAGCAGGTCTGGCGGCTGGGCCGCGAGGCGGGGCTGGTCGACGTGCAGCCGATCGGCGCGGTCACCGTCGGGCTCGCCGGCAAGCAGCTCGCGGAGCTGGGCGCGATGGCCACCTCCGCCGCCGGCGTACGGATCTTCTCCGACGACGGTCACTGCGTCGCCGACCCGCGCCTGATGCGCCGCGCGCTGGAGTACGTGAAGGCCTTCGACGGGATCATCGCCCAGCACGCCGAGGAGCCGCGGCTCACCGAGGGCGCGCAGATGCACGAGGGCGAGGTCTCCACCCGGCTCGGCCTCACCGGCTGGCCGGCGGTCGCCGAGGAGGCGATCATCGCCCGCGACGTGCTGCTGGCCGAGCACGTCGGCAGCCGCCTACACGTCTGCCACGTCTCGACGGCCGGGTCCGTCGAGGTGCTGCGCCAGGCCAAGGCCCGCGGGGTACGGGTGACCGCCGAGGTCACGCCGCACCACCTGCTGCTCACCGACGAGCTCGCCGCCAGCTACGACCCCGTCTACAAGGTGAACCCGCCGCTGCGCACGGCCGCCGACGTGCAGGCCCTGCGCCGGGCGCTGGTCGACGGGGTCATCGACATCGTCGCCACCGACCACGCCCCGCACGCCGTCGAGGACAAGGAGTGCGAATGGGCGTACGCCCGGCCGGGCATGGTGGGTCTCGAGACCGCCCTCCCCGTGGTCCTCAGCGTTCTCGGTGAGCAGTGGGAGCTGATCGCCGAGCGCATGTCCCGCACCCCCGCCCGCATCGCGGGCCTGACCGGGCACGGCACCGACCTGACGGTCGGCTCGCCGGCCAACCTCACGCTGGTGGACCCGTCCGCCCGCCGGGTCGTGGACCCGGCCGAGCTGGCGAGCCGCAGCCGCAACACACCGTACGCGGGCACCACCCTGCCGGGTCGCATCGTCGCGACCTTCCTCCGGGGAGAGCCGACAGTCCTGGACGGGAAGGCCGTCAAGTGAAACCAGCAATCCTTGTTCTCGAAGATGGGCGGACGTTCTCCGGAACGTCTTACGGCGCCGAGGGGGAGACCTTCGGCGAGGCCGTGTTCACCACCGGCATGACCGGCTACCAGGAGACGCTGACCGATCCGTCGTACCACCGGCAGGTCGTGATCCAGACGGCTCCGCAGATCGGCAACACCGGCGTCAACGACGAGGACGACGAGTCCGGCCGGATCTGGGTCGCCGGCTACGTCGTGCGTGACCCGGCCCGCCGCCCCTCCAACTGGCGGTCCACCGGCGACTTGGGCGAGCGGCTGGCCGCCGAGGGTGTGGTCGGGATCAGCGGCGTCGACACCCGCGCGCTGACCCGGCACCTGCGCTCGCGCGGCGCGATGCGGGTCGGCATCTCCACCGTCGACCTCGATCCCGCCTCGCTGCTCGAGCGGGTCAAGGCGTCGCCGCAGATGGTCGGCGCCGACCTGTCCGCCGAGGTCACCACGCCCGAGCGGTACACGGTCGAGGCCGTGGGCGAGCACCGCTACACCGTCGCGGCGCTTGACCTGGGCATCAAGCGCAACGTGTCGCGCCGGCTGGCCGAGCGGGGCGTCACCACGCACATCTTCCCGGCGACCACCACCATCGAGGAGATGCTCGCGGTCAGCCCGGACGCGGTCTTCCTGTCGCCCGGCCCGGGCGACCCGGCCACCGCCGACGGGCCGGTCTCGCTGGCCCGCGCGGCGCTGAGCCGCCGCGTGCCGCTGTTCGGCATCTGTTTCGGCAGCCAGATCCTGGGCCGCGCGCTCGGCTTCGGCACCTACAAGCTCGGGTACGGCCACCGCGGCATCAACCAGCCGGTGTTCGACAAGACCACCGGCAAGGTCGAGGTGACCAGCCACAACCACGGGTTCGCGGTCGACGCGCCGCTGAACACCGTGATCGACACCGACTTCGGCGGGGTCGAGGTCTCACACGTCTGCCTCAACGACAACGTGGTCGAGGGCTTGCGGGCGCTCGAGGTGCCCGCCTTCACCGTCCAGTACCACCCCGAGGCGGCCGCGGGCCCGCACGACGCGGATTACCTGTTCGACCGGTTCGTCGAGCTCGTCGAGAAGGTTGTTGCCTGATGCCCAAGCGCACTGATCTGCGGCACGTGCTCGTGATCGGCTCCGGTCCCATCGTCATCGGGCAGGCCTGCGAGTTCGACTACTCCGGCACCCAGGCCTGCCGGGTGCTGCGCGCCGAGGGGCTGCGCGTCTCCCTGGTCAACTCCAACCCCGCGACGATCATGACGGACCCGGAGTTCGCCGACGCCACGTACGTCGAGCCGATCACGCCCGAGTTCGTCGAGATGGTCATCGCCAAGGAGCGCCCCGACGCGCTGCTGCCCACCCTCGGCGGCCAGACCGCGCTGAACACCGCGGTCGCGCTGCACGAGAACGGCGTGCTCGACAAGTACGGCGTCGAGCTGATCGGCGCCAACATCGACGCGATCCGCCGCGGCGAGGACCGGCAGCTGTTCAAGGACATCGTCGCCAAGGCCGGCGGCGACACCCCGCGCAGCCGGGTCTGCCACTCGATGGACGAGGTCAAGGCGACCGTCGCCGAGCTGGGCCTGCCGGTCGTCATCCGGCCGTCGTTCACGATGGGCGGCCTCGGCTCCGGCATGGCGCACAGCGACGAGGATCTCGAGCGCATCGCCGGCGCCGGCCTCGCCGCCTCACCCGTGCACGAGGTGCTGATCGAGGAGAGCGTGCTCGGCTGGAAGGAGTACGAGCTCGAGCTGATGCGCGACAAGAACGACAACGTCGTGGTCGTCTGCTCGATCGAGAACCTCGACCCGATGGGCGTGCACACCGGCGACAGCGTCACCGTCGCGCCGGCGATGACCCTGACCGACCGTGAGTACCAGCGGCTGCGCGACCTCGGCATCGCGGTGCTGCGTGAGGTCGGCGTCGACACCGGCGGCTGCAACATCCAGTTCGCGATCAACCCCGACAACGGGCGCCTCGTGGTCATCGAGATGAACCCCCGGGTCTCGCGCTCCTCGGCGCTGGCGTCGAAGGCCACCGGCTTCCCGATCGCGAAGATCGCCGCGAAGCTGGCCATCGGCTACACGCTCGACGAGATCCCGAACGACATCACGCTCAAGACCCCGGCGGCGTTCGAGCCGGCGCTCGACTACGTGGTCGTCAAGATCCCGCGGTTCGCGTTCGAGAAGTTCCCCGGCGCCGACGGCGAGCTGACCACCACGATGAAGTCGGTGGGCGAGGCGATGAGCCTGGGCCGCAACTTCAGCGAGGCGCTCAACAAGGCGATGCGCTCGATGGAGACCAAGGCGACCGGCTTCTGGACGGCGCCGACCTTCACCGACGTCGACGCCGCGCTGGAGGCGCTGCGCACGCCGCACGACGGGCGTCTCTACACAGTGGAGGCCGCACTGCGGCTCGGCGCCACCGTCGAGCAGGTGCACGAGGCCAGCGGCCGCATCGACCCCTGGTTCCTCGACGAGATCAAGGCCCTGGTCGACCTGCGCGCCGAGATCCTCGCCGCCCCGGTGCTCGACGAGGCGCTGCTGCGGCGTGCCAAGCGGGCCGGGCTGTCCGACCGTCAGCTCGCCGCGCTGCGGCCCGAGCTCGCGGGTGAGGACGGCGTACGGACGCTGCGGCACCGCCTCGGCATCCGGCCGGTCTACAAGACGGTCGACACGTGCGCGGCCGAGTTCGAGGCGAACACGCCATACCACTACTCGTCGTACGACGAGGAGACCGAGGTGGCGCCGTCGGACCGGCCCAAGGTGCTGATCCTGGGCTCGGGGCCGAACCGCATCGGGCAGGGCATCGAGTTCGACTACTCCTGCGTGCACGCGGTCATGGCGCTCAAGGGCCAGTACGAGACCGTCATGGTCAACTGCAACCCGGAGACCGTCTCCACCGACTACGACACCGCGGACCGGCTGTACTTCGAGCCGCTCACGTTCGAGGACGTGCTCGAGGTCTTCCACTCCGAGGACTCCTCCGGCAAGGCGGCCGGCGGCCCCGGCGTCGTCGGCGTGATCGTCCAGCTCGGCGGGCAGACCCCGCTCGGCCTGGCCCAGCGGCTCAAGGACGCCGGCGTGCCGATCGTGGGCACCTCGCCGGAGTCCATCGACCTGGCCGAGGACCGGGGCGCGTTCGGCGCGGTGCTGGCCAAGGCCGGGCTGCGCGCGCCCGAGCACGGCACCGCCACCTCGTTCGAGGAGGCCAAGGCGATCGCCGACGAGATCGGCTACCCGGTGCTGGTGCGGCCCTCGTACGTGCTCGGCGGCCGCGGCATGGAGATCGTCTACGACGAGCCGACCCTGGCCGACTACATCGCCCGGGCCACCGAGATCTCGCCGGACCACCCGGTGCTGGTCGACCGGTTCCTGGACGACGCGATCGAGATCGACGTGGACGCGCTCTGCGACGCCACCGGCGAGGTCTACCTCGGCGGCGTGATGGAGCACATCGAGGAGGCCGGCATCCACTCCGGCGACTCCGCCTGCTCGCTGCCGCCGGTCACCCTGGCCGGCTCGCACCTGGCCGAGGTACGCCGCTACACCGAGGCGATCGCCCGCGGCGTGGGGGTGCGCGGCCTGCTCAACGTCCAGTACGCGCTCAAGGACGACGCCCTGTACGTCCTCGAGGCCAACCCGCGTGCCTCGCGAACCGTCCCGTTCGTCTCCAAGGCCACGGCGGTGCCGCTGGCGAAGGCGGCCGCCCGGATCATGCTCGGGGCCACCGTGAAGGAGCTGCGCGACGAGGGCATGCTGCTGCGCACCCGCGACGGCGGCGAGACCCCGGAGCACGCGCCGATCGCGGTCAAGGAGGCGGTGCTGCCGTTCAAGCGGTTCCGCACGCCGGCCGGCAAGGGCATGGACAGCCTGCTCAGCCCGGAGATGAAGTCCACCGGCGAGGTGATGGGCATCGACCCCGGCTTCGGCCCGGCGTACGCCAAGTCGCAGGCCGCCGCGTACGGTTCGCTGCCGACCAGCGGCAAGGTCTTCGTCTCGGTCGCCAACCGGGACAAACGCTCGATGATCTTCCCGATCAAGCGCCTGGCCGACCTGGGCTTCACGATCGTCACCACCGCGGGCACCGGCGAGGTGCTGCGCCGGCACGGCATCGAGTGCGAGATCGTCCCGAAGCACTTCGAGAGCCCGGGCCGCAACGCGGTGGCGCTGATCGGCGCGGGCGAGATCGCGCTGATCATCAACACCCCGCAGGGCTCTGGCGCGAGCGCCCGCTCGGACGGCTACGAGATCCGCAGCGCGGCGGTCATCCACGACATCCCGAGCATCACGACGGTGCCGGGCGCGGCCGCCGCGGTGATGGGCATCGAGGCGCTCATGCGCGGCGAGATGTCCGTACGCCCGCTGCAGGAGCTGCACGCCGCCCTGCGGGAGAGCGAGTGACGATCTTCGAGACCGCCGTCCGCCCGGTGCTGTTCCGGGTGGGCGGCGGCGACGCCGAGAAGGCGCACGAGTTCACCCTCGCGCGCCTGGCCGGGCTGGGCTCCGGCGCCCGGGCCCTGCTGCGTCGCCGGTACGCGGTGAGCGACCCGGCCGAGGTCTTCGGCGTCCGGTTCCCCAACCGGGTGGGCCTGGCGGCCGGCATGGACAAGAACGGCGTGGCGCTGCCGGCGTGGCCCGCGCTGGGCTTCGGCTTCGTCGAGGTCGGCACGGTCACCGCGAAGGCGCAGCCGGGCAACGACAAGCCCCGGTTGTTCCGGCTGCGCGAGAGCCAGGCCGTGATCAACCGGATGGGCTTCAACAACGCGGGCGCGGCGGCGCTGGCCGAGCGGCTGCGGGCGCTGGGGTCGATCGGGGTGCCGCTCGGGATCTCGCTCGGCAAGTCCAAGGTCACGCCGCTGGAGGACGCGGTCGAGGACTACCTGACCTCCTACGAGCTGCTGCACCCGTACGCGGACTACATCGCGGTCAACGTCTCGTCGCCGAACACGCCGGGTCTGCGCACGCTGCAGGACAAGAGTGCCCTGGCGGCCCTGCTCGGTGCCCTCGTGGGCAAGGTTCCGGTGCTCGTCAAGATCGCGCCGGATCTCACCGAGCCGGCGATCGCCGAGCTGCTCGAGGTCTGCCTCGCGTACGGCGCCGCCGGGGTGATCGCGACGAACACCACGCTCAGCCGCGACGGCGTCGCCGGGCCGGACCAGGCCCGCGCCGCCGAGGCGGGCGGCCTCTCCGGGCGGCCGCTGACCGAGCGGGCCCGCAAGATCGTCCACTTCGTCCACGAGGAGACCGGCGGCCGGCTGCCGATCATCGGCGTGGGCGGGATCGTCGAGGCCGACGACGCGGCCCGGATGTTCGACGCCGGGGCCTCGCTCATCCAGCTCTACACCGGGTTCATCTACCGGGGCCCGGCGCTGGTCAGAGCGGCGGCCAAGGCCGGCCGATGAATCTGCTCGCCCTCGACCGGGCGCACGTCTGGCATCCGTACGGGCCCATGCCCGGCCGCGCCGAGCCGTACCTGGTCGAGAGCGCGCAGGGCGTACGCCTGCGGCTGGCCGACGGCCGGGAGCTGGTCGACGGCATGTCGTCGTGGTGGGCGGCGATCCACGGCTACCGGCACCCGGTGCTCGACGCCGCGCTGACCGGGCAGGCGGGCCGGATGAGCCACGTCATGTTCGGCGGCCTCACCCACGCGCCCGCCGTCGAGCTGTGCCGGAGCCTCGTCGAGCTGACCCCGGAGGGGCTGGAGCACGTGTTCCTCGCCGACTCCGGGTCGGTCGGCGTCGAGGTCGCGATCAAGATGGCCCTGCAGGCCCAGCTCGCCGACGGCCATCCCGCCCGGCGCCGCCTCGCCACGTGGCGAGGCGGCTACCACGGCGACACGTTCCACCCGATGAGCGTCTGCGACCCGGTCGGCGGGATGCATGCTCTGTGGACCGGCGTGCTGCCGGCCCAGGTCTTCGCCGGGCCGCCGCCGGCGGACTACGACGAGGCGTACGCGAACGAGCTCGCCGAGATGGTCGAGCGGCACGCGCACGAGCTCGCCGCGGTGATCGTCGAACCCGTGGTCCAGGGTGCCGGCGGGATGCGGTTCCACCATCCGCGCTACCTGCGGGTGCTGCGTGAGGCCACGGCGGCGCACGGGATCCTGCTGATCTTCGACGAGATCGCGACGGGCTTCGGGCGTACCGGGGAGCTGTTCGCCGCGCACCACGCCGGCGTGACGCCCGACATCATGTGCGTCGGCAAGGCGCTGACCGGGGGATACCTGACGCTCGCCGCGACGCTGTGCACGCCGCGGGTCGCGCGGTCGGTGAGCGCCGGCGACGCGGGAGGCCTCGCGCACGGACCCACGTTCATGGGCAACCCGCTCGCCTGTGCCGTCGCGAACGCCTCCATCGGGCTTCTGACGGCCGAGGACTGGCGGGCGCGTGTGATGGGCGTGGGGCGGGGTCTGCGCGCCGGTCTGGAGCCGCTGAGGAGCGCGCCCGGCGTCCTCGACGTCCGCGTGCTCGGCGCCATCGGAGTGGTCCAGCTGGACCATCCGGTCGACATGGCCAAGGCGACGGCCGCCGCGGTGGAGGCGGGCGTGTGGCTGCGCCCGTTCCGCGACCTGATCTACACGATGCCGCCGTACGTCTCCGGCGACGCCGACGTCGCCCTCATCGCCCGCGGGATCGCCGCGGCCGTCTCGGCCGCCTGAGCGGCTCCCCGGCCCCATTACCCGGGCCATCGCGGCGGTGCTGTCCGCCACCTGACAGGAGAGGAAACCCTGCCCCATGGAGACCTTCGGAAGCCGATTGCGCGCCGCCCTGGACGAGCGTGGTCCGCTGTGCGTCGGCATCGATCCCCACGCCGCTCTGCTGGCGCGCTGGGGACTCTCCGACGACGTCGCCGGCCTGGAACGCTTCAGCTTTACGGTTGTCGAAGCACTGGCCGATCGGGTCGCCGTCCTGAAGCCGCAGTCGGCGTTCTTCGAGAGATTTGGGTCACGCGGCATCGCCGTTCTTGAGTCAATTATCCGACAGTCACGCGAGGCCGGTGCGCTGGTGCTCCTCGACGTGAAACGGGGCGACATCGGCTCGACGATGGCGGCGTACGCGAGCGCCTACCTGGATCCGGACAGTCCGCTGCGTGCCGACGCGATTACTGTCAGTCCCTATCTCGGGGTGGGTTCGCTGCAGCCGGCATTCGACATGGCGGCCGCGCACGGCGGCGGCGTCTTCGTCCTCGCGCTGACGTCCAATCCGGAAGGACCGGAGGTTCAGCACGCCCGCGCGGCCGGCGGGCGGACCGTCGCGCAGACCGTCATCGACGAGATTTCCCAGCTCAACAGGGGTGCGACGGGCCTCGGAAGTTTCGGACTCGTGGTCGGAGCGACCATCGGGGACACCGGGCACGACCTGTCCGCGGTCAACGGGCCGCTCCTCGCGCCCGGCCTCGGCGCCCAGGGCGGCGACCCCGCGGGGCTGAAGTTGATCTTCGGTGAGAGCCTGCGGAACGTGCTGCCGTCGTACTCACGCGAGGTTCTCTCCGCGGGCCCGGAGGCGGTCGCGTTGCAGGCCGCCGCGGACCGCGCCGTGGCCGCCTGCCGGGCGGTGATCGGGTGAAACGGCCTGCTTACCAGGCTCGGCCGCAGCCGGGTGGGGGGTACCCCCACGTTGCCGAAACGGCCATTGACCGCTAGTTTTCCCGGCGCCGGGAACCACATGCCCCTTTGGTTCCCTGGCACACCACGTTTCACAGATGCGCCGGTATTGGACTACAGGCGCGATAGGGACCTGAGGAGAACTGGTGCCGCTCCCGTCACTGAGCCCCGAGCAGCGTGCAGCCGCGCTGGAGAAGGCCGCGGAGATTCGCAAGGCCCGGGCCGAGCTGAAGGATCAGCTCAAGTCCGGCAAGACCACCCTCGCCGCCGTGCTCGACCGGGCCGAGGGCGACGACGTCGTCGGCAAGCTGAAGGTCTCGGCCGTGCTCCAGGCGCTGCCGGGCATCGGCAAGATCCGGGCTACCCAGATCATGGAGAAGCTCAAGATCGCCGACAGCCGTCGCCTTCGTGGCCTCGGCGAGCAGCAGCGTAAGGCCCTCCTGGGGGAGTTCGCTGCAAACTGACTCACGGGCTCGTGTAGGAATGAGCCGTGAGCATGGATGACGACGCGCGCCCGGCGGCCCGACTCACCGTCCTCTCCGGCCCCTCGGGGGTGGGCAAGGACAGCGTGATCGAGCTGATCCGGGCGCGCTCGCCATGGATCAAGCTGTCGGTGTCGGTGACCACCCGCAAGAAGCGCGACTACGAGACGGACGGCGAGCACTACCACTTCGTCACCCGTTCGGAGTTCCAGCGCCTCGTCGACGGCGACCAGCTGCTCGAATGGGCGGAGTTCGCGGGCAACCTCTACGGCACGCCCCGCGCCCAGGTCGAGGGCTGGCTGTCGCAGGGCCGGCCGGTGCTGCTGAAGATCGACCTGCAGGGCGCGCGCCAGGTGCGCGCCTCGATGCCGGACGCTCAGCTGGTGTTCCTCGCCCCGCCGAGCGTCGAGGAGCTGCGCCGCCGCCTGATCGGCCGCGGCACCGACGACGAGGAAACCATCCGTCGCCGCCTCGCGCACGCCGACGAGGAGCTCGCCGCGGAGAAGGAATTCGACCGTACGGTGGTCAACGACTTCGTCGAGCGCGCCGCCGACGAGCTGGTAGGATTGCTCGGTTCGTCATTTCTGACCCCCGCGCAGGTGCCGGAGTCCTAGAACATCCCGCACTTTCTGGACATCGCACCGGGTCGCCCGGGTCTCAGTCGTCGTCGTTAGGACAGGAATTCCGTGGGAACCATCGCCAACCCCGAGGGCATCACCAACCCGCCGATCGACGAGCTGCTCGACAAGACCTCGTCGAAGTACTCGCTGGTGATCTTCGCGGCCAAGCGCGCCCGCCAGGTCAACGCCTACTACAGCCAGCTCGGTGAGGGCCTCCTGGAGTACGTCGGCCCCCTCGTGGAGACGACCCCGCAGGAGAAGCCGCTCTCGATCGCGATGCGCGAGATCAACGCGGGGCTGCTCACCGCCGAGGCCACCGACAACCCCTGACGGCCGGCCGTCCCGATCCACCCGCGGCCCGGCCGCCTCGCCGCAGACCCGGCCAGGCCGCCTCGCTTCACCGGCGGCCCCGGCCGCCTCGCTTCACCGGTGGTTTCCGATCGCCCAGCTTGATCGGCGGTTCCGATCGCCTCGCTTCACCGGCGGCCCGTGCCGCCTCGCTGCGTCGCACCCGCGTCCGCTTCGTGCGGGCGCGGGTTTTCCGTTCCCCGGGCGGTTCGCCACCTCGAGGTTCGTCACTCAGGGGTTGGTCGCCCGGGCGGCCGGTCACGTGGGCGGTCGCTCCGGCGGTCCGTCGCTCGGGCATCGCGTCACCTGGGCGGTCGCTCCGGCGGTCCTTCGTCTGCGCGGTCGCTCCGGCGCCCGTCGCCTCGCGGTCGTCGTGCGGCGGTCGTCTCCCGGCGGTCGTCTCCCGGCGGTCGTCTCCCGGCGGTCGTCTCCCGGCGGTCGTCTCCCGGCGGTCGTCTCCCGGCGGTCATCCCCCGGCAGTTCGTCGTCACCCGGTAGAGGAGTGTGGTCATGACCGAGGTCGTGCTCGGTGTCTGTGGCGGGATCGCCGCCTACAAGGCGTGTGAGCTCCTCCGGCTGTTCACCGAGTCCGGGCATGCTGTCCGGGTGGTGCCCACCGCCTCAGCCCTGCGGTTCGTCGGCGCGCCGACCTGGGCGGCGCTGTCCGGCCGGCCCGTCGCCACCGAGGTGTGGGACGACGCGCACGAGGTGCCGCACGTCCGTATCGGCCGGCACGCCGACCTGGTCGTGGTCGCCCCCGCCACCGCGGACATCCTCGCCAAGGCCGCGCACGGCATCGCCGACGACCTGCTGACCAACACACTGCTCACGGCGACCTGCCCGGTGGTGTTCGCCCCGGCGATGCACACCGAGATGTGGGAGAACGCCGCCACCCAGGCCAACGTCGCGACCCTGCGCAGCCGCGGGATCGTCGTCATCGAGCCCGCCGTCGGCCGGCTCACCGGCGCCGACACCGGCAAGGGCCGGCTGCCCGACCCCGAGGCGATCTTCGCGGCCGCGCTGCGGGTGCTGCGCCGGGGTGCCGCCGCGGACAGCGACCTGGCGGGGCGGCGGGTCGTGGTCACCGCGGGCGGCACGCGGGAGCCGCTCGACCCCGTACGGTTCCTCGGCAACCGGTCGTCCGGCAAGCAGGGGTTCGCGCTCGCGCGCTCGGCGGTCGCCCGTGGGGCGCAGGTCACGCTCATTGCGGCGAACGTCACTCTGCCCGTACCCGCGGGTGTTGATGTCGTCCGGGTCGGCACCACCGAGGAGCTGCGGAAGGCGGCCGTCGAGGCCGCCGCGGCGGCCGACGTCGTCGTCATGGCGGCCGCGCCCGCCGACTTCCGCCCCGCCGCCGTGGCCGGCCGGAAGATCAAGAAATCCGACGACGGTACGGCGCCGGCGATCGAGCTGGTCACCAATCCGGACATCGCCGCGGAGCTGGGTGCCGCGAAGCGCCCTGGTCAGCTGCTCGTCGCGTTCGCCGCCGAGACGCACGACGCGCTCGAGAACGCCCGCGGCAAACTCACCCGGAAACGCGCCGACCTCATCGTCGTTAACGAGGTGGGTACCGACCGGGTCTTCGGCGCCGACCACAACACGGTGACCATCCTGGGCGCCGACGGGACCACCCTGCAGCTCGGGGAACTCCCCAAAGACGATGTGGCGGATGCGATATGGGACGAGGTCGCCTCGCGCCTCGATCCGCAGGCCAGCGAGGATGGGACGGCGTGAGACCGGACCTGCACCCACCCAGCGGCGGTGACTACACTGCCGCGGAACGAACCTTCGACGAAATC
Organism: Actinoplanes sp. NPDC049316; assembly: GCF_040677315.1. Lineage (NCBI taxonomy): Bacteria > Bacillati > Actinomycetota > Actinomycetes > Micromonosporales > Micromonosporaceae > Actinoplanes > Actinoplanes sp. NPDC049316. Next base: position 83,987 of record NZ_JBFAQM010000020.1, on the reverse strand, counting down.
TGAGGAGCACCGTGGCACGCCGCCTGTTCACTTCCGAGTCGGTCACGGAAGGCCACCCGGACAAGATCGCTGATCAGATCAGCGACGGTATTCTCGACGCCCTGCTGCGGCAGGACCCGCGTAGCCGCGTCGCGGTGGAGACGCTGATCACGACTGGCCAGGTGCACGTGGCCGGTGAGGTCACGACGCAGGCGTACGCCGACATCCCGAGCATCGTGCGCGAGACCATCCTGGGCATCGGGTACGACTCGTCGAAGAAGGGCTTCGACGGCGCGTCGTGTGGCGTGAGCGTGTCGATCGGCTCGCAGTCGCCGGACATCGCGCAGGGCGTGGACAGCGCGGTCGAGCTGCGCGAGGGCAACTCCGAGCACGTCCTCGACGCGCAGGGCGCGGGCGACCAGGGCATGATGTTCGGTTTCGCCTGCTCGGAGACGCCCGAGCTGATGCCGCTGCCGATCGCGCTGGCGCACCGGCTGGCGCGCCGGCTGTCGGCGGCGCGCAAGGACGGCACGATCCCCTACCTGCGCCCGGACGGCAAGACCCAGGTGACCATCGAGTACGACGGTCTGCGCCCGGTGCGCCTCGACACGGTGGTGGTGTCCTCGCAGCACGCCGCGGACATCTCGCTCGAGTCGCTGCTCACCCCGGACGTCCGCGAGCACGTCATCGCCCCCGAGCTCGAGGGCCTCGGCCTGGACACCGAGGGCTACCGCCTGCTGGTGAACCCGACCGGCCGCTTCGAGATCGGCGGCCCCATGGGTGACGCGGGCCTGACCGGCCGCAAGATCATTGTGGACACGTACGGCGGCTACGCCCGCCACGGCGGCGGCGCCTTCTCCGGCAAGGACCCGTCGAAGGTGGACCGTTCCGCGGCGTACGCGATGCGCTGGGTCGCCAAGAACGTGGTGGCCGCGGGCCTCGCCGAGCGGTGCGAGACGCAGGTCGCGTACGCGATCGGCAAGGCGCACCCGGTCTCGCTGTTCGTCGAGACCTTCGGCACCGAGAACGTGCCGGTGGAGCGCATCGAGAAGGCGATCCACGAGGTGTTCGACCTGCGCCCGGCCGCGATCATCCGCGACCTGGACCTGCTGCGCCCGATCTACCAGCAGACCGCCGCGTACGGCCACTTCGGCCGTGAGCTGCCGGAACTGCTCTGGGAGAGCACCGACCGCGCCCAGGACCTGAAGAACGCGGCAGCCTGACGGCTGCCGCTCAGCCGGGCGATCGATCGCCGCGGCGTTCAGCGCATTGACGACGAAGCCAGATGCCCCGGCCGGTGCCGGGGCATCTGCTCGTTCCGAAGCATCTGCTCGTTCCGGGGCGGGACCGTCCCCGGTACCGGCGCCCGCGTCGTCACCATCCCCGGTACGGGCGCCGGCGTCGTCGGCGGACGTGGGGGCTGCCGCGCTGTTCGACGAAGATGTCGTACCCCGGCGCGAGAATGTCCGGGTGACGGCGAAGAGCAAGGACCGCGAACCGGCACCGGCGCTGCCGGTCGCGCGGGTCTGCGTCGACGTGCCGCTGCCGCACCTGGACCGCCCGTTCGACTACCTGGTCCCGGCCGCCGACGATGCCGCGGCGCAGCCCGGGGTCCGGGTCAAGGTCCGGTTCGCGGGCCAGATGGTCAACGGCTTCCTCCTCGAGCGCGTGGAGTCCAGCGCGCACGCGAGACTCGCCTTCCTCGACAAGGTCGTGTCACCCGAACGCGTCCTGGACCCCGAGATCGCCCGGCTCGCCCGCGCGGTGGCGGACCGCTACGCCGGCAACCTGTCCGACGTGCTGCGCCTGGCCGTGCCACCCCGCCACGCCCGGGTCGAGGCGCAGGCCATGCCCGCCGTTCCGACCCCGGAGGACGATCCGGGCTCCGCTGTTCCCGCGATGGTGAGTGGGCCGGTCATGCCGGACGGGCCCGGCGAAGCTGTTGATTCGGCTGCGGCGGACGAGCCGGTCTCAACGGCCGTGCCTGGCGCGGGTGCTGTGGCGGCCGTGGGGGCGGATGACGCGGTCTCGGTCGATGTGCCGGGTGCTGTGGCGGCCGTGGGGGCGGATGACGCGGTCTCGGTCGATGTGCCAGGCGCGGGTGTCGTGGGGGCGGATGACCAGGTCTCGGTCGATGTGCCCGACATGGATGCTGTGCCGGCCGTGGGGGCCGAGCAGGCCGGGGACGGGCAGCCCGGCTCCGGTGGTGCCCATCCGGTCGACGCGGCTCCGGTGGCCGTCGAGCCCGGCCGGGCGGCTCACTCCGCTGACGCCGGTGCGGCCGTGTCCTCCGACGCCTCCGGTTCCTTCGCGCCGGGCTGGGCCGATTACCCGGCGGGTCCCGCCTTCCTGCACGCCCTCGCGGACGGTCGGCCCGCGCGGGCGGTCTGGTCGGCGTTGCCCGGTGAGGACTGGCCGGCTCGGATCGCTGAGGCTGCCGCTGCCACCGTACGGGCCGGCAAGGGTGTGGTTGCCGTCGTCGCCGATGCCCGGGATCTGGAGCGGCTCGACCGGGCCCTGACCAAGGTGCTCGGGGACGGGCGGCATGTCGCGCTCAACGCCGCCGCCGGGCCCTCCGAGCGGTACCGGCGTTTTCTCGCCGCCAGCCGGCACCGGGTGCCGGTTGTCGTCGGGACGCGGGCGGTCATGTTCGCACCCGTCGCCGATGTGGGGCTCGTCGTGATCTGGGACGACGGCGACGATCTGCACGCCGAGCCGCGGGCGCCCTATCCGCACGCCCGGGAGGTGCTGCTCACCCGGGCTCAGCTCGCCGGGTGTGCTGCGCTTGTCGGGGGCTTCGCGCGTACGGGTGAAGGGCAGTTGCTCCTGGAGACCGGCTGGGCCAAGGAGATCGTGGCGACGCGCGGCACGTTGCGCGCGCGGAGCCCGGCGATCGCGCCGACCGGGGATGATCCGCAGCTCGCGCGTGATCCCGGGGCGGCGACCGCGCGGCTGCCCAGCCTGGCCTGGCAGGCGGCGCGGCAGGCGTTGCAGGGCGGCGCGCCGGTCCTCGTTCAGGTGCCGCGCCGCGGTTATCTGCCGTCGGTCGCCTGTGCTGAGTGCCGCACCCCCGCGCGGTGCCCGCACTGTTCCGGGCCGCTCGGGCTGGCCGGGGCACGATCCGTTCCGACCTGCCATTGGTGCGGGCGCGCCGCCGCTGCGTACGCGTGTCCCGCCTGCGGTGGCCGCCGGCTGCGCGCCTCGGTCACCGGCGCGCGGCGCACGGCCGAAGAGCTCGGCCGGGCCTTCCCGGGCGTGCCGGTGCGGACGTCGGGCCGCGACGAGATCCTCGACACCGTGCCGGGCGACGCCGCGCTGGTCGTCGCGACGCCGGGGGCCGAGCCGGTCGCCGAAGGCGGGTACGGCGCCGTCCTCCTGCTCGACACGTGGGCCCTGCTGACCCGCGCCGACCTGCGCGCGGCCGAGGAGACGATGCGCCGCTGGCTGTCCGCGGCGGCTCTCGCCCGTCCGGCACCCGCCGGAGGCCGTGTCGTGGTCGTGGCGGACGGATCACTCGCCCCGGTGCAGGCGCTGCTGCGCTGGGATCCGGGCTGGTTCGCCGCCCGCGAGCTCGCCGAGCGCCGTGAACTCGGCTTCCCGCCGGCTGCCCGGATGGCGAGCCTCACCGGCAAGGCCGAGGCGGTCGCCGAGCTCCTCGACGCCACGCACCTGCCCCCGGGCGCAGAGGTGCTGGGCCCGGTGCCGGCGCCGGACGACCAGGAACGCATGCTCGTCCGGGTGTCGCGCGGCAGAGCGGCCGAGCTGGCCCGGGCGCTGCACGAGGCGGCGGCCGTGCGGAGCGCGAAGAAGGCGGCCCTGCCGGTCCGCGTCCAGGTCGACCCGGCCGAGCTGCTCTGACGCGCGTGCCGGGCCGCAGACAGGCGCGGTCAACGGCGACGCACGCGCCCGACCGGGCGAGGAGGGCGGCCGCACGTCGGACGCGGCGGTGCGCGGCGTCGTCTGCCGGAGACCGACGCGTCGCGTTCCCGCACGGGATGCCGGCGACCTCGCTCGGCCGGTGCCGGAAATAGACAGCGCTGCTTGATCGACATGGGGGTGGACGGGTCAGCACAATGGAGCGATGGATGCCGCCGACGCCATCTCGACCCTGCTCTCGGCCGGAGCCGGCCGTAACCCCTACCCGGCGTACGCGGCGCTGCGGTCGTACGGGCCGGTCGTCGGGCACGGCGGGGCGTTCTTCGTGTGCGGGTACACCGCCGCCGATGCGATTCTGCGCGACCCGGCGATGGTCGCGTACGACTCCGCGCTGCTCGACGCGCAATGGTCCGATTGGCGGGCGAACCGCGGTGTCGCGCTGTTCGCCGATTCGATGTTGCGGCAGAACCCGCCCAACCACACGCGGATGCGGCGGCTGGCGTCCGGCGTGTTCACGGCACGGCGGGTCGCCCGGCTGCAGGACGTGATCGTCGCGCAGGTCGACGAGGCGCTGGACGAGCTGGCCGGGCAGGCCGACGGCGGGGTCGTGGACTACATGACGCATCTGGCGTACCCGTTGCCGATCGGGGTGATCTGCGCCCTGCTGGGCGTGCCCGCGAGCGATCGTGGGCGGTTCCGGCGCCTCGCCGAGGCGCTCACCGCGGTTCTCGAGGTGCGCTTCACCGAGGAGCAGGCGGTGGCGGCGCACAGCGCTGCCAAGGAGCTGGAGGACTACTTCACCTCGCTGATCGAGCTGCGGCGGCAGGAGCCGCGGGACGACCTGGTGACCGCGCTGGCCGCCGCGCACGACGCCGGCGGCGACAAGCTGACCGCCGACGAGCTGATGGGCAACCTGGCGCTGCTGCTGGTGGCCGGGTTCGAGACCACCACCAACCTGCTCGGCAACGGCCTGCACCTGCTGCTCGAGCGGCCCGAGCAGGCCGCGCGGCTGCGGGCGGATCCGGAGCTGGCCCCGGCGTTCGTGGAGGAGATCCTGCGGTACGACTCGCCGGTGCAGCTGACCGAGCGGTTCGCGGGGGTGGATGCCGAGGTCGCCGGGGTGCCGGTGCCTGCGGGCAGCGAGCTCGTGCTGTTCCTGGGGGCCGCGAACCGGGATCCGCAGCGCTTCGCCGACCCGGACCGGTTCGACCCGGACCGGCCGGACAACGCGCCGCTGTCGTTCGGCGCGGGCGCTCACTACTGCCTGGGCGCGCCGCTGGCCCGGCTGGAGGCGAAGGTGGCGCTGCCCGCCCTGCTGCGCCGGTTCCCGCGGATCGCGGCGGCGGGGGAGCCCGCCCGCCGGGACAGGCTCACGCTGCGGGGATGGGCGACGCTGCCGGTCTCGCTGGGCTGAGCCAGCCGCAACAAGCCCGCCACGCGCCGTTGCGACCGGGGGGCCAGGCCGGCGGCAGCCAGGCGCCGTTGCGACCGCCGGCTTGCTCGCCGGGAGACGCCGCCGGGAGGCATCGCCGCCGGGTCGGCGCCGCCGCCGGCGGTCCCGGCTCCGGCGGCGGTGAGGCTCGGTGCAGGCGGTGCTGCCTGCTCCGTAGACTGCAGGGTGTCCCACCGTACGGCGATCAGGAGTGGCATCGCGTGACCGTCCAGCCCATCCGTCTGTTCGGCGACCCGGTGCTGCGTACGCAGGCCGACCCGGTCACCGATTTCGACAAGGAACTGCGCGCCCTCGTGCGGGACCTCACCGACACCATGCTCGACGAGTCCGGGGCCGGGCTGGCCGCCCCGCAGCTCGGTGTGGGTCTGCGGGTGTTCACGTTCAACGTCGACGACGTGGTCGGGCACATCGTCAACCCGGTGCTGAGCTTCCCCGACGCCGAGGAGCAGGACGGCCCCGAGGGCTGCCTGTCGATCCCGGGCGTCTACGTGGACACGAAACGGCGGCAGAACGTCGTCGCGGAGGGCCTCAACGAGTACGGCGACCCGATCAAGCTGGTGGGCACCGGCCTGATGGCGCGGTGCATGCAGCACGAGACCGACCACCTGGACGGGGTGTTGTTCCTTGACCGGCTCGACGCCGCCGCCCGCAAGGAGGCGATGAAGCAGATCCGGGCCGCCGACTGGTACCACGCCGGGAAGCCGCCGGTGGTCAAGACCAGCCCGCACGGCAGCGGCCTCTTCGGCCTGGGGCGGTGACCGGGTGCGTCTGATCTTCGCCGGTACGCCGGAAGTCACCCTCCCGTCCCTCGACGCGATCGCAGCGTCCTCCCATGAGCTCGTCGCCGTCGTGACCCGGCCGGACGCCCCGGCGGGCCGTGGCCGCCGCCTGGTCCGCTCGCCCGCCGGCGCCTGGGCCGACGAGCGTGGCATCGAGGTGCTCACCCCGCAGCGGCCGCGGGAGCCGGAGTTCCAGGAGCGGCTGCGCGAGCTCGCGCCCGACTGTGTGCCCGTGGTCGCGTACGGCGCGCTCGTTCCGCCGTCCGCGCTCGAGATCCCCAAGCACGGCTGGGTGAATCTGCACTTCTCGCTGCTGCCGGCATGGCGGGGCGCGGCTCCCGTGCAGCACGCCGTCCTGCACGGCGACGAGGTCACCGGCGCCAGCGTCTTCGAGCTGGAGGCCGGCATGGATACCGGTCCCGTGTACGGCACGCTCACCGAGCGCATCCGCGCCGAGGACACGGCGGGTGACCTGTTGGGCCGGCTCGCCACCGAGGGTGCCGGGCTGCTCGTGGCGGTCCTCGACGCGATCGAGGCGGGTACGGCCCGCGCGCACCCGCAGCCGGCCGACGGCGTGTCGATGGCGCCCAAGATCACGGTCGAGGACGCGCGGGTCCGCTGGTCCGATCCGGCGTTCGCGGTCGACCGGCGCATCCGGGCCTGCACGCCGGCCCCCGGCGCCTGGACCACCCTGCGCGACGAGCGGGTCAAGCTCGGCCCGGTGCGGCCGGTGGCCAACGCCGAGCCGCTCCGGCCCGGGGAGCTGCTGGTCGAACGCACCCGCGTGCTGGCCGGCACCGCCACCACCCCGGTGATCCTCGGCGAGGTCCGGGCCGCCGGCAAGAAGCCCATGTCCGCGAGCGACTGGGCGCGCGGCCTGCGGATCAACCCGGGGGAGCAGCTCCAGTGAGTGCCGAGGACCGTCCGGACAGCAAAGAGGACAGCGAAGCACCCCGCGCAACTCAGCCGGAGAGCCGGGAACAGCGCACGGACCGCCCGGACAGCAGCGACCAGCGCACGAACCGGCCGGACAGCAGCGACCAGCGCACGGACCGCGCGGACAGCCGGGAACACCGCGCGGACCGGCCGCACAACTCCGGACGGCCCCGGCGTCCCGGCGGGCCCGGCTACGGCCGCACCCAGGGACGCGACGCCCGCACCGGTCGCGCGCCGCGGGGCGGTCGCCCGCCGTCCGACCCGGCGCGGCAGGCGGCGTACGAGGCGATCGCGGCGGTGCATCGCGACGACGCGTACGCGAACCTCGTGCTGCCCGAGATCCTGCGCGGCATGGGGCTGCAGGGGCGGGATGCGGCGTTCGCCACCGAGCTCACGTACGGCACCCTGCGCGCGGTCGGCACCCTCGACCTGATCATCGCCGAGGCGGCGGGGCGTGAGGTGTCACGCATCGACCCGCCGGCCCGTGACGCGCTGCGGCTCGGCGCGTACCAGTTGCTCTTCACCAGGGTGCCCGCCCACGCGGCCGTGAACCAGACCGTGGACCTGGTCCGGTCGGTCGCGCCCGGCGCGGCCGGCTTCTCGAACGCGGTGATGCGCGGCATCTCCGAGACCAGCCTCGACGACTGGCTGGCGCGCGTGGCGCCGGACTACGAGCAGGATCCGATCGGCAACCTCGCCGTCGTGCACAACCACCCCGAGTGGATCATCCGGTCGTTCGCGGAGTCGCTCGGCGGCGACCTGGAGGACACGGCGCGCCTGCTCATCGAGGACAACCAGCCGCCGGTCGTACACCTGTGCGCCCGCCCCGGCCGCTCCGACGCCGTCGATCTCGCCGACGAGGTGGGCGGGGTGCCGGGCGCGTTCTCGCCGTACGCGGTCTACCTCAACGGCGGCTCGCCGGGCGACCTCGCGGCCATTCGGGACGGCCGCGCCCACGTGCAGGACGAAGGCTCGCAGCTGGTGGCGGCGGCGCTGCTGGCCGCGCCGGTCGAGGGCCGCGACACCCGCTGGCTGGACCTGTGCGCCGGCCCCGGCGGCAAGACCGGCCTGCTCGGCTCGATCGCCGCGCTGCGCGGCGCCGACGTCACCGCGGTCGAGGTCGCCGACCACCGGGCCCAGCTGGTCGAGCAGGCCACCGTCGGTCTGCCGGTCACCGTCCTGCCGACGGACGGGCGTACGGTGGGCCGCGACCCCGACCTGGCCGAGGAGTCGTTCGACCGGGTCCTGGTCGACGCCCCGTGCACGGGTCTGGGCGCGCTGCGCCGGCGCCCGGAGGCCCGATGGCGGCGCCGGCCGGACGACCTCCCGCCGCTCACCCGCCTCCAGCGGGAGCTGCTCGTGGCGGCTCTGCGCGCGGTACGCCCGGGTGGCGTGGTGGCGTACGTGACGTGCTCCCCGCACATGGTGGAGACGCAGGTGACGGTCACCGAGGGCTCGCGCCGCAGCGGGGTCGAGGTGGACTTCGTGGACGCCCGGCCGTTGCTGCCGCCGGGCATGCCGAAGCTCGGGCCGGGGCCGACTGTGCAGCTGTGGCCGCACCGGCACGGCACGGACGCGATGTTCCTGGCGGTCCTGCGCCGCACCAGCTGAGCAATTCCGGCCGGCGGCGGCTTCGTGCCGGCGGCTTCGTGCCGGCGGCTTCGTGCCGGCGGCGGGGTGCCGGGCGCGCGCCCGACGGCGGAGCTACCCCGCACCGCACCGTGAGGAGCGGCGCGGTGGCGCCGGCTGAGCGGCCCGGTGGCTGGCCGACGGGCGCGGCCACCCGGGTGAGGTGGCGTGGCCGCCCGGGTGAGGTGGCGTGGCCGCCCGGGTGAGGTGGCGCGGTGGCGGGGTGAGCGGCCCGTGGCCGGGCGATGGGGTGCGCGACCCATGACCTGCGCGAACGTGCCGAGGCGCCCGATATCGCGTCGAAAAGTTCACTTTTCGGGTCAACAAACCCTGGTATTGATGACGGATGGATGTCATCGGAGCAGGATTCGGACGTACCGGCACACTCAGCCTCAAGGTCGCCCTCGAGCGGCTGGGTCTCGGCCCGTGCATGCACATGACGTCGCTGTTCGAAGCGCCGGAGCGCGCCGACTCGTTCCGGCGCGCCGCCGAGGGGGACGCCGGCCGCCTGCGCGAGGCCCTGGCCGGTCACCGGTCCACCGTGGACTGGCCGGGAACGTACTTCTGGCGGGAGCTGACCGCCGAGCACGCGGACGCCAAGGTGATTCTCACCGTGCGCGACCCGGACGCCTGGTACGACAGCGCCCACCGGACGATCTTCTTCGCGGCGAACCAGGCCCGGCAGGGCGGTGCCACGCCCGCCGGTCCGGTGATCGACATGATCGACGCGCTGGTCTGGGAGGGCACGTTCGGCGGCCGGTTCGCCGACCGCGCGGCCGCGGTCCGGATCTTCGAGGAGCACAACGCGGCCGTACGCCGCGAGGTGCCCGCCGGCCGGCTGCTCGAGTTCGAGGTGAAGCAGGGCTGGGAGCCGCTCTGCGCCTTCCTCGGGGTGCCGGTGCCGGACGAGCCGTTCCCGCGCACCAACGACAGCGCGGAGTTCCAGGCAAGGGTCGCCGCCGCACGCCGCTGACCACCGAAGCGGCCGGGCTGCCGCGTCGTCGGGCTGCCGCGCTGCCGGGCCGCAGGGCCGCCGGGCTGCGGGGCTGCCGCGCCGCCGGGCTGCGGGGCTGCCGGGCTGCCGCGCCGCTGGTCCCCTGGTCGGCCGGGCCGCCGGATCGCCACCCGGCCGGCCCCGGCCGCACGAGCACGCGCCGGTGCGAGCCCCTCGGTCGACGGCCAGGACGCCCGGCCCGGCGTCCTGGCCGTCAGTCGACGGGCAGGACCTCCGGTCCGGCGTCCTTCAGTGACCGCGTCAGCGTGCGCTCGGCGAAGTAGATGAAGCAGCGCACCCGCCGCTCGCCCGCCAGCCATTCCGTGCGGGTCGGGTTGTAGGAGATCCACCCGCTGCGGTACTGCATGTCCGAGTCGTCCGGCAGGCGGGCGAAGCGGGCGATCACGCTGCGGCAGCCCGCGGCGGCGCGGGCCGTGCCGGATTCGAGGGCCGCGTACGAGATGTCCGGGGCCTGCCAGAGGCCGGCGAACTCGGCGCGGTGCCTGCTCGTGCACGGTACGGGCTTCATCTCGGTGACCGTCTCGCCCTTGACCGACGGGGCGAAGCAGCCCAGCCGGAGCGGGGACGGGCCGGCGAGCTCCCCCTCGAGACTTCCCGCGCGTCCGCTCTGGCCGTACCCGTCGAGGTCGGACTGGGTGACGTCGCAGCGGAACCAGCGCGCGCCGCCGGACCAGGCCTGACGGGTCGGCCAGACCACGTGGACCGCGAGGCGGGCGGCGCGCCATTGGCCGCCGAGGAAGTCCACCGCCTGGTCCGCGCATTCCCGGTAGGCCGCCTTCGCGCCGGGCGTGCCCGCCGCCGGTGCCACGTCGGCGTCGGCGGCCGTGCCGACGGCGAAGGTCTCGCTGACGTGCACCTGGGCGCAGTCCAGCGGGCGGTAGCCGGCGGCCGCCTCCGTCTGGGTGAGGCTCGCGTGGCACAAGCCGGCCTGCGGGCGGAACGGCGCGGGTGCGGACGGCAGCGCCCAGCCGTCGGTCAGGTCGCCGTCGGTGCCGTCGGGGGGCGCGGTGGTGCAGCCGGCGGCGAGAAACACCACCAGCAGGTACGCGAAGTGCCGCATGCCAGCCTCCCCGGGAGAACTCCATGAGTATCCCGGGCGCCGCGCACGAGGCCATACACTTCACCGGTGGAGTCATCGCCGATCATCGCCCCCAGCATCCTCGCCGCCGACTTCGCGCGCCTCGCCGACGCGGTGCACGACATCGAGGGTGCGGCCGACTGGGTGCACGTGGACGTCATGGACAACCACTTCGTGCCCAACCTGACCATCGGCCTGCCGGTCGTGGAGAGCCTGCGCAAGGCGACCACGATCCCGTTCGACGTGCACCTGATGATCACCGACCCGGAGCGCTGGGCGCCCGGGTACGCGGAGGCCGGCGCGTACAACGTGACGTTCCACGCCGAGGCCTGCGAGAACCCGGTGGCGCTGGCCAAGACGCTGCGGGCGGCGGGGGCGAAGGCGGGGGTGGCGATCGACCGGGACACGCCCGTCGAGCCGTACCTGGAGCTTCTGCCCTATCTGGACACCCTGCTGATCATGACGATCAAGGCGGGCTTCGGCGGCCAGAAGTTCCTGCCGGAGATGCTGGACAAGGTCCGCGACGTGCGGCGCCGGATCACCGCCAAGGACCTGCAGGTGCGCCTGGAGGTGGACGGCGGCATCGCGGCCGATACGATCGAGCAGGCCGCCGCGGCCGGCGCCGACGCGTTCGTGGCGGGCACCGCCGTGTACGGCGCCGACGACCCCGCCGAGGCGGTCCGCAAGCTGCGGGCCCTCGCCGAGCGTTCCCTGGCGCACTCATGAGCACCGGTGTCGTCCGGCGCGCCGGCGACGGGCCGGGCAGCGAGCCCGAGGAGAAGCGCGACCTCATCATGGTCGTGGACGACGACGCCGACATCGCCGGGTTCGTCGCGTTCAACCTCGAGGTGCACGGCTTCGACGTGGTCCGGGCCTGCAACGGCCAGGAGGCGCTGGAGCTGATGGAGACCCGTCGCCCCGACCTGGCGGTGGTGGACTGGATGATGCCGCAGATGGACGGCGTGGAGCTGACCCGCCGGCTGCGTGCCGAGCCGCTCACCTCCGCGCTCCCGGTGATCATGCTGACCGCCAAGGGCATGACCGTGGACAAGGTCGTCGGCCTGACCGCGGGCGTCGACGACTACCTCGTGAAGCCGTTCGACACCGCGGAGCTGATCGCCCGGGTCTCCTCGACGCTGCGGCGCAACAAGGAGTTCCGCGAGGTGTCGCCGCTGACCGGCCTGCCCGGCAACGCCCGCGTCACCCGCGAGATCGCGGACCGGATGAAGGCGAGCGGCGACTTCTCGGTCGGCTACGTCGACATCGACCGGTTCAAGCCGGTCAACGACGTGTACGGCTTCGACCGCGGCGACGAGTTCATCACCGTGCTGGCCCGCAGCCTGCACCGCGCCGCGGCCGCCGCCGGGCGCCCGCCGGTGTTCCTGGGCCACATCGGCGGCGACGACTTCGTGTTCATCTGCCACCCCGACCAGGTGCTGCCGCTGACCAAGCACATGGTCACCGACTTCGAGGCCTCCGCCGACCAGCTGTACGACCCCGAGGACGCGCAGCGCGGCTACATCGAGGTGCCGGACCGCCGCGGCGGCAAGCAGCGCGCCGCGCTGGTCACGCTCTCGATCGGCGTCGCGCAGTCCATCGCGGGCGGCCGGTTGTACGACGACCACCGCGCCGTCGTGGCAGTCGCGTCCGAGATGAAGAAGGTGGCCAAGAGCCAGCCGGGCTCGTACGTGGCCATCGACCGCCGGCGCAGCGACTCGGACCTGGACGACGAACCGACCCTGTGACGTGGGTCGCCCGGCAGGTGGCAGATCGCGCAGGACGTGGAAGACTGGCCGGTGACCCACCACGCGCTGGCGGGACTCGGTGAAATTCCGAACCGGCGGTGATCCTTCCCCCACGGGAAGGTAAGCCCGCGACCCGGACGTCGAACCTCGGCGGCCGGTGGACCTGGTGAGACTCCGGGGCCGACGGTTGATCGACCGGCACACGCCGATCGGTCAGACAGTCCGGATGGGAGACAGCGCGCGGAACAGGACCGAGGTGTCCGCGGGTCGGCCCGTCCGGGCGCAGTGCCGGGCGAGCCGGCGCCGTACCCTCGCCCGGGGCGCGCGAAGCGTACCCTGATGTCCGGTTCCCGGCTTATTTCCCTCACCTTCCGGCGCGTGACCGTACCGCGTCAGGGAAGGGCTGAGAGATGGTCACCGAGGACGAGGCGATGCGCCGCGCGATCGCGCTTGCCGCCCGGGGCCTCGGCACCACCAGCCCCAACCCGGTCGTCGGCTGCCTGCTGCTCAGCGCCGACGGCGAGGTGGTCGGTGAGGGCTTCCACGCGTACGCGGGCGGCCCGCACGCCGAGATCGTGGCGCTGGCCCAGGCCGGCGACCGCGCCCGCGGCGGAACGGCGGTGGTCACGCTGGAGCCCTGCAACCACACCGGGCGCACCGGGCCGTGCGCCCAGGCCCTGATCGCCGCCGGCATCACCCGGGTGGTCATCGCGGTCGACGACCCGACGCCGGTCGCGGCCGGGGGAGCGGCGACGCTGCGAGCCGCCGGGGTGCAGATCGAGACGGGGGTACGCCGGCCGGAGGCCGAGGCCGGCAACGTGGCCTGGCTGACCGCCGTGCGCCGGGGCCGCCCGTACGTGACGTGGAAGTACGCGGCCACCCTCGACGGGCGCTCAGCGGCGGCCGATGGCACCAGCATGTGGATCACCTCGGAGCCGGCCCGCCGCGACGTGCACCGGCTGCGCAGCACCGTCGACGCCATCGTCGCGGGGGTCGGCACGGTGCTCGCCGACGATCCCCAGCTCACCGTCCGCGATCTGCGCGACGGCAGCCTCGCGATCAAGCAGCCGCTGCGGGTGGTGGTCGACTCCTCCGGGCGTACCCCCGGCAAAGCGCGCGTGCGCGACGCCGCCGCGGAGACCTGGATCGCGACGGCGGCCGCGGTCGGCGCCGGACCCGACGGCCACGTCGACCTGTCCGCCCTGCTGCGCGAGCTGTTCACCCGCGGCGTCCGCGCGGTCCTGCTCGAGGGCGGCCCGACGCTGGCGGGCGCGTTCCTCGCCGCGGGCCTGGTCGACCGGGTCGTCGGCTACGTCGCGCCCAAGCTGCTCGGCGCCGGACGCGCGGCCCTGGTCGACGCGGGCGTCACCACGATCGCCGAGGCGATCGACCTGGACCTGATCGAGATCACGCAGATCGGCCCCGACCTGCGCTTCGTAGCATCACTTCGGCCCAAGCCATCCGACCACCCCGCCCACCACCCACAAACGGATTGAGGCAGCCATATGTTCACCGGCATCGTCGAGGAACTGGGTGAGGTCGTGCGCCTCACCGACGCGGGGGACGACTCGGCGCTCATCGCCGTACGCGGACCACTGGTCACGTCGGACGCCCGGCATGGGGACTCCATCTCGGTCAACGGGGTCTGTCTCACGGTCATCGAGGCCACGGACGGCGTCTTCACGGCCGACGTCATGGGCGAGACCCTCAAGCGCTCCTCGCTCGGCGCGCTGCGCGAGGGCAGCCCGGTCAACCTGGAGCGCGCGGCGACCGTCGGCTCGCGGCTCGGCGGGCACCTCGTGCAGGGCCACGTCGACGGGGTCGCCACGATCCTCTCCCGCGAGCCCGCCGAGCAGTGGGAGGTGCTGCGCTTCTCGCTGCCTTCCGAGCTGTCGCGCTACGTCGTGGAGAAGGGTTCGATCACCGTCGACGGCGTCTCGCTGACCGTCATGGAGGTCACCGCCGACTCGTTCGCGGTCGGGCTGATCCCGACCACGCTCAAACTCACCGTGCTGGGCTCCAAGGCACCCGGCGACCCGGTGAACCTCGAGGTCGACGTCATTGCCAAGTACGTCGAGAAGATGCTGGGAGACCGCAATGCTCGCTGATGTGCGCCGGGCCGTGGCCGACATCGCCGCCGGCCGTCCCGTGATCGTGGTCGACGACGAGGACCGCGAGAACGAGGGTGATCTGATCTTCGCCGCCGAGCACACCACGCCGGAACTGGTCGCGTTCATGGTGCGGTACACCTCGGGCTACATCTGCGTGCCGCTGACCGAGGAGGAGGCGGACCGGCTGGACCTGCCGCCGATGTTCCACACCAACCAGGACCGGCGGGGGACGGCGTACGCGGTCACCGTGGACGCGGCTGCCGGCGTCTCCACCGGCATCTCGGCCGCCGACCGGGCGCACACGATCCGGCTGCTGGCCGGCGCGGACACCAAGCCGACCGACCTGTCCCGGCCGGGGCACGTGGTGCCGCTGCGCGCCAAGCCGGGTGGCGTGCTGCGCCGGCCGGGGCACACCGAGGCCGCGATCGACCTGGCCGTGCTGGCGGGGCTGCGCCCGGCCGGGGTGCTGTGCGAGATGGTCAACGACGACGGCACGATGATGCGCCTGCCCGACCTGGAGACGTTCGCCGCCGAGCACGACCTGGCGCTGATCAGCATCGAGCAGCTGATCGCGTACCGGCGGCGGCACGAGCAGCAGGTGGAGCGGGTCGTCGAGACGCGGCTGCCGACCGAGCACGGCGACTTCACGGCGGTCGGCTACCGCACGGGCGTCGACGGCGCCGAGCACGTGGCGCTGGTGTACGGCGACCTCGGCGACGGCGAGGACGTGCTGGTCCGGGTCCACTCCGAGTGCCTCACCGGCGACGTCTTCGGGTCCGTACGCTGCGACTGCGGTCCCCAGCTCGACGCCGCCCTGGACCGGGTGGCGCAGGCCGGGCGCGGGGTCGTGCTGTACATGCGCGGGCACGAGGGGCGCGGCATCGGGCTGCTGCACAAGCTGCAGGCGTACCAGTTGCAGGACCGCGGCCTGGACACCGTCGACGCCAACCTGGAGCTCGGGCTGCCCGCCGACGCGCGGGACTACGGCACCGGCGCCCAGATCCTCTACGACCTCGGCGTCCGCTCGATGCGTCTGCTCACCAACAACCCGGCCAAGCGCGCGGGCCTGGAGGGGTACGGCCTGACGATCACCGGGCGCGAGGCGCTGCCGGTTCGGCTGCACCCGGAGAACGTGCGCTACCTGCGGACCAAGCGCGACCGCATGGGTCATCTGTTCGAGGCGTTGGGCTGATCCGGCCCGTCGGATCATGGGAACATACGGAAAAAAGGGGGCATCATGGCCGGTTTCGGAGACCCGCACCTGAACACCGTCGACGCCGCCGGGCTCACCCTCGGCATCGTCGGCTCACGCTGGCACGCCGACCTGGTCGACCACATGGTCGAGCGGGCCCAGGCGGCGGCGAAGGCGTGCGGTGTGGACGAGGTCATCGTGACCCGGGTGGCGGGCTCGGTCGAGCTGCCGATCGTGGCGCAGGCCCTGGCGAAGAGGTGCGACGCCGTCGTGGCCCTCGGCGTGGTCATCCGCGGGGAGACCGCGCACTTCGACTACGTCTGCGACGCCGTCACCGCGGGCCTGACCCGGGTCGCGCTGGACGCCGAGACGCCGGTCGCGCACGGCGTGCTGACCGTGGAGAGCCTGGGCCAGGCCAAGGACCGGGCCGGCCTGGAGGACTCGATCGAGGACAAGGGCTGGCAGAGCACGGTCGCGGTGCTGGACGCCGTACTCGCCATCCGCCAGGTCTCGGCGTAGCCGTCACAGGCGGCCCGCTTCGATGATGCGGGCCAGGAACTGGCGGGTCCGGGCCTCGACCGGGTCGCCCAGCACCTGCGACGGCGGCCCGGACTCCAGCACGCGGCCGCCGTCGAGGAAGACGACCCGGTCCGCCACCTGACGGGCGAAGCCCATCTCGTGGGTGGCGAGGACCATCGTCATGCCCTCCTCCTTGAGGCCGCGGATCATCGTCAGCACCTCGCCGACCAGCTCCGGGTCGAGCGCCGAGGTGACCTCGTCGAGCAGCAGCAGCCGCGGGCTGTTCACCAGCGCCCGGACGATCGCCACGCGCTGCTGCTGGCCGCCGGAGAGCCGGTCGGGGTAGCTGTCCGCCTTGTCCGCGAGGCCGAGCCGGCGCAGCCACTCCATCGCCTGGTCGCGTACGTCGGCCGCCGCGCGCTTGTGCACCTTGTCGGGTGCCAGCGTGATGTTGCGCAGCACGGTCATGTGCGGGAACAGGTTGTACGCCTGGAACACCATGCCGATCCGGCGACGGACCAGGTCGGGGTTCACCCGCGGGTCGGTGATGTCCTCGCCGTCGAGCCGGATGGTCCCGTCGTCGACGCCGGTGAGCAGGCTGACGCAGCGCAGCAGCGTCGACTTGCCCGACCCGGAGGCGCCGATCAGCGCGACCACCTCGTGCTCGCCCACGTCGAGCGACAGATCGTCGAGGACCACCTGAGACCCGAACGTCTTCCGTACGTTCTCACACGTCAGCAGCATCAGGACCCCGCGGACTGGCGGCGGGCCGCCCGCAGCGTCACCCAGTCGGTGACGCCGATGAGCGGCAGGGCGAGAAGCACGAACAACACCCCGGCCACGATGTACGGCGTGAAGTTGGCGTCCTGGGCCGTCGCGATCTGCGCCGCGCGCACGGCGTCGATCGGGCCGGCCAGCGACACCAGGCCCACGTCCTTCTGCAACGCCACCGTGTCGTTGAGCAGCGGCGGGGCGACCCGGCGTACCGCCTGCGGCAGGACCACGTGCCGCATCGTCTGCCGGTACGTGAGCCCGAGCGAGCGCGCGGCGGCGAGCTGGCTGGGATGCACCGACTCGATGCCGGCCCGGAACACCTCGGCCAGGTACGCCCCGTACGTGATCACGAGCGCGGCCCCGCCGAGCACCAGCACCGACGGCATGCCCTGCAGCCGGAGCCCGGGCACGCCGAGGGTGCACACGTACAGCACGATGATCAGCGGGAGGCCGCGGAACGCGTACGTGTACCCGGTCGCCAGCGCACGCACCGGGAAGAAGACCGGTCCGCGCAGCGTGCGCAGCACCGCGACGAGCAGGCCGAGCGCCAGCGCGGCCGCGGCGCAGACGACCAGCAGCCGGACGTTGAGCCACAGTCCTTCGAGGACGGCCGGCAGGTACTTGCGCGCGACCGCGGGGTCGAAGAACGACGCCTTGACCCGGTCCCAGCCGGGCGCGCCGGTGACGGCGAAGGCCAGCGCGCCGCCGGCGACCGCGGTGGACAGGGCCGCCAGCAGCACCGAGCGGATCGTCTGCCGTCGCCGGTAGGCGATCCGCCCGAGCTGGACGTCGCTGGGCCGGTAGAGCCCGGCCCGGTCGAGCTCGGTGGTCACGAAAGCTCGGGAGCCCCGCCGCTGCCGGCGAGCCAGGTCTTCTCCAGGACCGCCAGCGTGCCGTCCTGGCGCAGCTGGTCGACGGCCGCGCTCACGCACGGGGTCAGCTTCGAGCCGAGATCCAGGACCAGGCCGAACTGCTCCGGTACGCCCACCTGCGGCAGCTGGCCGACGATGACACCGTCCTCGAGCTCCGCCGCGGTCATGTAGAACGCGGTCGGCAGGTCCACGACGATGCCGTCGACCTGCTTGTTCTCCAGCGCCTTCTTGGCGTCGTCGTTGTTGTTGAACACCTGCGGCTGCGCCGCCGGCTTGATGAGCTCGGCGATCGCCTGATAGCTCGTCGTGCCGACCTGGGCGCCGAGCTTGGCGTCCTTGAGCTCGGCCAGCGTCTTCGCCCCCGCGATCTTCGAGCCCTTGGTCGTGATCACCGTCTGGCGCACGAGGTAGTACGGCGACGAGAAGTCGACCGCCTTGCGCCGCTCCGGCGTGATCGAGAACTGGTTGATGTCGAAGTCGAACGTCTTGGGGCCCGGGGCGATCGCGTTGTTGAACGTCACCTGGGTCCACGTCACGTTCGCCGCGGGGTAGCCGAGGCGCTCGGCCACCTGGTACGCCACCGCCGACTCGAAGCCCTTGCCGTTGGCCGGCTTGTTGTCGCTGAACCACGGCTCGTAGGCCGGGTTGTCGGTGCCGATCGTGAGCTTGCCCGGCGTCATCGTGTCGAGGGCGCCCGGGGCGCAGGCCGCGCCGGAGGCGGACGCGGAGCCGCTCGCGGCGGGGCTGCCTTCCTCGTCCGCGGGCGCGCAGGCAGCGAGCGTGACGGCGAGCACAGCGGCGCCGCCGAGTGCGGCGAAGGTGTTTCTGCTGACCATGAAGCGCAGGCTAGCCCACGTCCCAAGGGATGGGGCCGTCCGTCGCCATCGGTTAATGAGCTGCAACAATTCCCTCCCGTGAAGACGTTCGAAGAGTTGTTCGCCGAGCTTCAGGCCAAGGCGGCGCAGCGGCCCGAGGGCTCGGGCACCGTCGCGGCGCTGGACAAGGGCGTGCACTTCATCGGGAAGAAGGTCGTCGAGGAAGCCGCCGAGTCATGGATGGCCGCCGAGCACGAGGGCCCCGACCGCGCCGCCGAGGAGATCTCGCAGCTCCTCTACCAGGCACAAGTCCTGATGATCGCCACCGGTCTCGAGCTGAAGGACGTCTACCGACATCTCTGACGTGCCCTGTCGCCCTCATCGAGTCCCGTCGAAGGAGCACGTCCATGTTGCGCATCGCCGTACCCAACAAGGGAACCCTGTCCGCCCCCTCCGCCCAGATGCTGCGCGACGCCGGTTACCGCCAGCGCACCGACCCCAAGGACCTCGTCTGCCGTGACGAGGACAACAACGTCGAGTTCTTCTACCTGCGTCCCCGCGACATCGCCACGTACGTCGCCTCGGGTGATCTGGATCTCGGTATCACCGGCCGGGACCTGCTGGTCGACTCGGCCGTACCGGCTCAGGAGCTACTGGACCTGAGCTTCGGCGGTGCCACGTTCCGCTGGGCCGCGCCGGCCGGGACGCTGGGCTCGGAAGCCGAGATCGGTGGCCGGCGCATCGCGACCGCGTACCCGGGGGTGGTGGAGCGGTATCTCGCCGAGCACGACCTCAAGGCCGACGTGGTCCGCCTCGACGGCGCGGTGGAGAACGCCGTACGGCTCGGTGTCGCCGACCTGATCGCCGACGTCGTCGAGACCGGCACCACGCTGCGCCAGGCCGGCCTGGTCACGGTGGGGGAGCCGCTGCTGCGTTCGTCGGCCATCCTGATCGGGCGGCACAACGACACCACCGAGGCGAAGACCTCCCAGCTCATCCGGCGGCTGCAGGGTGTGCTGGTGGCCCGCAGCTACGTGATGCTGGCGTACGACGTGCGCGCCGACCTGCTGGAGAACGCGACCGCGCTGACGCCCGGCATCGAGTCACCGACGGTCTCGCCGCTGCACCGCGAGGGATGGGTGGCGGTGCAGGCCATGGTCCGCCGCGCCGAGGTGCACCGGATCATGGACGAGCTGTACGAGCTCGGCGCGCGCGCCATCCTGGTCACCGACATCTCCAACTGCCGGCTCTAGTGGCAGAGTTGTGTCTGTGACTACTCCGACCCGCGAGGCCGTCGAGTTCCGGCCGCGCCGCATCCGCTGGGTGGCCGGCTTCTCGGCCGCCGCGGTGGTGATCCTGTTCACCGCGCTCAGCTTCGGGCTGCACGGCGCCACGGGCGACGGCCTGGGCCAGTTCGAGCGCGGCGACCAGACCGCCATGATCGGCCTCGGTGTCCTCGCCGCCGCGGGCATCCTGGCCTTCACCCGCCCCCGGGTCCGCGCGGACGCCGAGCACGTGCGGATCCGCAACGTCATCGGTAACTTCGATCTGCCCTGGTCGGCGGTGCGCGCCGTGCGTTTCGACCGCAACTCGGCCTGGGCGATGCTGGAGCTGCACGACGACGAGACCGTGCCGGTGCACGCGCTGCAGGCGGCCGACAAGGAGTACGCCGTCGAGGGCGTCCGCGCACTTCGGGCCCTTCATTCGGCGTCGTCCTCCTGAGCTGGTAGACTTCGCCGCAGTCGACCACGCCTGCGCACTTTACCCTCGGGTCGGGGAGCTGCGGGCGCGAAAGAGGAGCCCGCTGGTTCCCACCCGAGTCGCCATCCGCGTTCCGCGCGGGACGGTGTCCGGGTCCGGTCAACCGGCCTGGGGAATACCCGGTGCCGGTGTGCGTCCTCATGGACGCCGATGACCGGTCGAGCGGGCCCTGGCATGCGCCGGGGCCTTCTGCTTTCCCGTCGCCCGTTGCACGAGGGCGGCGCGAGGCCGACCGACATTGGCAGACAGCGTCCGGCACGTGCCGGACGCGAGCAGATCGTTCTGAGGAGGCCACATCAGCGTCGAACCACGCGTGAACGAGCAGATCCGGGCACGGGAAGTCCGGCTGGTCGGCCCTGAGGGTGAGCAGGTGGGCATCGTCCCGCTCGAGCGCGCCCTGCAGCTGGCTGCGGACGTCGACCTGGATCTGGTTGAGGTGGCGCCGATGGCGCGCCCGCCGGTGTGCAAGCTCATGGACTTCGGCAAGTTCAAGTACGAGAGTGCACTCAAGGCGCGCGAAGCCCGGCGCAACCAGCAACAGACCGTCATCAAGGAAATGAAGCTGCGGCCGAAGATCGACCCGCACGACTACGAGACCAAGAAGGGTCACGTGGTGCGGTTCCTCAAGGCGGGCGACAAGGTCAAGGTGACGATCATGTTCCGCGGTCGCGAGCAGAGCCGCCCGGAGCTGGGCTTCCGGCTCCTGCGCCGGCTCAGCGAGGAGATCTCGGAACTCGGCTTCGTCGAGGCCAGTCCCAAGCAGGACGGCCGCAACATGATCATGGTGCTGGCGCCTCACCGGGCCACCAAGGCGGCCGCCGCGGCCACGATCGCGGCCAACGCCCGGCCGCCGCGGGAACCGCGTGAGGGCGACGGTGCCGAGGCGCCGCCGGCCGAAGCGCCCGCCGACACCACCGCAGAGTGATGGAATCCCCGAGGTCCTCCGGCCTCGGGGAGCAGAGAGAGTAGGCGTTCAAGTGCCGAAGATGAAGAGCCACACCGGCATGGGTAAGCGGGTGAAGCTCACCGGCAAGGGCAAGATCGTCCGCGAGCAGGCCGGCAAGCGGCACCTGCTGGAGGGCAAGTCCTCCCACGTCACGCGCCGGATGACCGGCACCGTCGTGGTCGCCAAGGCCGACGTGAAGCGCGTGAAGAAGTTGCTCGGCCGCTGACGCGAGCCACACCCGTTCCCCTGTTAGGAGTACCGAAATGGCACGCGTCAAGCGGGCAGTGAACGCCCAGAAGAAGCGTCGCACGTTGCTGGAGACTGCCAGCGGCTACCGCGGACAGCGCTCGCGCCTGTACCGCAAGGCCAAGGAGCAGGTGCTGCACTCGATGCAGTACGCGTACCGCGACCGCCGTGACCGCAAGGGCGACTTCCGCCAGCT
This sequence comes from Actinoplanes sp. NPDC049316, assembly GCF_040677315.1. NCBI lineage: Bacteria > Bacillati > Actinomycetota > Actinomycetes > Micromonosporales > Micromonosporaceae > Actinoplanes > Actinoplanes sp. NPDC049316. The sequence continues at coordinate 62,065 of NZ_JBFAQM010000020.1, read as the reverse complement.
GTGGATCACGCGCATCAACGCGGGCGCCCGGGCCAACGGCCTGACCTACAACCGCCTCATCCAGGGCCTCAAGCTGGCCGGCGTCGAGGTGGACCGCAAGATCCTGGCCGACATGGCCGTCAACGACGCCGCCTCGTTCGCGGCGATCGTCGAGGTCGCCCGCGCCGCCGTGGCGGCCGAGGGCACGGGCGGCGCCGCCGCCCAGGCCGCCTGAGCAAGTCCTTTCGGGGCGCTTTCCGGTTCGTCCGGGAGGCGCCCCGATGCTTGTCCCCGGAGGAGATGTGACCTTCACCCCCCGTACCCCCAGGGTCGTCGCGGCCCGGCGCCTGCAGCGCCGCCGCGACCGCGACCAGACCGGCCGCTTCCTGGCAGAAGGGCCCCAGGCGGTGCGCTCCGCCCTGGCCGCGGGGGTCGTCCTGGAGTTGTTCGGTACGGACGCGGCCCTCGCCCGCCACGGCGACCTCGCGATGCAGGCGCCCGTGGTGTCCCCGGTGACCGAGGAGGGGCTGGCGGCGCTCGCGGAGACCGTCCAGCCGCAGGGGCTCGTCGCGGTGTGCGAGCAGGTCGACGTGCCGCTGGCCGCCGCGCTCGCCAAGCAACCCCGGCTGGTGGCGGTCGCCGCGGAGATCCGCGACCCGGGCAACGCGGGTACGGTCCTGCGCACCGCCGACGCCGCCGGAGCCGGTGCGGTGGTGTTCGCCGGCGACGCGGTGGACCCGTACAACGGCAAATGTGTGCGCTCCTCCGCGGGGAGTCTGTTCAACGTGGACGTGGTGCGCTCGCCGCTGACCGTCGCCGACGAGCTGCGCGCCGCCGGGCTGCAGGTGCTCGCCACCACCGGGTACGGCGACAGCGACCTCGACGACCTGCTCGACGACGGCACCCTCGCCGCCCCCACGGCCTGGCTCTTCGGGTCCGAGGCCCACGGGCTGCCCGCCGAGCTGCTGACGAGCGCCGACCGGCGGGTGCGCGTACCCATCTACGGCGGCGCGGAGAGCCTTAACCTGGCTGCCGCCGCGGCCGTCTGCTTGTATGCTTCGGCCAGAGCGCAGCGCTCCCCGAGGAGACCGTCATGAGTCGGATGTTTACCCAGCCCGCTGGTCGCGGGCGCGTGGGCTGACTCTTCTTCTGCGCGAACTTCCCTGACCGGCGGGCTGCGGCCCAGCCGTGCCTCCGTACACTGATCCACCCGAGTCGCCCCACTCGCGGCCCTCGCTGCGCTCGGTGCACTCGGTCCCGACGAGCCGATGGCTCATCCGGTGTGAGGGAGTTCGCCCGACCATGTCCTACCGCAACGATCCGTACGATCCGAAGCAGGCCGCCCTGCTCGCCCCCGAGGCCCTCGAGGCCGCGGTCGCCGAGGCCGAGAAGGCGTTCGCCGCGGCGGCCGACCTCGACGCGCTCGGCGCGCTCAAGCCCGCCCACCTGGGCGACCGCTCGCCGGTGTCGCTGGCCCGGCGCGAGATCGGCTCGCTGCCGCCCGCCGCCAAGTCCGACGCCGGCAAGCGCGTCAACGTGGCCCGCCAGTCCATCCAGGGGGCGTACGACGCCCGCCTCGCCGAGCTGGAGCTCGAGCGGGCCGCCCGGGTGCTGGTCGAGGAGCGCGTCGACGTCACCCTGCCGTGGGACCGCCGCCCGCGCGGCGCCCGGCACCCACTGACCACGCTCATGGAGCACATGGCCGACCTGTTCATCGGCATGGGCTACGACGTCGTCGAGGGACCCGAGCTCGAGCTCGAATGGGCGAACTTCGACGCGCTCAACATCGGCCCGGACCACCCCGCGCGCGGGCTCATGGACACGTTCTACGTGGACCTGCCCGGCCTGGTCATGCGCACGCACACGTCGCCCGGCCAGGTGCGCACCATGCTGACCCGGCAGCCGCCGATCTACGTGGTCAGCCCGGGGCGGGCGTACCGGACGGACGACCTGGACGCCACCCACAGCCCGGTGTTCCACCAGATCGAGGGCCTCGTCGTCGACGAGGGCATCACCATGGCCCACCTCAAGGGCACGCTGGACCACTTCGCCCGGGCCATGTTCGGCCCCGACGCGCGCACCCGCTGGCGGCCGCACTACTTCCCGTTCACCGAGCCGTCCGCGGAGTTCGACGTCTGGTTCGCCCAGCACCGCGACGGCCCGCGCTGGGTGGAGTGGGGCGGCTGCGGAATGGTCAACCCGCGGGTGCTCACCGCCTGCGGCATCGACCCGGAGCGCTACTCGGGCTTCGCGTTCGGGATGGGCGTCGAGCGCACGCTGATGTTCCGCAACGGCGTGAGCGACATGCACGACATGGTGGAGGGTGACGTCCGGTTCACCCGCAACTTCGGTATGGCGGTCTGATCATGAAGCTGTCCCTGTCCTGGCTGCGCGAGTACGTCGAGCTGCCGTCGCCCGTCGACGCCGCCGACCTCGAGCGCAAGCTGGTGGACCTCGGCATCGAGGTGGAGTCCGTCGTCGACCAGGCCGCCACGATCAAGGGCGACCTGGTCGTCGGCCGGGTGCTCGAGATCGAGGAGCTCACCGGATTCAAGAAGCCCATCCGCTTCTGCCGCGTCGACGTCGGCAACCCGGCCGCGCAGGAGATCGTCTGCGGTGCCCGCAACTTCGCCGTGGGCGACCTGGTGGTCGTGATCCTGCCCGGTGGCGAGCTGCCCGGCGGTTTCCGGATCGGCGCGCGCAAGACGTACGGGCGCAACTCCAACGGCATGATCTGCTCCGCCGCCGAGCTGGGCCTGAGCGGCGACCACTCGGGCATCATCGTGCTCCCGCCGGAGTCGGCGGCGCCCGGCACCGACGCGCGTCCCGTGGTCGGGCTCGACGACGTGATCGTCGACGTGGAGATCACCCCGGACCGCGGCTACCAGATGAGCGTGCGCGGCATCGCCCGCGAGCTGGCGTACGCATACAGCACGGCGTACACCGACCCGGGTGCCGTCCCGGCGCCGGGGGCCACCGCGGAGCCGCCGTACGAGATCCGCATCGAGGACACGGTCGGCTGCGACCGCTTCGCGGCGCGGGTGGTCCGTGGCATCGACCCGTCGGCGCCGTCGCCGGAGTGGATGCAGCGCCGCCTCATCGCGGCCGGCATCCGGTCGATCTCGCTGGCCGTCGACATCACCAACTACCTGATGCTCGAGCTCGGGCAGCCCATGCACGTGTTCGACCTCAACCTGCTGCGCGGCGGGCTGACCGTACGCCGGGCCCGGCCGGGGGAGAAGCTGACCACCCTGGACGGTGTCGCGCGCGTGCTCGACGCCGAGGACATGGTGATCTGCGACGACTCCGGCCCGATCTCGCTCGCCGCGGTCATGGGCGGCGAGACCAGCGAGGTCCAGCCGGACACGGTGGACGTGCTGCTCGAGGCGGCGCACTGGGACCCGGTGATGGTCGGGCGTACGGCCCGCCGGCACAGGCTGTTCAGCGAGGCCGCCAAGCGCTGGGAGCGCGGCGTCGACCCGCAGCTGCCGCTGGTGGCGCTGCAGCGGGCCGTCGAGCTGCTCACCGCGCACGCCGGCGGCACGGCCGACGAGCGGATCCTCGACATCGACCACGTCCTGCCGCCGGTCCCGGTGCAGCTGCCCGGCGACCTCGCGAGCCGGCGCATCGGCGTGGTCTATCCGGTCGAACGGGTCACCGAGCTGCTCGGCCAGGTGGGCTGCGCGGTCACGGGCGTCGAGCCGCTCGAGGTCACACCGCCGTCGTGGCGGCCCGACCTGCTCGCCCCCATCGACCTGGTCGAGGAGGTCGCCCGGCTGGGCGGTTACGACGCCATCCCCAGCGTGCTGCCCCCGGCGCGCGGCGGTCGCGGCCTGACGCCGGAACAGGCCCGCCGCCGCGCGATCGGGACCGCCCTCGCCGAGAACGGGTACGTCGAGGTGCTCTCGTACCCGTTCGTGACCCCGGCCGCGGCCGACACGCTGGGCCTGCCCGCCGACGACCCGCGCCGCAGCGCGGTCCGGCTGACCAACCCGCTGTCCGAACAGGAGCCGCTGCTGCGCACGACGCTGCTGCCGCCGCTGCTCGCGACGCTCAAACGCAACCTCGGCCGCGGCGAGCGCGACCTGGCGATCTACGAGACGGGTACGGTGTTCCTGCCGCACCTGGCCACCACGGCCCCGCCGGCGCTGGGCGTCGACCACGGTCCGTCCGACGAGGACTGGACCGCGGCCAACGCGATCGTGCCGGAGCAGCCGTGGCACCTCGCGGTGGCGCTCACCGGCGACATCACCCCGGCCGGCTGGTGGGGTGAGGGACGCCCGGCCACCTGGGCGGACGCGGTCGAGGCGGCCCGCATCGCGCTGGCCGCGGCCGGCATGACCCCCGACCGGGTCACGGTGCGCTCGGCCGACCACGCGCCCTGGCATCCGGGCCGCTGCGCCGCGATCTCGGTCGACGGCACCCTCGTCGGCCACGCCGGCGAGCTGCACCCCGCGGTGCTCTCGGCGCTCGACCTGCCGAAGCGCACCTGCGCGATGGAGATCGACCTCGACGCGATCCCGGCCCGTCCGGTCGCCATGGCCACGGCCATCTCCACGTTCCCGCCGGCCCTGATCGACGTCGCCCTCGTCGTCGACGCCGCGGTCCCGGCCGCGGACGTGCAGGCCGCGCTGGTCGCGGGGGCGGGAGACCTGCTCGAGTCGGTGCGGCTGTTCGACGTGTACGCGTCGGAGCAGCTGGGTGAGGGGCTGAAGAGCCTCGCGTACAAGCTCACCTTCCGCGCCCCGGACCGCACCCTGACGGTCGAGGAGGCGGTGGCCGCGCGCGACGCAGCCGTGGCCGCGGCGGCTGAGCGTACGGGAGCGGCGCTGCGCGGGGCGTAGCCGCACGACCCGGCCGGGTCTCGCTCGACGAGGCCCGGCCGGGCCCCGCCCGCGGAAGCTAGTCGATCGTGTGGCCGCCGTTCACGGTGATCCGCTCGCCGGTGATGAAGCGGGCCGCGTCGCTCGCCACGAACGCGACCACGTCGGCGATCTCCTGCGGGGTGCCCATGCGGCCGAGCGGCACGTCGCGGACGTACCCCGCGCTGTCCTCGGCGGTGACCACGCCGTGGCGCTCGACCGGGATCCAGCCGGGGGCGACCACGTTGACCGTGATCCCGTGGCGGCCGAGCTCCCGCGCCCAGGTCCGCGCCAGGCCGATCTGGGCGCCCTTCGCCGCGTTGTACGCCGAGGCCCCCGGCAACGCCCGCTCGAAGGAGTCGGAGCCGATGTGCACGATGCGGCCCGTACCGAGGCGGCGCATGCCGGGCAGGGTGGCCCGCAGGAGCAGCGTCGGGCTCTTGACGAAGAAGACGAGCTGGTTGAGGTGGTCCTGCCAGGTCACTTCCTCGGCCGGGGCGAGCGGCTGCGGTCCGGTCGCGTTGGCCACCACGGTCTGCACCGGGCCGAGCTGTGCCTCGATCTCGGCCACCATGGCGGGGACGGCCGTCTCGTCGGTGACGTCCGCCTGGAAGGCTGCGGCCCGGCCGCCGGCGGCGACGATGCCGGCGACCACGCCGGCGGCACCGGCCTCGTCGGAGTGGTAGTTCACCGCGACCGGCCAGCCGTCGCCCGCCAGGCGGCGGGCGATCTGCGCGCCGAGCCCCCGTGAAGCCCCGGTCACCAGGGCGCTCCCGGCGATCGTCATGTCATTCTCCCGTCGTACCGTCGAGCAGCTCGCGGACCGCGTCGGCGTGGCCGGCGTGCCGGGCCGTCTCGTTGATCAAGTGCAGGAGCACGAAGCGTAGATCGGTGCCGTCACCCCACCGGCACGGCGTCGCGAGATCGCCCAGGGAGCGGACCGCGGCGTCCGTCGCGGCGGCCCGCAGACGGTACGCGTCGAGCGCATCCTCGATCGACAGGCCGGCCGGCGTGTACTCGGCTTCGTCCTTGCCGGTCCCGGCCCCGAGCATCTGCCCGTCGATCCACCGCCACTCGACGTGGGTGAGGTGGTTGACGATGCCGACGAGCGGCAGCAGCTTGCCGTCGGGACGCCAGCGGGCCTGCTCGTCGGTGATCCCCGACGCCTTTCGCAGCACCGCGCCGCGCAGGAACGCCAGCCAGCGCAGATACAGCTCGAGCTCGTCAGGCGTGCCGGACGGGAACGGCGCGGTCATGCCCGGGACATTACGCCGGGCCGGGGCCGCGGTTTTCAGGGAGCGTTCAGGTGGGTCACATAGGGTGCGGGGCGAGGGGAGTACCTCGACAGATCGTCCCGGTCAGTACGGATCCTGAAGCCAGGAGCCCCGGGCGGTCGCCCATCGCGCGGCGGCGGTCAGCGGCGACGGGTGAGGGAGACCTCAGGCGATGACACATGTCTGAGGAGATCTCCATGCTCGACTCGATCGGCTCGCCCCTGCTCTGGAGCGTCACGATCGCGATCCTCGTGGTGCTGCTGGCGGTCGACTTCGCGGTGACCCGCCGGCCGCACGACGTCCCGATGCGCGAGGCGGTCGGCTGGACGGTCTTCTACCTGGCCCTGCCCGTCGTGTTCGGGCTGGTGATGTGGCCGCTGTACGGCGGCGAGGTGTCGATCGAGTTCTTCACCGGCTGGGTGGTGGAGAAGTCCCTGTCCGTGGACAACTTGTTCGTGTTCATGCTTCTGCTCGCCGCGTTCGCCGTACCGTCCGCTCTCGCGCAGCGGGTGTTGCTCTACGGCATCGTCGGCGCGCTGGTTCTGCGGGCCGTGTTCATCGCGCTGGGCGCCGCGGTGATCAGCGCGGGCAGCTGGGCCTTCCTGCTCTTCGGCGGGATCCTGCTGGTGACCGCGGCCAAGGTCATGCGCGACGCGCTGTCCGGGCACGAGCAGCAGGTCGACATCGGCAGCATGCGCAGCGTCCGGCTGCTGAGCCGGCTGATGCCGGTGACCCGCGAATACCACGGCGCCAAGCTGACCGTGCGCTCGGCGGGCCGGCGCGCGCTGACCCCGATGGCGCTGGTCGTGGTCGCGGTGTTCATGACCGACATCGTGTTCGCGGTGGACTCCGTCCCGGCCGTGTACGGCGTCACCGACGACCCGTACATCGTCTTCGCCACCAACGCGTTCGCCCTGCTCGGCCTGCGCGCGCTGTACTTCGTGCTGCGCAACGCGCTGAGCAAGCTGCGCCACCTCAACCACGGCCTGGCCGTGATCCTCGGCTTCATCGGCGTGAAGCTGGTGCTGCACTGGGCGCACACGGTGTGGTCCTGGGTCCCGGACGTGCCGACACCGCTGTCGCTGCTGGTCATCCTCGGCGTGCTGGGCACGGTGACCGCGACCAGCGTGGCGGCGAACCGGCGCGAGGCGGCCGCGACGGCGGCGCCGGAGCAGCCGGAGAAGGTCGGCGCTGGGAACTAGCCCACCGGGCCGGGTCCTTCCAGGCGCACACAGCAGCGCCCCGGTGCCGGGTCGAGGACCGGCCGGAACGCGGCCGGCGAATCGTCGGTCATGCCGCGCAGCAGGTGCAGATTGAGTCCGCACACCAGGTCCGTGTACTGGCGGGCCAGGCGGTGGAACGGGCAGTTCGACAGGAGCAGGCCGCCGTCGGATCGGTGCGGCTCGTAGCCGGTCTCGAGCAGCGCCTCGAGCAGGTCGGGGGTGGCCGCGGCGATCGCCCGTCCGGCGTCATACGCGTTCCGGTTCACTGTCTCCCCGACCTCGGCGCCGGTGCCGACCGCCTCCGTCACGGCGGCCGCCAGCAGGCTCGCGACCAGGTCGTAGCGGCGATCGGGCACCGACACCGTGACCTCGTCGGCCGCGCGGCGGTACAGCTTCGCCGGGCGGCCGGCGCCGGGGCCGGCCCGTTCGTGCAGCCGGCGGAACTCCACCGTCAGCAATCCCTTGTCGGCGAGCTTGTCGAGGTGCGCGGCGGCGATGCGGCGGCTCACGCCCAGCGCTTCCGCAGCGGCATCTCGAGAGACCGCAGCGGATGCGAGCGAGACGTAGTCGTACACCGCCCGGCTGGTCGGGTCGTCGAGGGCCGCTACGGAGGTGACGCGCTCGGCCCGGCTGCGGTGTGCCATCCCTTCACTGTAAATGACGGGTGCGTTGACTTTAGAGGCGCGGCGAGCCTACGGTCTCTAAAAAGCTCATCCCCGTCTTTTAGAAGGATGGTCAGATGCCCACCGCAGCCGTGACATCGACAGTGTTCGCCCGGGCCCGCTCGGGCGACCCGGCCCAGCAGGCGTTTCTGCTGCTCCGCACCGTATTCACCGTCGCACCCATCGCGTTCGGCCTGGACAAGTTCCTCAACCTGCTGACCGATTGGCCCGGCTACCTCGCGCCGTGGATCGACGGCCTCGTCCCCGGAACCGCGCAGCAGGCGATGTACGCGGTCGGCGTCATCGAGATCATCGCCGGGCTGCTGGTCGCGGCCCGGCCCCGCTGGGGCGCCCTGGTGGTCGCGGCCTGGCTGGCCGGGATCATCGTCAACCTCTTGATCCTCGGCGACTACTTCGACGTCGCGCTTCGCGACTTCGGCCTCCTCGTCGGAGCGCTCGCCCTCTCCCGCCTGGCCGCCCCGCGCCGGCTCGCCGCCGAAGGAGAAGCCCGATGACCCGGCACCCCGCCCGGACAGCCACCGTCGCTGCGGCCGCAGCCCTGACTCTCGTGGCCGCGGGCGCTCCCGCCCAGGCCCGGCTCGCGGACCGGACGCCGCCCACCGCGCCCTACGTTCTGTACGCCGACGGCCTGCGATGGACCGGTGGCTGCCTGCCGCTCACCATCGGGATCCAGCGCTCCACCGACAATGTGACCCCGCAGCCGGCGCTGGTCTACGAGGTGTTCGCCGACGGTGTCCGCCTCGGCGCACTCACCGACAACGGCGCCAACGCGGCCGTGTGGGGCGTCCTGCGCTTCACCCGGCCCGGACCGCAGACGGTCACGGCCCGAGCGGTCGACGCCGCCGGCAACAGGTCGGCACCCAGCAACGCCAACGTCGTCACGGCGTACGCATGCTGAGGATCGACCCCCCGCAGTAGAACCGATCCGGCCGGTGGGCCGCGCCGCCCCGCTACCCCGGGGTGGGCGCGGCCACCGGGCTGCGATGCCCCGCGCGGTCGACGGCTCGTACGCCGAAGAAGACGTTGTCCTTGGACAGGTCGATCGTCACCGTGGTCACGTTGCCCACCGGCAGGACGTGCTGCCAGTCCGGGGCCGTGGTCTCGCGCCACACCACCTCGTACTCCGCGAGGTCCGTCGCGGTGGAGGGCTGCCAGCGCAGGGTGGTGTCGTTGGTCAGGCGGGTGGTGTCGATGACCACGCCCTTGGGGGTGCCCGGGGCCTGGGCCAGCGACCACAACGCCGCCGCGTTGACCCGGGCCACGCGGGCGATGTACCAGAAGTCGCAGAATTCGACGAGGTCGCCGTACTGGACGCCGTTCTCGGTGCGGACGTCCTGGTGCTCGTGGGCGAAGTTCTCGCGCGGCTCGGTGAAGCGGGCCGCCGGGTAGCCACGGAGCAGGAACGAGATGTGGTCGCTGCCGCGCAGGTAGCGGTCGCGGCGCCAGACGACCCGGATCTTCATGCCGGTCTGGGGGTTCTCCGCGACGTCGCGGACGAAGCGGCCGAGCTGCCGCGACGGGCCGTCGTTCTCGCCGCCGACCGATTGCCGGGTCGCGGTCTGCGCGGGGGTCTCGCTGGTGGGCACGCCTTCGACGAAGAGCCGCACCGTACGCGGGTCCGCGGCCGTCCCGTCGTGCGCGTCGCCGGTGCCGACGATGTCGTTGCTGAACATGGCCTGGACGTCGGCGCCCTTGTCCTTGAACTGCCGCGCGAGGTAGTCGGAGCCGTACAGGCCCTGCTCCTCGCCGGCGACGGCGGCGAACACGATCGTGGCCTCGGTGCGCCGGGTGGCCATGACCCGCGCGACCTCCATGATCGCGGCGACCCCGGACGCGTCGTCGTCGGCGCCGGGCGCGTCGCTCGTGGCGTCCATGACGTCGGACGCCCGGGAGTCGTAGTGGCCGGTCACCACGTACACCCGGCCGGGGTCGCGGTCGCCGCGCAGCGTGGCCACGACGTTGGTGATCCGGGTCGGCTCCGGGATCCGCGACGCCGGGGGCTGCACGAACGACTGCAGCTCGACGGTCATCCGCCCGCCGGACTCGGCCGCGTACGCCCGGAACTGCTCGTAGATCCAGTCGCGCGCCGCGCCGATCCCGCGGTCGGGGTCGTCCTGGCTGGACAGGGTGTGCCGGGTGCCGAACGCGGCGAGGCGGGTGACGGTGGCCCCGATGCGGTGCGGATCGATCTCGCGCAGCAGCGACCGGAGCTCGGGGCCGGGATCCTGGCGCTCGAGCCCGGCGGCGCGCGCGGCCCGCCCGAGGACCGGGGTGGCGGCGACGGCGGCGGAGGCCGACAGGAACGCGCGCCGCGAGGACAGTGACCCCGGCGACCGTGACTCCGAGAACAGAGACCGTTCGCGTTGATCCGTCATACCTGTGCATAGTTGTCCACTAAAGACCGGATGTCCATGCTCATCGATGTCAGATCTTTTGCTTCGCTCACACCTTCATGAAAGGGGTTCAGGAGCGTAGGTATCGCAGCACAGCGAGTACTCGGCGGTGATCCGTACGGGCCTGCGGCAGGTCCAGTTTGGTGAAGATCGCCGTGACGTGTTTCTCGACGCTGCGCTCGGCCAGATGCAGCGTCTCCGCGATGGCCACGTTGGACCGGCCCTCGGCGAGCAGGCCGAGGATCTCCCGTTCCCGCGACGACAGCCGGGACAGGCCCGGGTCGACGGCGGGCGCGGCCAGCAGCTGCCGGACGACCTCGGGGTCGAGCGCGGTGCCCCCGCCGGCGACGCGGTGCAGCGCGCCGACGAACTCGTCCGTGCTGACGATCCGGTCCTTGAGGAGGTAGCCGACCCGCCCGGTGCGCTCCGACAGCAGCCGCCGCGCGTAGCTCGTCTCGACCCACTGGGAGAAGACCAGGACCGCGATCTCCGGGTACGCCGACCGGATCGTGAGCGCCGCCCGCAGCCCCTCGTCGGTGTGCGTGGGCGGCATGCGTACGTCCACCACGGCCGCGTCGGGCCGCTCGGCCGCGACCACCCGCAGCAGCTCATCGGCGTCGGTGACGGCCGCGACCACCTCGATGCCGTGCTCGCCGAGCAGCAGCGTGACGCCGTGGCGCAGCAGCGCGTTGTCCTCGGCGATCACGACCCGCATGCCGGTCATCCTCCCTCCCGGGGCAGCTTCATGGTGACGGTGGTGGGCCCGCCCTCGGGCGACTGCAGGTGCAGGCTGCCGTCGAGCGCGCGGGCCCGGCGCGCGAGACCGCTCAAGCCGGTGCCCGAGGCGCGCCCCGGACCGGCCCCGCCGCGCCCGTCGTCGGTGACCGTCAGCGTGAGCCACGGCCCTTCCTCGCGGACGGTGATCGCCGCCCGCGTCGCCGAGGCGTGCCGGGCGACGTTGGTGAGCAGCTCGGCCACCGCGAAGTACAGCGCCGACGCCGTGGCGTCCGGAGGGCGGTGCCGCAGGTCCACCGTGACCGAGGCCGGGACGGCGCTGCGCGCCGCCAGCGTCGACAGGGCCACCTCGAGGCCGTCGTCCAGGGCGGGCGGGTGCAGGCCGCGGACGATGTCGCGCAGCTCGGTGAGCGCCTCCGTCACCGTGCCGCGGGCGTCGGTGGCGAGGGTGCGTACCTGCTCCTCGGTGCTGCGCTTCTCGATGCGGGCCAGCGTCACGCCGAGCGAGACGAGCCGGGCCTGGGTGCCGTCGTGCAGGTCGCGTTCGACGCGGCGCAGCAACGCCGCCGCGTCCTCCTGCAGCGCCGCCCGGCCGGCCTCGAGCTGGGCGATGCGCCGGGCGGCGGCGGTCGGCCGCAGCAGCGCGCGGACCAGGACCCCGTCGAGGGACACGACGAGCCGCAGCAGCCACGGCAGCACGAGCAGGAGTGCGGCGCCCTGCACGGCTCGCCACCAGGTGCCCGGCCACGTGACGGCCCCGAAGGAGAACGCGTCCGGCACGACGAACCACCAGACGGGGTACGTCACCGCGACCAGACCGGTGAACAGGCCGGCGACCGCGCCGTACGCGCCGGTGTAGACCAGCGGGAACCGCAGGAAGCAGTACGCGAGCGCTCGCCAGGCCGTCGGGTCGCCGAGCAGCGTCACGATGCGCCGCCACCGCGTGGAGCCCGGGAGCGGGGGAGGCGACGGCCAGTCCCAGCCGACGAGGCGGCGTGCGGGTCCCCGGAAGTAGCGCGGAGTGAGCCGGGCCAGGGCCAGCACGCCGATCAGCAGGGCCAGGCCGAAGATCACGACGGACAGCGCGGACGCGACCAGCCCGAGCACCGCCAGCGCGAACGTGGGCAGGCTGAGGACGGCCCCGGTGAGCACGAAGGCCAGCTCCCGCCAGGTGCGGGAGCTCAGCCAGGCGCGCAGCACGATCACCCGGCCACCTCGATGGGTGGGCGGCGCACCGCCACCGCCGCCGGCAGCACCGTGCCGGCGAAGACCAGGGCAGCCGTGCCCGCGACGCCCGCCGTCGCCCAGCTCGCGGGCAGCCAGGGCCGCCACGTGCCCAGGGCGGTGTGCAGCAGCGGCAGCAGGGTCACCGCCGCCACCGCCGCGGCGACCACGAGCGCTGTGCCGGTCACCACCAGAGCCTCGCAGACGACGACGGCGAGCGTACGCCCCCGGGTCCCGCCGGCGAGCCGTACGACGGCCAGGTCCCGCCGCCGCGCCATGATCGCGGTGACCAGGGTGTTCAGCGCGGCGATCGCGGCGAAGGCGGTGTACGCGCCGGTTCCCGAGAACTCCAGCCAGCGCTCGGCGGCAGGCGCGGCGACCCCGGTGACGTGGGTCGTCGTCGCGCCGCGGATGACGGAGACCGCGGCGAACGCCACCGCCAGGGTGAGCGGCACCAGGGCTCCGGACAGGGCCCGGGCGTGCACCGCGAGCGTGTCCCCGGCGAGCCTGCCGGTGTCGCCGAGCAGCCGGGCGACGGACGCGGCCACCCGCAGCAGTGCCGGGCCGAGCAGGCCGGCGCCCGTGCACATGGCCAGCATGACGAAGAGCCCGGCCTGGTCCGCGGTCTCGGCGTCGAGACCGGCGATCAGCACCGACAGCACCACGCCGCCGGTGACCAGGACGAGGCCGGCGGCGGTGCGGGCCACGCCGACGCGCAGGCGGGGCGCCGCGCTGTCGGCGAGCGCGACGGCGGGCCGTACGCGGGACGGCCGGATCGCCGCGATCATCGCGCCGAGCAGGGAGGTGCCCGTCGTGACGGCGAGCGCGATGGGCAGGACGCCGCCGTGCACCCGGAACGTGACCTCGGCGGGGACCAGACCGTGGCTGACGAAACCGGCGACCCAGGCGCGGCCGCCGAGCAGGCCCACCGGCACGCCGGCGAGCGTGGCCGGCACGGCGACCAGCGCGGCCTGGGCGGCCACCGCCCGGCGGACCCGGGCGGGGGTGGCGCCGATCGCCCGGACCAGCGCGATGTCCCGGGCCTGGTCCCGGATCGCCGAGCTCATGGTGACGCCGACGATGAGGATCGACAGGTAGATCGAGCTCAGCAGGAACAGCAGACCGATGTCGGCCACCCCGCTGTCGATCAGGGCGCGCCGCTGTCCGGGCCGCAGCGGCGCGCCGTCGAACGAGGCGATCAGGCAGAGCCCGGCGGTGACCAGCGCGGCGGCCAGGCACTGGGTGGCCGCCGGGCCGAGGAAGGACCAGGGGTTGCGCCGCCGCGCCTGCCGGATCATGCCGCCACCCGCGAGACGCCACGCAGCCGCTCGGCGATGGCCTCCGCCTGCGGGGTGGCCCCGTCCGCGACGACGGCTCCCTCGCGCAGCAGCACCAGCCGGTCGCTCCACGCGGCGGCGACCGGATCGTGGGTGACCATGAGCACGGCGACCCCGTCGAGGTCCGCGGCGGTCCGCAGCAGCCCGAGGATCTGCGCGCCGGTGGCCGGGTCGAGCGCGCCGGTGGGCTCGTCGGCGAAGATCACCACCGGGCGGGTGACGAGCGCGCGGGCCACGGCCACCCGCTGCCGCTGCCCACCGGAGAGCTCGCCCACCGGCCGCCGGCCCAGCCCGCCCAGCCCCACCGACTCGAGCACCTCGTCGACGGGCCGGCCCCGCGGGCCGCCGAGGCGGGCGGGCAGCGCGACGTTCTGGCGTACGGTCAGCTCGGAGAGCAGGTTGTAGGACTGGAAGACGAAGCCGACCCGGTCGCGCCTCAGCCGGGTGAGCGCCGCCTCGCGCAGCCGGGTGACGTCACGGCCGGCGAGGCGCACCCGCCCGGAGGTGGGGCGGTCAAGGCCGGCGGCGCAGTGCAGCAGCGTGCTCTTGCCGGAGCCGGTCGCGCCCATGACGGCGACGAACTGGCCGGCTGGCACCTCGAGGGACACGTCGCGCAGGGCGAGCACGCCGCGCGGGTAGCGCCGGGACACGGACGTCAGGGACACCACGGATTCCATGCGTCCACCCTCGCGTCCGCGGCCCGCGCGCACAGCCGGGCCAGCCCGCCGCCGCAGGTGCGGTTACCCGCACCCCGCTCGCCGGGCCGCTCGCTCGCCGGGCCGTCGCCGGCCACCCGTCCCGTTCTGGCCGCCCGATCGCGGCGCTGCCCGGCTCAGGAGCTGACCGCGACCTCCACGCCGGCCTCGTGCGGGCCGAGGAACACCGGGTCCCGGCCCGAGACCACGTCCAGCAGCGCCTTCACCACCGCGCCCCGCTCGCGGATCACGCTGTTGCGCCACGGTTCCTCGTACACCCGGACGCTGTCGTCGGCCACGCCGGAGGCGTCGATACCGAGACGGCGGCACAGCGTCACCGCCCGGTCGATGTGGTACGTCTGCGTCACCACGATCGCCTTGTCCACCCCGAAGATCCGCTTGGCCCGGGCGCACGAGTCGTACGTGTCGAAGCCGGCGTGGTCCAGCACGATGCGTGCGCTGGGCACGCCGCGGTCGACCAGCCACCGGAACATCGCGCCGGGCTCGTTGTAGCCCCACTCGCGGTGGTCCCCGGAGACCAGGATCGCCTTCACCTTGCCCGCGGCGAGCAGCTGACGGGCCAGCTCCAGGCGGGCGGCGAGGAACGGCGACGGGCTGCCGTCGGCGTACACCTGCGCGCCGAGCACGAGGGCGACGGGTGCGGCCGGCGCGTCGTCCACCGAGCTGACGTGCCCGTGCGCGGCCGCGCGCACCCACATGTCACCGGCGGCCATGGCGAGCACGGACGCGGCCAGGGCCAGAGCTCCGGCGACGACGATCTTCTGCAGGTAGGCGCGCACGGGGCGAGGATGCCAGACCCCCGCAACCGGGGCATCATGGACGTGATGATGATCTCCCTGGACCGCCTTCCCGCCGACGAGGATCCCTTGCTGCGCTGGGCGGCGCAGGACATGCGAGCCGGGGTACGCGCCTGGGCGCTCGGTGATGCGGCCGCGGTGGCCTGCCCCGACGTGTCCCGCCGTGACCGCCTCGCGCTGCGCGGCGGCGTGCCCGACGTGGTCGCGCTCGTGGACCGCATCCGCCCCGAGGTCGAGGGCTTCCACGCGGTCGGCGACGAGAAGCTCGTGGCGGCGATCCCGGGGCTGGTCATCGAGGGCCGGTTCGGCTGGATGGACACCACCGAGCCCACCGGCCTCGCCCGCCGCCACGAGCCGCGCTGGCTGGACGGGGACGACGAGGAGGTCGCCGCGTTCCTCGACGAGCACCATCCCGGCTCGTACGCGTACCCCGGCGGCTCCGGCGTGACGAGATGGGCCGGCATCCGCGCGGACACCGGCGAGCTGCTGGCCGTGGGCGCCGACGCGTGGTCCATGGCGGAGATCGGGTTCCTCGCCGGCGTGGCCACCCGCTCCGACGCGCGCGGCCGGGGTCTCGGCCGGGACCTGTGCGCGTTCCTCACCGACGAGCTGATCGCCGGCCGGGAGCGGGTGGCGCTGATGGTCGACCACGACAACGCCGCGGCGGTCGGCACGTACGAGAAGCTCGGCTACACGATGCGCCGGATCGCCGCGGCGACGTTTCAGGACCGCCAGGAGTGCTCGGGCTCGTAGCCGAGGACCCGCCGCGCCTTGTCGATCGAGAGCAGCGTCTCGTGCTCGCCGAGCTCCTTGGTCACCGGCACGCCGGGGAACACCTCGGCCGCCAGCGACGCGCTCGTGCGGCCCATCACTGTGTCGGCGTTGGCGATGACGAACACCTCTGTGCCCGTACCCTCGAATTCCAGGGCCTTGCGGACCGCCTGCGCGCCGTCGCGGGCGTCGATGTAGCCCCACAGGTTCCAGCTGCGGCTGCGCGGATCGGCGTCGAACGACGGGAACTCGGCGTAGTCCTCGGGGTCCATGACGTTGGAGAACCGCAGGCCGATCATCTTCAGCTCGGGGTTCCACCGGCAGAACTGCGCGGCCATCTGCTCTTCCAGATGCTTGACCAGCGAGTACGTCGACTCCGGCCGGGCCGGGTACTCCTCGTCGACGGGGATGTACGGCGGCGGCGTGGTGAACGGCAGGCCGAGCACCGTCTCGCTGGAGGCCCACACGACGTTGGTGATCCCCGCGAGCTTCGCCGCCTGGAACACGTTGAAGGTGGCGACCATGTTGTTGTGGAACGTCGCGGCGTTGGGGAGCAGGCCCGGCGCCGGGATCGCCGCGAGGTGCACGACCGCGTCGACGGATCCGTACCGGTCGTCGATGCCGGTGAGCGCCTCCGCCGTCTGGCCGTAGTCGGTCAGGTCGACGCGCGTCTGCGGCGGCCGCCCGGTGATGTCGAGGTTCACCACCTCGTACCCGTGCTCGCCCAGGTGGGCGACCACCGCCCGGCCCAGCTTGCCGTTCCCTCCGGTGACCGCGACCCGCGTCATGTCAGCCCTCTTTCGACGTTCGCCTGCAACAGCTGCCAGCTTTCCTCGTCCTCGGGGTTCCCGCTGTGCGGGCGGCGGAACCGGCGCAGGTCGACGCAGAGGTCGTTGAGCAGCCAGCGGCGGCGGTACAGCTCGAGCATCCCCGGCACGACCCGGATGCCGGTGGCGGCGGTGTAGCCGGTGTGGTCGTCGCCGAGCAGCCACAGGTCGCGCTCCGGGGGTGCGACCAGCGCGGTCTCCCAGTCGATCAGCTTCCAGCCGTCGGCCGCGCGCATCGTGTTGCCCGGGTGCGGCTCGCCGTGGGTCAGCACCGATCGGGACCGGTCGGCCGTCGCCACGAGCTCGTCGTAGCGGTCCAGCTCCGCGCGGATCGATGCCGCGTGCGCGGCGATCAGCCGGGCGGCGGGCTCGGCGTACGGGCCGTGGTCCGCGGGCGGCTCGCCGGCCAGGGCGGCCTCCAGCCCGTCGCGGTGCGGGATCGCGAAATCATCGGTGCCCGCTCTGCGGCGCACCTGCGCCGGCGCGGCGTGCACCGCGATCAGCATGTCGCGCACGGCCTCCCGGTGACTCGCCGCCGGCCAGTCGCCCCACGAAAAGCTTTCACCCCATATGTACGGGTACAGCGCCCCCGCATATTTCTCGCCGAGACGCTGCACGGGTCGCACCGGGGCCACCACGAACGGCAGGCGCAACGCCGAAGCGGCGTCGAGCGCCCGCCGCAGCCGTTCGAAAGAGGCGCCGACCTCGTCCACGGTCAGGAACCAGCGCCCGCCGTCCACGCCGGTGGCAACCCAGTGATGGCTGCCCCAGCCGACGGGCGCGTACTCCACCTCGGCCAGCGCGAACGCCTCCCGCAGCACGCCCTCGGGCAGGTCGTCGGGAGGCGTCAGCACGGCGGGCGGCTCTCAGGAGATCCGGAACCGGGCGCGCAGCAGGTTCTTCGTCCGCGAGTTCGGGCCCACGAGCAGGTCGAAGTCGCCGGGCTCGACCACGCGCCGGCCGTCCGCGGTCACCAGCGTGCAGTCGGCGGCGGCGACAGCGATGTCAACGGTGACGCTCTCGCCCGGCGCCACGAGCACCTGCCGGTACGCCTTCAGCTCCTTCGTCGCCCAGGTCACGCTGGTCACGAGGTCGCTGACGTACGCCTGCACGGTCTCCAGCGCCGGGCGGTCGCCGGTGTTGGTCAGCCGTACGGTGGCCCGGACCGTGCCGTCCGCGGCCACGTCCGGCTCGGCGATCTCCAGGTCGGCGTACTCGACCGTGGTGTAGCTCAGGCCCTCGCCGAAGGCGAACAGCGGGTCCTGGGTGAGGTCGGCGTAACGGTTGCCGTGCTGTCCGCGGATCTGGTTGTAGTAGACGGGCTGCTGGCCGACGTGCCGCGCGGCGGACAGCGGCATGCGCCCGGTCGGCTCGATGTGGCCCAGCAGGAGCTCGGCGAGGGCCCGGCCGCCCCGCATGCCGGGGTTGAACGCCTGCACGATCGCCGACGCGCGCAGCGCCGAGGGCGGCAGCGAGGCGGGCTTGGAGTTCATGAGGACGACGACGGTCGGCGTACCCGTCTCGGCGAGCGCGTCGAGCAGCGCGATCTGGCCGCCCTGCAGCTCCAGCGTCGCGGTGGACTTGCTCTCGCCGGTCAGGGCGACGGTGTCGCCGACCACGACGACCGCGTAGTCGGCGGCCCGGGCCGCGGCGACCGCCTCGGCGATCATCGCGGGGTCGGCCTCCGCGGGACGCGAGATCGGCGGCCGGGGCTGCCCGTCGCGGTAGAACTCGCCCTGCGGGTCGGGAACCAGCTTCTCGATGTCGGCGCCGCGCGCGGTGGTGATCGTCCAGTCCGCCGGCGCGACGGCCCGGAAGCCGTCGAGCACGGTCTCGATCAGTTCGCGCGGCTGGCCGCCGGGCATCCAGTCGACCTGGCCGGAGGCGCCGGCCCAGTCGCCGAGCTGGGACTGCGGGTCGTCGGCGTTGGGGCCGATGACCGCGACCGTACGCGGCTCACCCGCGGGCAGCGGGAGGGTGCCGTCGTTGGCCAGCAGCACCAGCGAGCGGCGGGCCACCTCGAGGTTGAGCGCGGCGTGGTCCGGGTGCCCGATGACCGCCGCCTGCCGCTGCGCGTCGGGGGCCCGCGGGTTCTCGAAGAGCCCGAGCCGGAACTTCAGCCGCAGGATCCGGCGTACGGCGGCGTCGATCTCCTCCTCGGCCAGCAGGCCGCGTTCCACCGCGCCCTGCGCACCCTCGAAGAACGCGGGGGTGGTCATGACCAGGTCGTTGCCGGCGCGGACGGCGACGGCCGCGGCCTCGACAGCGTCCGCGCAGACCTTCTGCTCCCACACCATGCGCCCGACGTTGTCCCAGTCGGTGACCAGCGTGCCGGTGAAGCCCCACTCCTGCTTGAGCACGTCGTTGAGCAGCCACTTGTTCGCCGTGATGGGCACGCCGTCGATGGACTGGTAGCCCAGCATGAAGATGCTGCAGCCCTCCTTGGCCACCCGCTCGAACGGCGGCAGGAACCAGGCGCGCAACTTGCGCGGGCTCAGGTCGGCCTCGCTGGCGTCCCGGCCGCCCTGGGTCTCCGAGTAGCCGGCGAAGTGCTTGGCCGTCGCGAGCACGGCGGTCGGGTCGCTCAGGCCGTTCCCCTGGTAGCCGCGCACCATCGCGGAGCCGAGCTCGCCGATCAGGTACGGGTCCTCGCCGAACGTCTCGTCGACCCGGCCCCAGCGCAGGTCGCGGGTGATGCACAGCACGGGGGAGAAGGTCCAGTGGATGCCGGTCGCGGAGACCTCGACGGCCGTCACCCGGGCGACCCGCTCGACCAGCTCCGCGTCCCAGGTGGCGGCCATGGCCAGCTGGGTGGGGAAGACGGTCGCGCCGGGCCAGAAGCCGTGCCCGTGGATGCAGTCCTCGGCGGTGATCAGCGGGATGCCGAGCCGGGTGTTCGCGGCCAGGTCGATGGCCTCGAGCATGCGCTGCGGCGAGGCGTGCAGGATCGACCCGGCCAGCCGCGTGCTGACGGCGTCCTTGAGGTCCCGCCGCGCGTCGAGCTGGAGCATCTGCCCGACCTTCTCGGGCAGCGTCATCCGCGCCAGCAGGTCTTCGACCCGCTGGTCGACGCTGAGCGAGGGGTCACGGTACGGGTCGTCAGGGGCCACGACACTCCTCCGGTCCGACCGCGGCAACACACGGTCTCCGAGCCGCACCACATCGGTGAGCGTCGGAAGTGTCGCACAGCCCGGAACCGGTACCGGCGACTACGGGGGTCGGATCTTTGGTCAATGAGTACCGGAACCGGCGGGAACCGGAGCTATCGGGACGCCTCAGGCGCCGGCCCGGTGCCGGCGCGCGTGCCGGATCAACCGACGGCGGTGTCGGCGTGCGTGCCGGATCAGCCGACTGCCTCGCTGTCGTCGATGCTCGGCACCTCGATGCCCGCGGCGGTCAGCGCGTCCAGCCGGTCGCCCGCAGCCCGTTTCTCGGCCTCGACGAGGTTCGCGTACTCCGCCTGCACGGACGGATCGTCCAGGTCCCCGGTGCGGTCGAAGAAGCGCTGGGTCTCCCGGACGGCCTCGGCGTACGCGGCGGCGGTCTCGCGGATGCGCTGCAGATCCTTGTCAGCCATGCGATCAGTTCTACCCCCGACCGGCGCGCCGCCGCCGGGTCGAAAGGTCGATCTGGTTCCCGATCGTGCATGGAGTCGACCGCCGTCCCGCTGAGCGGGAGGCGGGTGACATGAACTTGCTCCCGCATGTCCTCCGTTATACGGTTCTCTGCATAGTCATGCGGAGGTGGGTATGGGAATCCGGGTCGCTGTGGCCGGGGCCAGTGGGTACGCGGGGGGTGAGCTGCTGCGCCTGATCGCCGGGCATCCCGAGCTCGACCTCGTGGCCGCCACGGCGCACACGCAGGCGGGTACGCCCGTCGCGGCCGTCCATCCGCAGCTCGCGGGGTTGGCGCTCACGTTCGGGGCGACCGACGCGGTCACCTTGAGCGACGCCGACCTCGTCTTCCTCGCGCTCCCGCACGGGCAGTCGGCGGCCCTGGCCGCGCAGCTGCCCGGCGGGGTGAAGATCGTGGACCTGGGCGCGGACTTCCGGCTGAAGGACGCCGCGGCCTGGGAGCGCTACTACGGCGGCGGGCACGCCGGCACGTGGACGTACGGCCTCCCCGAGCTGCCCGGGCAGCGGGAGGCGATCGCCGCGAGCGACCGGGTGGCGAACACCGGCTGTTACGCCGCCACGATCACGCTCGCGCTCGCCCCGCTGATCGCCGCCGGGGTCGCCGATCCCGCCGACGTGGTGGTCGTCGCCGCCTCGGGCACGTCCGGGGCCGGCCGGGCGGCGAAGGTGAACCTGCTGGGCAGCGAGGTGATGGGGGATCTGTCGCCGTACAAGGTGGGGGCGCACCAGCACGTGCCGGAGATCAAGCAGGCCAGCGGCGCCGACTCGCTGTCCATGACGCCGGTGCTCGCCCCGATGCCGCGGGGGATCCTGGCGACCGTGACCGCGAAGCCGATCGGGCGCACGCACCCGCGCGACGTGCTGGCCGCCGCGTACGCGGACGAGCCGTTCGTGCACGTGCTGCCCGAGGGCGCCTGGCCGCACACGGCCGCGACGCTCGGCTCGAACTCGTGCCACCTGCAGGCGGCGCTCGACGCCGACTCGGGGCGCATCGTCGTGGTCAGCGCGCTCGACAACCTCGGCAAGGGCGCCGCGGCGCAGGCCGTACAGTGCGCCAACCTGATGCTCGGCCTGCCCGAGACGGCCGGCCTGTCGGTGTTCGGGGTGGCGCCGTGACCGTCACCGCCCCGAAGGGTTTCCGTGCCTCCGGTGTCGCCGCCGGGCTCAAGGCGAGCGGCGGGCCGGACGTGGCGCTCGTCGTCAACGACGGGCCCGACGCGACCGTCGCCGGCGTCTTCACGGGCAACCGGGTGAAGGCCGCGCCGGTGCTCTGGAGCCAGCAGGTGCTCAAGGGCGGCGTGATCCGCGCCGTCGTGCTGAACTCCGGCGGCGCCAACGCGTGCACCGGCACGCAGGGCTTCCGGGACACCCACGCCACCGCCGAGCACGTCGCCTCGGTGCTGCGCGGCGGGCCGAAGCCGCTGCTCATCGGCGCCGGCGACGTCGCGGTCTGCTCCACCGGCCTGATCGGCGAGCTGCTGCCGATGGACAAGCTGCTGCCCGGCGTGACCGCGGCGGTCAAGCAGCTCGCCCCGAACGGGGGCGGGAAGGCCGCCGAGGCGATCATGACCACCGACACGGTGGCGAAGAACGTGCACGTCGAGCGGGAGGGCTGGTCCGTCGGCGGGATCGCCAAGGGCGCCGGGATGCTCGCGCCCGCCCTGGCCACCATGCTCGTCGTGCTCACCACCGACGCCGTCGCCGGCTCGGAGGCGCTGGACACCGCGCTGCGCGAGGCGACCCGGGTGACGTTCGACCGCATCGACGCCGACGGGTGCATGTCCACCAACGACACCGTGCTGCTGCTGGCCAGTGGCGCCTCGGACGTCCAGCCCGACCAGGAGGAGCTGACCGCCGCGGTCACCGCCGCCTGCCACGACCTCGCGCAACAGCTCATCGCCGACGCCGAAGGCGCGACCAAGCACATCACCATCGAGGTGCTCGGGGCCGCCAGCGAGGCCGACGCGGTCGAGGTCGGCCGGACCGTGGCCCGCAACAACCTGGTCAAGACCGCGCTGTTCGGCAACGACCCCAACTGGGGCCGCATCCTCGCCGCAGTCGGCACGACAAGTGCGGCGTTCACCCCGGACCGGGTCGACGTGGGCGTGAACGGCGTGTGGGTGTGCCGGGGCGGCGCCGCCGCGGAAGACCGGTCCAAGGTGGACCTGCGCGGCCGGGACGTCACCATCCAGGTGCACCTGCACGAGGGGGAGATGGACGCGACGATCTGGACCACGGACCTGAGCCACGCGTACGTGCACGAGAACTCGGCGTACAGCACATGACGCCGCAGGAGAAGGCGGCAGTGCTCATCGAGTCGCTGCCGTGGCTGGAGCGGTTCCACGGCTCGACCGTCGTCATCAAGTACGGCGGCAACGCGATGATCAAGCCCGAGCTGCAGCGCGCGTTCGCGGCCGACATGGTCTTCCTGCGGTACGCCGGCATCAAGCCGGTCGTGGTGCACGGCGGCGGCCCGCAGATCTCGTCGATGCTCGGCAGGCTCGGCATCGAGAGCGAGTTCCGCGGCGGCCTGCGGGTCACCACGCCGGAGGCGATGGACGTCGTGCGCATGGTGCTCGTCGGCCAGGTCGGGCGCGAGCTCGTCGGGCTGATCAACGAGCACGGCCCGTTCGCCGTCGGGCTGTCCGGTGAGGACGCCCGGCTGTTCACCGCCGTGCGCCGCTCCGCCGTGATCGACGGTGAGCCGGTCGACATCGGGCAGGTCGGCGACGTGGCACATGTGGACACCTCGGCCGTCGACGACCTGATCGCCGCCGGGCGCATCCCGGTCGTCGCCACGGTCGCGCCCGACGCCGACGGCGTGGTGCACAACGTCAACGCCGACACCGCCGCGGCCGCGCTGGCCGTCGCGCTCGGCGCCCGCAAGCTGGTCGTGCTCACCGACGTGCCCGGCCTCTACACGAACTGGCCTGACACGTCGTCGCTCACCTCGGAGATCGACGCGGACACGCTGGCGAAGCTGCTGCCGAGCCTCGAGTCCGGGATGGCGCCCAAGATGGAGGCGTGCCTGCGCGCCGTGCAGGGCGGCGTGCCCGCCGCGCACGTCGTCGACGGCCGGGTCCCGCACTCGACGCTGCTCGAAGTTTTCACCTCGGAAGGATTCGGAACGATGGTGGTCCCCTCATGAGTGCCCTCGTCGAACGCTGGCAGCAGAGTTTGATGAACAACTACGGCACCCCGTCGCTCGGCCTGGTCAGCGGCTCCGGTGCCGTACTCACCGCCGAGGACGGCAAGCAGTACGTCGACCTGCTGGGCGGCATCGCGGTCAACGCGCTCGGGCACGCCCACCCCGCCGTCGTGCAGGCCGTCACCCAGCAGATCGCCACGCTGGGCCACGTCTCCAACTTCTACGTCGCCGAGCCGCCGGTCGCCCTCGCCGAGCTGCTGCTGGCGCTCGCCGGCCGGCCCGGCCGGGTGGTGTTCGGCAACTCCGGCGCGGAGGCCAACGAGGCCGCGTTCAAGCTGTCCCGCCTCACCGGGCGGACCCACGTCGTGGCCACGCACGGCGGCTTCCACGGCCGCACCATGGGTGCGCTCGCGCTGACCGGCCAGCCGGCCAAGGCGGACCCGTTCCGGCCGCTGCCGGGAGACGTCACCCATGTTCCGTACGGCGACAGCGAAGCGCTGAGGTCGGCGGTGACCGACGCGACCGCGATGGTGATCCTCGAGCCGATCCAGGGCGAGATGGGTGTCGTCGTCCCGCCGCCCGGTTACCTCGCCGCCGCCCGGGACGTCTGCACGCGTACCGGGGCGCTGCTGGTGCTGGACGAGGTGCAGACCGGCATCGGGCGTACCGGGCACTGGTTCCACCACCAGAGCGAGGGCATCGAGCCGGATGTGGTCACGCTGGCCAAGGGCCTCGGCGGTGGGCTGCCGATCGGTGCCTGCCTGGCCTTCGGCGCGGCGGCCGAGCTGTTCGGCCCGGGCTCGCACGGCACCACGTTCGGCGGCAACCCGGTCAGCTGCGCGGCGGGCCTCGCGGTGATCCGCACGATCGCCGGCGAGGGGCTGCTCGACAACGTCAAGCGGGTCGGCGAGCTGATCCGCCGCGGCATCGAGGGGCTGGGCCACCCGCTGGTCTCCGGCGTCCGCGGCGCCGGGCTGCTGCTGGGCATCGTGCTCGCCGAACCGGCCGCCGCCGAGCTGGCCGGCAAGCTGCGCGACAACGGTTTCCTCGTCAACGCGGTGCAGCCGGACGCGATCCGGCTCGCCCCGCCGCTGATCCTCACCGGCGAGCAGGCCGAGTCCTTCGTCGCCGCCTTCCGGGAGGTGCTCCCATGACCCTGCGCCATTTCCTGCGCGACGACGACCTGAGCCCCGCCGAGCAGGCGGAGGTGCTGGAGCTGGCGGCGGCGATGAAGGCCGACCGGTTCGGCCACCGGCCGCTCGCGGGCCCGAAGTCGGTCGCGGTGTTCTTCGACAAGGTCAGCCTCCGCACCCGGCTGTCCTTCGAGACCGGCATCGGCGAGCTCGGCGGCAATGCGATCATCGTGGACACCCAGGCCACCCACTTCGGCCGCGGCGAGTCGCTGGCCGACGCGGGCCGGGTCGTCTCCCGGTACGCCACGGCGATCGTGTTCCGCACCTCCGGCGACGAGCGGCTGGCGGAGCTGGCGTCCGACGTGCACGTGCCGGTGGTGAACGCGCTCACCGACGGCTTCCACCCCTGCCAGCTCCTCGCGGACCTGCAGACGATCCGCGAGCGGCTCGGCGGCACCACCGGCCGCTGCCTCACGTACGTCGGGGACGCCGCGAACAACATGGCGCACTCGTACCTGCTGGCCGGCGCCACCGCGGGCATGCACGTGCGGGTCGCCGGGCCGGCCGGGTTCGACCCCGATCCAGCGGTGGTGGCCCGGGCGCAGGAGATCGCGGCGGGCACCGGGGGATCGGTCAGCGTGCTGCGGGACCCGTACGAGGCCGCGAAGGGCGCGGACGTGCTGGCCACCGACGCGTGGACGTCGATGGGGCAGGAGGACGACGGGATCGACCGGCGCACGCCGTTCCGGCCGTACCAGATCAACCAGGACCTGCTGGCCGCGGCCGCACCCGGCGCGATCGTGCTGCACTGCCTGCCGGCCCACCGGGGTGAGGAGATCACCGACGAGGTGATGGACGGCCCGCAGAGCGCGGTGTTCGACCAGGCCGAGAACCGCCTGCACGCGCAGAAGGCGCTGCTGGCCTGGCTCCTGGCGGCCTCCACCTCATGACCGGGCCGGGCACCCGCGCGGCGCGGCACGCGCGCATCGTCGACCTCGTCCGGGACAAGGCCGTCCGGTCCCAGACCGAGCTGGCCGAGCTGCTGGCGCTCGACGGCGTGCAGGTCACCCAGGCGACGCTGTCGCGCGACCTCGAGGAGCTGCGCGCCGTTAAAGCAGGCGGCGTCTACGTGATCCCCGAGGACGGTCTGCCGCCGCTGCGCCCGGTCGAGCAGGCCCCGGCCCGCCTGGTCCGGCTGCTGCGCGAGCTGCTGAACTCGGTGGACGTCAGCGGCAACCTCGTGGTGCTGCGGGTGCCGCCGGGCGCGGCGCAGTTCCTGGCCAGCGCGCTGGACCGTTCCGGGCTGCCCGACGTCGTGGGCACGATCGCCGGCGACGACACGATCCTGGTGGTGGCCCGCGAGCCGTCCACCGACACCGGGTCCGGGGCCCGGCTCGCCGAGAAGCTGACGGCCTGGAGCCGTACGGACAACGAAGGGACCCTGCCGTGATCGCGCAGCAGCCCGCCGTCGAGGCCTTCTTCCCGGGCTTCGCCGACAACATGCAGAAGCTCCAGGCCCGCGGGCTCGAGTTCTACCTGGCCTCCAACGACACGCTGCGCCCGTTCCTCAACGAGGCGCCGTACGGCCACAAGCTGACCTGGCTCGACTTCACCGAGACCACCGGCGACAAGGGCTGGGACACCGGCGAGTTCCTCAACCTGTTCAACGTCATCAACGGCATCGCGTTCGGCGACCGCGGGATCCCCATGCCGCAGTGGGTGATGGTCGACCTCATCCTCATGCCGTCGGCCGCGGTGATCGCCGCGCTGCCCCAGGCGCAGTTCACCGAGACGCTGGAGACCAGCGCGTTCGACGAGGACGCCAAGCGGCACCTGCGCGCGGTGTTCGAGAAGGTCAAGCAGAGCGACTACAACGGCCCCATCCCGATCGGCGGCTACTGCGCGGCGCCCAGCGCGGCCCCCGGCACCTGGGTCGGCTGGTCGTTGTGGTCGGTGATGACCAACGTCGGGCTGGGCCGCGCGCTCAAGGCGCTGGCGCTCTCGGTGTACCAGGCCCGCAAGCTCGACGGCGTCACCCAGTACGACAACACCGCGCTGCGCGTGCACACCCGCTTCGGCCGGCTGCACATCCTGGTGGCGACCGTGCCGTTCCACACCTCGCCCGGCTCGTTCGTCTACGAGAACGACTTCACGGTGCCCGTGGCCGAGCGCGAGCCCGAGCCCACGTTCCTGCTCGACCCGTTCGACTACGAGCGCCAGCGCGCCATGCAGAAGGCCATCGAGGCCCGGCAGTCCGCGTACTACGTGCTCGCCCCCGGCCACCTCACGAAGGACGGGACGTCGTACGTGCCGATCCTCGAACTCCCGTACTCGCCCGAAGGAAACTGATGTCCAAGCGCAAGATCGTCCTCGCGTTCTCCGGCGGCCTCGACACCTCGTACGCCCTGGTGTCCCTGCGTGAGCAGGGCTGGGAGGTGCTGACCGCCAACATCGACACCGGCGGGCTGCACAGCGGCGAGGCCGACGTGGTCCGCAAGCGCGCCGAGGAGCTGGGCGCGGCGCAGCACTTCGTGATCGACGCGCGCGAGGAGCTGTACGCCCGCGTCATCACGTACGCGATCAAGGCCAACTACCTGCGGAACGGCGGCTACCCGTCGTGCGTGGGCGCGGAGCGGCTGGTGCAGGCCGAGAAGGTCGTGCAGGCGGCGATCGACAACGGCGCGGACGCGGTCGCCCACGGCTCCACCGGCGCCGGCGCCGACCACGTGCGCTACGACTCGGTGATCCGCGCGCTCGCCCCGCAGATGGAGATCATCACGCCGATCCGCGACGAGCGGCTGACCCGCGAGTACGAGCGCGACTACCTGCGCGAGCGCGGCTTCGAAACACCCGAGAAGGTCACCACCTACTCGATCAACGAGGGCCTGATCGGCACGTCCATCGGCGGCAAGGAGACGTACGGCTCCTGGGACTACCTCCCCGAGGACGCGTGGACGTACACGAAGTCCATCGCCGACGCGCCGGCCGGCGGCGTGGAGCTGATCCTCGGCTTCGACAAGGGTGAGGTCGTCTCCGCCACCACGGCCGACGGCACGCCGATCGAGGGCACCGGGCCGGACGCGCCCAACTACGCGATCCTGCGCGCGCTCAACGTGCTGGCGGCCGAGCACGGCGTGGGCCGCGGCATCCACATGGGCTCGACGATGGTCGGCAACCTCGCCCGCGTCGGGTTCGAGGCTCCCGGCATGCTCACGCTGATCGCCGCGCACCGCGAGCTCGAGCGCCTCGTGCTCAGCAACCGGCAGCAGGCCACCAAGGCCCAGCTCGGCAACACGTACGGCGACCTGCTGCACGAGGCCGTCTACTACGACCCGATCCTCGACGACTTCCGCGCGTTCCTGGACAGCAGCCAGCAGCGCGTCACCGGCGAGGTTCGCGTCAAGCTGATCAAGGGCAACGTGATCCCGCTGGGCAGCCGCAGCCCGCACAGCCTGCTGGACGCGGCCACCCGGCAGGGCGTCGTCTACGGCTACGGCTCGTCACTGTGGACCGGCGAGCAGGCCCGCGCCTTCGCCCACATGTACGCCATCCCCGGCGCCATTCAGAAGAATGCTGTGTAGATGGCCTCGCTCCGCTCGGCGGGCACTGCGCCCCGGGAAGGTCGTTGTCGGCGTCACCGTTTTCCGGCCGGGAAAGAGCGCCCGTCCAGAAAACGGCGCCCCCGACAACGACGGGCGCAGTGCGTCGCTGGTTGCGGTGAGCGCAGAGCGAGCTCATTAGCTCAACCAGGTGGCCAGGACGCGTTCGCACTCGCGGATCTCGGCGACCGGGACGTGCTCGTCGTCGGTGTGGGCGAGCAGCGGGTCGCCCGGCGCGTAGTTGACGGCCGGGATGCCCAGCTCGGCGAAGCGGGAGACGTCGGTCCAGCCGTACTTCGCCGCGGGCTCCTTGCCCACCACGGCCAGGAACTCCGCGGCGGCCGGCTGGTCCAGGCCCGGGCGCGCGCCCGGCGCCTTGTCGCGGATCTCCAGGTCGTAGCCGGCGAAGAGCTCCTGCAGGTAGGCGTACGCCTCCTCGACGGTGCGGTCGGGCGCGAACCGGTGGTTGATGTCGATGACGCACTCGTCGGGGATCACGTTGCCGGCGAGCCCGCCCTGGATGTGCACGGCGTTGAGGCCCTCGTGGTACTGCAGGCCGTCGACGACGGGGCGGCGCGGCTCGTACGCGGTGAGGATCGCCAGGATCGGCGCCGCGGCGTGGATCGCGTTGACGCCGCGCCACGAGCGGGCGGTGTGCGCGGCCCGGCCCTCGAGCGTGATGCGGACGCGCATCGTGCCCTGGCAGCCGCCCTCGACGGACGCGTTCGAGGGCTCGCCGAGGATCGCGAAGTCGCCGGCCAGCCAGTCGGGGTGGTTGCGCACCAGGCGGCCGAGCCCGTTCTTGACCGAGGCGACCTCCTCGTTGTCGTAGCAGACGAACGTGAGGTCGTGCTTGGGCTCGGTGACGGTCGCGGCGATGCGCAGCTGGGTGGCCAGGCCGGCCTTCATGTCGCAGGTGCCGCGCCCGTACAGCAGCTCGGCGTCGCCCTCGCCGGTGGTCCGGGTGGGCAGGTTGTCCTTGATCGGCACGGTGTCCAGGTGCCCGGCGAGGACGATGCGGCGGTCCCGTCCGAGGTTCGTGCGCGCCACCACGGCGTCGCCGTCGCGCAGCACCTCGAGATGACCCAGCTTGCGCAGCGCGGCCTCGACCGCGTCGGCGATCGCGGCCTCCGTGCCGGAGACCGAGGGGATGTCGCAGAGCGCGCGGGTCAATGAGACAACATCATCGTGCAGGTCGAGCGTCATGGGACGACCCTATCGTCGAGGGTTCCCGTCGGAATGTGAGGAGTGAGGCAGTGCCGGAGACCGAAGGTCCGACCAGGCTGTGGGGTGGCCGGTTCGCCGGTGGACCGGCCGACGCGCTGGCGCGGCTGAGCGTCAGCGTGCACTTCGACTGGCGGCTGGCGCCGTACGACATCGCCGCGTCCCGGGCCCACGCCCGGGTGCTGGCCGGCGCGGGGCTGCTCGACGCCGACGAGCTGGGGCAGATGCTGGCGGCGCTGGACGACCTCGAGTCGGCGTGCGCGGCGGGGGAGTTCCGCCCCACCATCGAGGACGAGGACGTGCACACCGCCCTGGAGCGGGGCCTGCTCGAGCGCCTCGGCGCGCTCGGCGGCAAGCTGCGCGCCGGCCGTTCCCGCAACGACCAGGTCGCCACGGATCTGCGGCTGTACCTGCGCGACCACGCCCGCGGGGTGGCCGCGGCGGTGGTCGAGCTGGCCGACGCGCTGATGGAGCAGGCCGGCCGGCACGTCGACACGCCGGCGCCGGGGCTGACCCACGTGCAGCACGCCCAGCCGGTCAGCTTCGGGCACTGGCTGCTCGCGCACGTCCAGCCGCTGCTGCGCGACCTCGAGCGGCTGCGCGACTGGGACGAGCGTACGGCGATCTCCCCGCTCGGCTCGGGCGCGCTGGCCGGCTCGTCGCTGCCGCTCGACCCGGCCGCGGTCGCCAAGGAGCTCGGCTTCAAGGCGCCGGTGCAGAATTCCATGGACGGGGTCGCCGACCGTGACTTCGTCGCCGAGTTCCTCTTCATCACCAGCCTGATCGGCGTGCACCTGTCCCGCCTCGGCGAGGAGGTCGTGCTCTGGACCTCCACCGAGTTCGGCTGGGTGATCCTCGACGACGCCTTCGCCACCGGGTCGTCGATCATGCCGCAGAAGAAGAACGCCGACATCGCCGAGCTGGCCCGGGGCAAGGCGGGCCGGCTGATCGGCGGCCTGGTCGCGGTGCTGACCATGCTCAAGGGGCTGCCGCTGACGTACGACCGCGACATGCAGGAGGACAAGGAGCCGGTCTTCGACGCGGTGGACACGCTGCAACTGCTGCTGCCCGCGCTGGCCGGCATGATCTCCACGATGACCGTACGGGTCGACAAGCTCGCGGCGGCGGCGCCGGTCGGCTTCTCCCTGGCCACGGAGGTCGCCGACTGGCTGGTCCGCAAGGGCGTGCCGTTCCGTGACGCGCACGAGATCACCGGCCGCCTCGTCGCCCTGTGCGCCGCCCGCGAATGCGAGCTCGAGGACGTCACCGACGGCGACCTGAAGACGGTCAGCGAGCACCTCGACCCGTCCGTACGCCAGGTCCTCTCGGTCCGCAGCGCGCTCGCCGGTCGCACGACGCCGGGATCGACCGGCCCGGGCCCGGTCGCCGACCAGCTGCAGACCGCGTCGGACAAGCTCGACGGCTGGCGCGAGTGGGCGATCGAACGGGTCGTCCCGCGCTGATCCGCGCCCCGCGGCGGGGGGCGTGTACCGAACCGCCCCCGCCGCGACGTGATGACGTCATATACCTTCCGTGACGACGTGGGCCGGTCTACCTTGTAGGCCGGCTGAGGACCGGCGGCAGCGTGGCCGCGGGATCGGTGCCGCCCACCCGGCCCGGCCGTGCGGCTGACGACCCCTGCGTCCGGGAGGCCGACGATGCTCCACGACGACGCCGAGATCCGCGCCCTGGTGCGCCGGCTCGCGGCGGCCCTGACGGATCCGCGCCGCGCGGCCGCCGCGCTGCCCGGCGGCGCCCAGCTGCTCGACATCGAAGTAGACGGCGTCCGCTGCCGCTGCACGCTGGTGGACGCGGCGGCGTCCGAGGGAGACACCTGCGTCGCGCTGAGCCCGCGGGAACGCGAGGTCGCCCGCATGGTCGCCGGCGGGCATACCAACCAGGCCATCGCCGACCTCCTCGGCATCAGCGCCTGGACGGTCTCCACCCACCTGCGCCGCATCTTCGGCAAACTCGGCGTCAACTCCCGCGCGGCGATGGTCGCCCGCATCCTGAACGCCGGCGGCGAGGCGCCGCCGGACGATCGGCGGCCCGCCCCCGCCGAAGAGCCGACGCGCGTTCGAGCGACGCACATTCCGGTCTCCCGCGAAGACGCGACTGCCGCACCGCTGCCCGGCACGGTTCCCTGAGAACGACGGGACATCGCGCGCCGCATGCCCCAGCATTCCGCCGGAGCGGAGCACCGGCCCGGTTCGGGCCACCCCCGGGAGCGGGGACAGCCATGTGTCCGGCGGAGCGGGTCACCCCATGGGCGGGGGAGGGGCGCGGCCGGCACCGCCGGCCGTGCCCCGGGCGATACCGGGTCTTCGGTCGGACCGCTGAGCTCGTCAGCTCCATGCCCGGATGAGGTCGTCCGGCCCGTACGCCGCAGCCAGGCCCTTGGCGGTCACGCCGCTGCGGCTGAGGGCCAGCAGCGGGAGCGGCTCCTGGGTGACAGCGGCGCGGTGCCGTTGGAGCGCCAGCATGTCGTGGTCGTCGAACGGGGACCGTTCCAGCCATTTGATGGAACCGAGGAAGAACAGTTCTCGTGCCACGGGTGCGCGGTCGGCGCCGACCACATCGATCTCGATGCTGTTGGAGCGGGTCCAGTAGGAGCCCACGACCGGTGCGGAGGGGAGCGTGTCGTCGGGCAGCAGCCGTGCGAGGGAGTCACGCAGCAGCGGCTCGATCGTCCGGCCGCGCCAGCTGGTCCAGCCGGCCTTGACCCGGCCGACGGTGATGTCGCCGCGGAGGCGTTCGATCTCGGGCAGGTACGGCTTCACGAACGTCAGCCAGAAGCGCAGGTAGGGATCGGTGACCCGGTACCGCCGCTCCTTCGAGGGCGTGGTGGACAGTGGCAGCTCCGCGGCCACGAGCCGTTTCTCGATGAGGACGTCGAGCGCTCGGGTCAGCGTCGTGTGGGAGATGCCGCCGGCGGCCCTGGCGATGTTGGTGAACGTCCGCTCCCCGCTGCCGATGGCGGACAGCACCGCGGCCGCCATCGCGGACTCGGGGAACTCGGCGGCCAGGGAACGCTCGGCCGAGACCAGCAGCGGGGACACCGGATCGGCGAGCTCCCGTTCCAGGAACGTGTCGACGTCGCTGCCCGGCTCCCAGGCTGCGCAGATCAGCGGCAGGCCGCCGGTGACCAGGGCGGCGTCGAACGCCGCTGCCGGTTCGAGGCCGAGCATCAGGCCGACTTCGGCGGGGGTGAGCGGCCCGAGGACCATCTCCGTGCCGCGTTGATGGAACGGCCGCCCGTAGCTGCTCAACGCCTCCATCATCGACAGGTCCGAACCGATCAGGATGAGCAGCACCGGCTTGCGGCTCAGTTCGCGGTCCCACGCGCGTTGCAGGATGCCCTCGAAGGCGTCCACCCGCTCGGCGAGATACGGCACCTCGTCGATGACGACGATGCTCGGCCGGTCGTCGGGCAGGATGCCGGCGAGCTGACGAAGCGCAGCGCTCCAGTTTCCGGGCTGCGCCTCCGCGAACACGTCCCGGTCCGGCAGCGTCGAGGCGGACACCGCCTCGGTGAACGACTCCAGCTCGATGTCCGTCGAGGCGCCGGACGCGGTGAAGAACATCGCCGGGCCGGCAGCCTGATCCACGAACGCTTCGACCAGGCTCGACTTCCCGATCCGCCGCCGGCCGCGCATCAGCAGGCACCGACCGGGGCGCTCGCCGTCGGTGGCCCGGCGCACCTTGGCGAGCAGATTTCCCAGCGATGCCAGCTCCCGCTGCCTGCCGACGAATTCGACCATCGGTACCCGCTCCCGGCTGAATGGTTACATCAGAGATACTATCGCAAGAGATAGTATCTATGATGTAACTATCGAGGGCTGATCAGTGTGGCCGGGGCGTCCTGCTTGGTTTCGCGCTGGTCCGGCACTGCGACCACCTCTGCCGAAGGGGTGCGAAAGCGCCGGATCGCCGGCAGGGCGATCGCCGCCAGGACCGCCGCCCCCGTCACGACGCCGACCGTGGCGGTAGGCACGTCGAGCAGCTTGAGCGCGCTCGCCAGCAGGACGATCACCAGGGCCGTGCGGATGATGCCGCCCGGGGCGCGGGACGAGATGCGGGCGCCGATGAGGACGCCGGGGATCGAGCCCAGCAGGACGGCCCCGGCCAGGTCGAGCTGGAGGTCGCCGAAGAGGGCGTGGCCCACCGCCGCCGACATGACCAGCGGGATGGCCTGGACGAGGTCCGTGCCGACCAGGTCGTTGACGCGCAGCTTGGGGTACAGGGCGAGCAGCGCGACGATGATCAGAGAGCCGGAGCCGACGCTGGTCAGGCCCACGATCAGCCCGCCGCCCGCACCGAGCAGCAGGGTCGGCACCGGGCGTACCGTGATCGCGGCGGGTGGCCCGTCGCCGCGCTTGCGGCGGCTCACCCAGGCCTTGAGGAGCAGGCCGCCCGCGGCGAGCAGGAGCGCCACGCCGAGCGAGACCTTGATCGTGTGCTGGACGGCTTCGTCGTCGCCGAGCAGGCGCAGCAGGAGCACCCCGAGGAACGCGCTGGGCACGCTGCCGGCGCAGAGCCAGGCGACGAGCCGCCAGTTCACCGTGCCGCGGCGGGCGTGCACGAAGCCGCCGAACGGCTTCATGACCGCGCTGGCGGCGAGGTCGCTGGAGACCGCGGCCACCGGCGGCACGCCGAAGACGAGGACGAGGATGGGGGTCATCAGCGCGCCCCCGCCCATGCCGGTGAGGCCGACCACGATGCCGACGCCGAGTCCGGCGAGCGCCAGGGTGAGATCCATCGGTCGAGTCTCGGCGAGAATCCCTTCCTTGTCTACTAACTGGGTCGAGTTTATGGAGTTTTAACGGTGTCGTCTCAGGCTGTGAAACGCGGCGCGGCGCGTCGGGGTGAAATGCCCCGGCCGTGTCGCCCTCCGCAGACTCCGGGTTACGGCTGCGTGACGCCTTGACGACAGAAATGTTAGCGATAACACTGCAGGGACGCATCGATCGGCGATGATCCTCGGGAGGGTCCATGGCGGTCCGGCCCGTGCCCGATCCCGCCCACCGGGGCCGCATCGAGCTGCGCCAGCTCCGCTACCTCGTGACGCTCGCCGAGGAACTGCACTTCGGCCGCGCCGCCGCGCGCGAGCACATCGCGCCCTCGGCGCTCAGCGCCCAGGTGCAGCGGCTCGAGCGGGCGGTGGGGGTGCTGCTGGTGGACCGTACGAGCCGTGCCGTGGCACTCACCGAGGCGGGCACGCGGCTGGTCGTCGAGGCCCGGCAGATCCTCGAGCACGTCGACCGCGCCGCCGTCCTGGCCCAGGGCATGGTGCCCGCCGCGCCGACGCTGCGGGTCGGGGTGCTGGACGAGGGGTACGACGCCGTACGCCCGGTGCTGCGCGCGGTGCAGGCCCGCCACCCCGAGCTGGAGATCCACCAGGTGCAGGCCGGGGTGCCGGAGCAGTGCCGGCTGCTGGCCGACGGGCGGCTGGACATCGGCGTCGGGCGGCTGCCCGGCGGCTCGCCCGGGATCGCCGCGGAGATGTTCCGGCTGGAGCCGCTCGGGGTGCTGGTCGCGGCGCAGCATCCGTACGCGGATCTCCCGCACGTCCCGGTCACCCGGCTCGGCGGCGAGCCGCTGCTGCTGGCCGACGAGGAGCTGGCGCCGGAGTTCAACGCGTTCGTGGCGGAGGTGTGCCGGTCGGCCGGCTTCTTCCCGTCGCTGTTCCCGGGCAGCGTCCAGACGCTGCGCGCGGCGGTGGACCTGGTCGCGCAGGGCCGGTGCGTGCTGTGCACCCCCGCGTCGACCGTGGCGTGGTCGCCGGAGGTGGTCTGGCGGCCGCTCGGGCCGTCGGTGCCCCGCTACCCGTGGTCGATCCTCTGGCGCGCGCACGAGCCGTCGCGCCAGGCGCTCGCCGTGGTCGCGACGGCCCGCCGCCTGGCCGCGGAACACGGCTGGCGGCGGCAGACCGCCACGGAGAAAGCTAGCTGAGCCGGAGCATGTTCCAGGACAGCGGCGGAAGCACCGCCTGCAGGCGGCCTCCGTCGAGCTTCGGGTCGTCCAGGGCCCGCGGCTTCACCCGGTCGGGCTCGGCGGCGGTGTTCACCGCGTCCGGGTCGTCGTCGAAGAGCGCCGTGTGGGTGGCCGCCGACAGCGACGGCAGCGAGCGTACGTCCACATCCACGCTCATCGGCTCCGTCTGCGACCGGTTCACCGCGAAGATCACGACCCCGTCGCCGGAGCGGACGGCCGCGGCGTCGAGCAGCGGCACCTCGCCGTGCCGGGCGGTCTCGTGCACCGGCGACTCCAGGGCGAGCTGCAGCGACGTGCCCTGCCCGTGCGCCGCGGTCAGCGCGAACGGGTGGAACGACGCCTGCCGCCACGCCGCGCCGCCCGGCTCGGTCATGATCGGGGCGATCACGTTGACGAGCTGGGCGAGGCAGCCGATCCGGACCCGGTCGGCGTGCCGTAGCAGGCTGATCAGCAGGTTGCCGACCACCACCGCGTCGGTGACCGAGTAGACGTCCTCGATGAGCCGCGGCGCCTGCTGGATCTCCAGGTTGGTCTCGCCCGCGAAGCGGCTCAGGTACCAGACGTTCCACTCGTCGAAGGAGACGTTGATCCGCTTCTTGTGCCGGCCCACGGCGCGGACGTGGTCGGCGGTGGCCACCAGCTCGTCGATGAAGGCGTCCATGTCGGTGGCGGACGCCAGGAAGCTGTCCCGGTCGTCGCCGTGCTGCTGGTAGTACGCGTGCGCCGAGACGTAGTCGACCGCGTCGTACGCCTCGCCGAGCACCGTCGCCTCCCAGCTGCCGAACGTGGGCATCTGCCGGCCGGAGCTGCCGCACGCTACCAGCTCGATCGTGGGATCGACCTGGCGCATCGCCTTCGCGGTCTCCAGCGCCAGGCGGGCGTACTCCTGGGCGGTCTTGTGCCCGATCTGCCAGGGGCCGTCCATCTCGTTGCCCAGACACCAGGTCTTGATCCCGTACGGCGCCCCGCCGCGCAGATCCGACCAGTACGTGCCGCCCGGCAGGTTGCAGTACTCGACGAGGGAACGGGCCGCGTCGATGCCCCGCGTGCCCAGGTTGACGGCCATCAGCGGCTCGACGCCGACCGTCCGGGCCCAGGCCACGAACTCGTTCACGCCGACCTGGTTGGTCTCCAGCGACCGCCAGGCCAGGTCGAGCCGGGTCGGCCGCTCCGAGACCGGGCCGATGCCGTCCTCCCAGCGGTAGCCGGAGACGAAGTTGCCGCCGGGATAGCGCACGATCGGCACGCCGAGCTCGCGGACCAACTCGGCCGTGTCGCGCCGGAACCCGTGCTCGTCGGCGTGCGGGTGGCCCGGCTCGTAGATGCCGGTGTAGACGCAGCGGCCCATGTGCTCGACGAACGAGCCGTAGAGCCGCGGGTCCACCTCGCCGATCCGGTAGGCGGGATCCACGGTCAGGGAAGCGACGTGCATGGTCACCCTTTCAGGCCGGTGCCGGCGATGCCTTCGACGATATGACGCTGGAACAGCAGGAAGACGGCGACGAGGGGGATCGCGCCGAGGATCGCGGACGCCATCGTGTCCGCGTACCGGATGCCGAACGAACCCTGCACCGTGGCGAGGCCGACCGGGACCGTCATGATGTCCGGGTTGCTGAGCACGAGCAGCGGCCACAGCAGGTCGTTCCACGACCCGACGAACGTGAAGATCGCGACCGCGGCGACCGCCGGACGGGCCAGCGGCATGATGATGCGCCGGTAGATGCGCAGGAAGCCGGCGCCGTCCATCCGGGCGACCTCCTCCAGCTCGCGGGGCAGGCCGTCGAAGAACTGCTTGAAGATGAACACGGCGATCGCGGTGGGGATCTGCGGGAGGCTGACCGCCCAGAACGTGTTGAGCAGGCCGAACGAGTCCATCTCCCGGAACTGCGGCACGATCAGCACCTGGCTGGGGATCATGATGCCGGCCAGCACGAACCAGAACACCAAATTGCGGTGGCGGAACCGCATCCGGGACAGGGCGTACGCGGCCAGGCTGCCGGTCAGCACCGCGCCGACCGCGGTCAGCGTCGCGATGAACAGGCTCGAGCCGAACCACTTGAGGATGTCGGTGTCGCGGATCGTCCGGCTGAACGCGCCCAGCGTCGGGTCGTCGATGAGCCAGGTGGTCCGGGTGGTCTCGGCGTTCGGCTTGAGCGCGGTGTCCAGGGCCCAGAGCAGCGGTACGAGCCACAGCAGCGCGAAGGCGATCAGCACGCCGGCGCAGATGCGGTTGAAGAGCTTCACGCGAGTCTCGACGCTCACGGCTCAGACCTCCTTCTCCTGGCGGCGGATCAATGCGAACCACACGGCGGAGACCCCGAGCACGACGAGGAAGAAGAGCATCGACACGGCCGAGGCGTAGCCGATGCGGAAGTTCGTGAAGCCCTCGTCGTAGACGTACTGCAGGATCGAGCGGGTGGCGAAGTTCGGGCCGCCGGAGGTCATGAGGTACATCTGGTCGAAGACCTTGAGCGAGGCGATCACCTGCAGCACGGCCACCAGCGTGGTGGTGCGGCCCAGCATCGGGATGGTGATCGAGCGGATCTGCTGCCACGGGCTCGCGCCGTCCATCGCGGCGGCCTCGTACAGGTCGCGGTTGATCTCCTGCAGGCCGGCGAGGTAGAGCACGAAGTTGAAGCCGAGCGTCCACCACAGCGTGGTCAGCGCGAGCGAGGGCATCGCCCAGTCCGGGTCGCCGAGCCAGACCGGCGCGGTGATGCCGATCTTGCCGAGCGCGGTCTCGATGAGGCCCAGCCCGGGGGTGTAGAGCCAGATCCAGATCAGCGCCACGACCGCCGACGGCAGGATGTACGGCGCGAAGAACGCCAGCCGGAAGAACCAGCGCCCCCGTTTCACCCGGTCGGCGAGCAGCGCCAGCACGAACGCGATGATGATCAACGGTGGCGTGGTGAGGATCGTGAACCAGATCGTGTGCCACAGCGACGACCAGAAGTCGCCGCTCCGCAGCGCCTCGGCGTAGTTGCCGAAGCCCGCGAAGCTCGACAGCCCGGGTTTCACGGCGCTGGTGTCGAAGAAGCTCATCAGCAGGCCGTACAGCGCGGGGCCGATGATGAAGAGCAGGTAGAGCAGCAGGAACGGCGTGAGGAAGCCGGCCGCGGGCAGGCCGGCCCCGCGGGCGCGTTCGGGCCGGACGTCCTCGCCGGCCGAACGGTCAGGGCGTACGGCGGTCTCTGCGGTCACCCGGGCACCCCCTTTCTCAGACCGGCGGCGCGGTCTCGGCGAGGTTCGTGAGCTTGTCGCGCATCTGTGCGATCGCGGAGGCCGGCGCCTGCTGCCCGGCCATGACCGACGCGATGATCGAGCCGGTGACGATCTCGAAGTTGGAGCCGGAGCCGGAGTACCAGCCCTCGGGGTCGTAGACGGCGGCGTCCGCGGCGGTCGCGTAGTTCGACTGCGGCGTCATCGCCTTGTACTCGGCGCTGTCGCGGAACGGCAGCCACGCCGGCACGTGGCCACCCTCGGCCCAGGTCTTGCTCTGGTCCAGCATCGAGCGGATGAACAGCAGCGCACGGTCGACGCGCTCCGGGTCCCGGCCGGGCTGGCGGGGGATGATCAGCGTGTGCGAGTCGGCCTGTACCGCGTACTGGCCGCCGCCGAAGACGTCGGGGAACAGCGTCATCGAGAACGGCGTCTTCGCCGTCTGGAACGTCGAGATCTCCCACTCGCCCTGGAAGTAGAAGCCGGCCTGGCCGTTGGCGAAGGTCGCGATCGCGCCCTGGTAGTCGATGCTCGACGGCGCCACGCCGGAGCGGGTGAGCCCCTGCAGGAACCCGAGCACCCGGCCGGCGCGGTCGTCGTCGATGACCACCTTGCGGCCCTGGCCGGCCAGCATCTCGCCGCCGAGCTGGCTGTAGAGCGACTGGTAGATGCGCCACGGGGTGGCCGTCTCGTTGGTGACCGCGACGACGCCGCCGTACGCCTTGGTGACCTCCTTGGCCCTGCGCAGCGCGTCGGTGAACTTCTCCGGGCTGTCCAGCGGGCTCAGCGCGCCGGAGGAGTCGAGCAGCCCGGCCTTCTCGCAGACGTCGGTGTTGTAGAACATCACGAACGGGTGGGTGTCGAGCGGGATCGCGTACGTCCGGCCGTCGACCAGCCCCGCCTGCCACGGCCGCGGGGCGAACTTGCCGGCGGTCAGCCCGTGCCGGGCGAGGTCGTCGGGGTGCAGCTCCTCGACGAGGCCGGCCTGCACCATCGTCTTCATCCGGGTCAGGTGCGCGACCGCGACGTCCGGCGGCTTCTCCCCGAGCGTGGCCAGCGACAGCTTCGTGTAGTACGGGTTGCCCCAGGCCAGCGTGACCGCGCTGAGGTCGGTGCCGGGGTTCGCGGCGCGGAACGCGTCGAGCATCTGGGTCATCCGGACCCCGTCGCCGCCGCCGAAGAGGTTCCAGTAGTCCAGCGAGCCGCCGCTGCGGCGTCCCGGGGTGAGCCCACTGCACCCGCTCAGCCCGAGGGCCGCCCCGGCGGCGGCGCCGCTGAGCAGTGCGCGTCGGGTCAATGTCATGCACGGAGCCTGCCGCCGCGGCGCGGGCGCGGTCCAGGGATCGGCCTTCGCAAGACGAGAAGGCCCGGACGCGAACCGAGAACGATCAGCCCGCCACGGCGCGGTCGAGCAGCAGTCCGACGTCCTCGCCGCTCATCGGGCGCGCGAAGTGGAAGCCCTGGGCGTACCGGTAGCCGGCCTGGTGCAGGCGGCGGGCCTGGTCGGCGGTCTCCACGCCCTCGGCGACGGCCTGGATGCGCAGCCCGGTGGTGATGCCGATGAGGTTGTCCACGATCACGGCCTGCGGGCTGCTGGTGGTGACCCCGTCGACGAACGACTTGTCGACCTTCAGCACGTGCACCGGGCAGTCCACGAGCAGGCTCAGCGACGACTGGCCGGTGCCGAAGTCGTCGAGCGCGACCCGGATGCCCAGCGCGCTGAGCCCGCGGACGGCCTCGAGCGCGACGCCGGTGCCCAGCACCGCGGTCTCGGTGACCTCGGCGACGATCACGCCCGGGTCCACGCCGGCGCTGCGGACGGCCGCGGCGATCTCCTCGACGAAGCCGGGTTCGCGCAGCTGCCGGGCGGACACGTTGACGCTGACCCGGCCGGGTGCGGCCGGGCCGTACTCCCGCTGCCAGGCGGCCGCCTGCGCGACGACCTGCTCGAAGACCCAGCGGCCCAGCTCGATGATCGCGCCGTTGCGTTCGGCCAGCGGGATGAACACCGCGGGGGAGACGTCGCCGTGCTGGTCGTGCCGCCAGCGCAGCAGCGCCTCGACGCCGACGATGCCGCCGCCGGGCAGTTCGACGATCGGCTGGTAGAGCACCCGCAGCTCGCCGCGGGCCAGGGCCTGGCGCAGGTCGGCGCCGAGCCGCGCGTCCTGGTCGGCGAGCCGGTCCATCGCCGGGTCGAACCAGGCCCAGCGCGCGCCGCCGGCGTTCTTGGCCGCGTACATGGCGACGTCGGCGCGGCGCAGCAGCTCGCCGGGGGTGTCGCCGGGCGCGCTGGCGGTGACGCCGATGCTGATCCGCGGCACCATCTCGTGCCCGTCGATGATCAGCGGTTCCTGCACCGCGTGGACCAGCCGCCGCAGCATGGTGGCGGCCTCGTCGCCGGTCAGCCCGGGCAACAGCAGCGTGAACTCGTCCCCGCCGAGGCGCGCGACCGTGTCGGCCTCACCCAGCCGCTCGTGCAGCCGCCGGCTCACCGCCTTGAGCAGCGCGTCCCCGGTGCCGTGCCCGAGCCGGTCGTTGACGACCTTGAAGTCGTCCAGGTCGAGCAGGGCGACGAGGAACTCCTCGCCGGCGGCGAGCTGCCGGGTGACCTGCTCCTCGAAGCTGGCCCGGTTGGCGATCTCGGTGAGCGTGTCGTGCCGGACCTGGTGGGCCAGCTGAACCTGGTAGTCGCGCAGCTGGCGCAGGTTGGCGTCGACCGTCTCCAGCAGGCGGGTGTTCTCCCGCAGCGTGGTGATCTGGCGGACCACCACCAGCGCCGTGATCGCGACGGTGGCGGCGGCGATGATCCGGCCCTCGGCGGAGCGCGCGATGTCGGTGCCGAGCAGCATCGCGTCCATCCCGGCCACGGCCAGGTACGGCACCACGCTGAAGCGCCGCGGCACCGGCCGGGCCGCCGGCGCGTCACTCGGGCTCCGCGCCTGCCGCAGGGCGGACAGCTGAGCGCAGAACGTGGCGATCGGCACGGCGAGAAAGGCGGCATTGAGCTGCGGCCGGGACTCCAGGAACGGCATCAGCGACGCCGAGGCGGCCGCCGCACCCGTGCCGAACGACAGCAGGTGCATGGCCCGGCGGTCCAGCTCGCCGGCGCCCGCGAACGCGACCTTGGTGAAGGCGATCATCGACACCGAGGCGACCATCGCGATGCCCAGCACGGGCAGCGCCGTCCCGGTCTGCGAGGCCCACGCCGCCGTCCGGCTGAGCGAGAAGTGCCAGAGCAGCACGCCGGTGGTGATGAGGATGATGCCGGTGTCGAGGCCGAAGCGCACCCACTCGGACCGGGTCCGCTCCCAGGCGGGCAGGCGCAGCAGCGCCAGGACCGCGAAGCCGAGGATGGCGACGTACAGGCAGGCGGCGAGGGTGCTGACGCGCCGGTTGCCGCCGCCGGGCCCGAGAGCGTCGTTCGTGCTGATCACGACCGCCACGGCGAGCACGGTGCAGCAGTACGTCGCGTGCCGCCAGAACCGGCGCGTCGCCACGTCCAGGTCGGTGCGGCGCGAGGCCCGCAAGCAGGCGTACCCGGCCAGCAGCGACATCACCGGCAGCGGCGCCCAGCCCAGCACGGGCAGCCGGAACTCGACGAAGAAGCCGACGACGAACCGGATGAGGCTGAACGCGAGCAGCACGGCACCCGTGATCACGGGCAGGCGGTCGCGTACGGGCATGGCCGGACCATCGGTGGGGCGCGTACGGACCTGAAGAGATTTGTCGTGGAGATCCCGGGCACAGACAGGCTGCGTACGGGCGGCCCGGCGGGGTAATGAGCCGGCCATGGAGCAACTGCAGTGGCTGGGAGTGGTCCGGCACGGCCAGAGCACCGGCAACGTCATCGCGCAGGACGCGGAGACCGGCGGGCTGGAGGCCATCGACATCCCGGAGCGCGACGCGGACGTACCCCTGTCGGAGCTGGGCCGTGAGCAGGCCCGCGCGGTCGGCAAGTGGCTCGCGGGGCTCGGCGAGGACGTCCGGCCGCAGCTGGCGGTGGTGTCGCCGTACCTGCGGACCCGGCAGACCGCGGAGCTGGCGCTGGCCGGCAGCGGCGTGCCGATGGTCGTCGACGAGCGGCTGCGCGACCGTGAGCTCGGCGTCCTGGACCTGCTGACCGGCCGCGGCGTGCAGGCCCGGCTACCCGAGGAGTACGCCCGCCGCGCCCGCCTCGGCAAGTTCTACTACCGGCCACCCGGCGGCGAGTCGTGGGCCGACGTGCTGCTGCGCCTGAGAGCCCTCCTGCGCGAGCTGCGCGAGGACCACCCCGGCGGCAGGGTGCTGTGCTTCGGCCACGAGGCCACGGTCTTCCTCGTGCGCTACCTCGCCGAGGAGCTCAGCGAGGCGCGGCTGATGGAGATAGCGCACGCCACCACCATGGCCAACTGCTCGATCAGCACGTGGCGGCGCCACGGCGGCGAGCTGGAGCCGGAGCTGTTCAACGACGTCTCCCATCTGCACGACGTGGGGACGCCGCCCACCCGGCAGGAGGACGTCGATGCCGAGCCGGTCTGAGGAACAGGTCATCACCCCGCAGCTGCTGCGGGGCTGGCCGCTGCCCGATCCGCAGGGCGACAAGGAGTCCCGCGGCACGGTGCTGGTGATCGGCGGGTCCCGGTACACCCCGGGGGCCGTTCTGCTCGCCGGGGTGGCCGCCCTGCGCGCCGGGGCCGGCCGGCTGCAGCTGGCCGTCACCGGGTCCACCGCGGCCGCGCTGAGCATCGCCGTGCCGGAGGCCAAGGTCGTCGGGCTGCCCGAGACCGACGCCGGGTCGGTCGCCGGTGACGTGCCGGATCAGCTGCTGGAGCTGGCGGCCGCCGCGGACGTGCTGGCGATCGGCTGCGGGCTCGACGACATCGAGGAGACGCAACGGCTGCTGCACAGGGTGCTGGACGCCGCCGGCAAGGACGCTTCCGTCGTGCTGGACGCGTACGCCCTGGGCGCCCTCAGCAAGGAGCCCGATCTGCTCTCCCGGCGCCCGCAGGCCGCGGTGCTGACCCCGAACGTCACGGAGGCCGAGCACCTGCTGGGCCGCAGGACCGGGGACGACCTCGCCGCCGAGGCGATGGAGCTCGCCCACCGCTACGAAGCCACGGTCTCGCTGTACGGCCACATCGCCGACCCGGACGGCCGGGCCTGGCGCGAGGAGAGCGGCGACGCCGGCCTCGGCACCTCGGGCAGTGGCGACGTGCGCGCCGGCATCGTCGCCGGGCTGCTCGGCCGCGGCGCCGAACCGGCCCAGGCGGCGTGCTGGGGCGCGTTCGCCCACGCGGTCAGCGGCCAGCGGCTGGCGCCCCGGTTCGGGCGTACGGGCTTCCTCGCCCGCGAGCTCGTGGACGAGGTGGCCTACACGATTGCCACGGTCTGAGCGGCGGGCCGTCTGCGACGTAAGCGGCGGTGAACCGTCGTCGAACATCCGTCAGAAACGGGCCTTGACGGCGTGCGGCTCTGATACAGAGAGCTTCATGACTGTCGATTCCTACGCGAAGGGTGCGGTCGATCGCCGCACCCTTCTGCGTCTCGCCGGCATCTCCGCCGGCGCCGGCCTCGTCGCCGCCGCGACCCGGCCCGCCGAGGCCCACGCCGCCGCCGGACCGTTCCGGCACGGCGTCGCCTCCGGCGATCCGCTGCCCGGCGGCATCCTGCTCTGGACCCGCGTCACGCCCACCGCGGAGTCGGTTCCCGGCTCGGGCGCCGGCCCGGACGTCACCGTCGCGTGGCAGATCGCCGCCGACGCCGGGTTCACCACGGTGGTGCAGGCCGGTGAGGTCCGCACCGGCCCGGCCCGCGACCACACCGTCAAGGTCGACGTGTCCGGGCTGACCCCGGCGACGACGTACTGGTTCCGCTTCGGCTACGACGGCGCGTGGTCGCCGGCCGGGCGGACCATGACCGCCCCCGCCGCGGACGCCGCGATCTCGCGATTGCGGATGGGC
The DNA here is from genome assembly GCF_040677315.1 of Actinoplanes sp. NPDC049316. Lineage (NCBI taxonomy): Bacteria > Bacillati > Actinomycetota > Actinomycetes > Micromonosporales > Micromonosporaceae > Actinoplanes > Actinoplanes sp. NPDC049316. Next base: position 17,353 of record NZ_JBFAQM010000020.1, on the reverse strand, counting down.
GTGGTGTCGTGCGCCAACTGGGAGGCCGGCTACTTCGCCGCGTACCGGCACCTGGCCGAGCGGGGTGACCTCAACCTGGTGGTGCACCTCGGCGACTACGTCTACGAGTACGCCACCGGCGACTTCGCGGCCGGGGACGTGGTGGTACGCCCCACGAAGCCCGAGCACGAGACCCTGACGCTGCAGGACTACCGGATCCGCCACGCGCTCTACAAGACCGACCCGGATCTGCAGGCGCTGCACGCCTCGGTGCCGTGGATCATCACCTGGGACGACCACGAGGTCGCCAACGACATGTGGAGCGGCGGGGCCGAGAACCACACCCCGGGCACGGAGGGCGACTTCGGCGCGCGGGTGGCGGCGTCGCGGCAGGCGTACGCGGAGTGGATGCCCGTACGCCTCGGCGCCGACGGCCACATCTACCGCCGCCTGCGCTACGGCACCCTGATCGAGCTGTCCATGCTGGACCTGCGCTCGTACCGCTCGGAGCAGGTGGGCCGTACCGGCGACGACGTCGACGACCCGGACCGGACGATCGCCGGCGCCGACCAGCTGCGGTGGCTGACCGACGGGCTGGTGGAGAGCACCGCGCGGTGGAAGCTGGTCGGCAACCCGGTGATGATCTCGCGGGTCGACCTGGCCACCCTGCCGGCCTGGCTGCTCGGGCCGCTCGGTGACCTGCTCGGGCTCCCGGACAACGGCGTGGTGGTCAACCCCGACCAGTGGGACGGCTACAACGCCGACCGGGAACGGCTCGTGGACGCGCTGCGCGCGGCGGGGACCAAGGACGTCGTGTTCCTGACCGGCGACATCCACACCTCGTGGGCCACCGAGCTGACCACCCGCGACACCGGGCCGCGCCACCCGGCCGCGGCCGAGTTCGTCGTGCCGTCGGTGACCAGCGACAACCTCGACGACTTCCTGCACACCTCGCCCGGTGGCCCGCTCAGCCGGCTCGCCGCCGACCTCATCCGGGCGACGAATCCGCACGTGAAGTGGGTGGAGACGGACGGGCACGGCTTCGGCGTGCTGGACGTGACCCGCGACCGCTGCCGCATGGACTGGTACTTCCTGGCCGACCGGACGAAGCCGGACACCGCGGCCCGGTGGGTCACCGGCTGGTCCGTCGGCACCGGCTCCTCGCGCATCCGCAAGGAGCCGGCGCCGGCGTAGAACGGCCCGGGGTGGGAGTCGCGGGACCCGACCCCCACCCCGGGGACCATGGCCCCCCTAGTTCACGAGCACCTCGTAGATACGCGCCGCCGTGTTGCCGTCAGAAGCGGGCGTCAGTACGGCTATACGAACATAGCGGGCATCGACGTTCACCGTCGTGGACGTCGAGTCCGCCGTGTTGCCGCGAACCTGCGCGCGGGTGGTCCAGGACGACCCGTCGTCCGAGGTCTGGACGTCGAAGTCCCGCGTGTTCCACGCCGGATATTCGCCACCCGCGCCGGCGTGTCGGATCACCACGGTGGACACCCGCTGCTTGCTGCCCAGGTCGGTCTGCACCCACTTCGTGGCGCCCTGCGAGCACCACTTGTCGGTCCAGCCGGCGAGCCAGCTGCCGTTGAAGGCCTTGTCCGCGCCCTCGGCCGCCCCGCACGACGAGTCGGCCGCGGCCGGCCGGCGCAGGGCGAGGTCGGTGGGGGCGCTGCTGCTGCCGTACACCTCGAGCTCGTAGATCCGGGCGGCGTTGTTGCCGTCGTTGGCCGGCTGGGTGATGTCCAGGCGTACGTAGCGGGCGCTGCGCGCCGGGATCGGGGTGTACGTCCGGCTGGCCCGCGAGCCGGTCACCGTGACGGCGTTGCTCCAGCTGCCGCCGTCGGTGCTGGTCGAGATCGTGTACGCGCCGGTGTTCCAGCCGGTCTGCTCCCCGCCCAGCCCGGCGTGCTTGACGACGAACGAGCTGACCGTACGCGCCGAGCCGAGATCGACCTGCAGCTGCTGCGGGGCCGTACCCGAGCAGAACTTGCTGTTGCCCGCGATCGTCGCGTCCACCGCCTTGGCCGGGGCCTCGGCGCTGTTGCAGGCCGCCGAGCCGGTCGCCGTGCGGCCCAGGGCCAGGTTCGCCCCGAGGCCGGGCTCCGGCGCCGGCTGGGCGCGTCCGTCACCGAAGCTCGGCGGTACGTCGCCGGCCCCGGTGCCCCAGGACGACGGGCTCGACCCCATCGTGAACGCCACCGTGCCGCCGTCGGCGATGTCGCCGTACCGGAGCCAGCTGCGGCTCGTGGTGGACCCGCCGACCGACAGCGACTGCACGTAGCGGTTCGTCGCGCTGCCGCCGGTGATCGTGATGTCGCCCGGGCCCCGCTGGATCAGCGCGCTGGAGAACATGCCGCCGTGCACCGCCAGGGTGTCCGCCCCCGGGGTCACCGGGTAGAAGCCCAGCGCCGACCAGACGTACCAGGCGGAGGTGGCGCCGAGGTCGTCGTTGCCGGGCAGGCCGCCGGCGCCGGTGGTGAAGGACTCCGCCATGACCCGGCGGACCGCGTCGCTCGCCCCGGCCGGCTTGCGCGCCGCGTTGTACGTCCACGGCACGTTGTGCTCGGGCTCGTTGCCGATGTAGAAGTACGGCCGCACGAGCCCGCCGTTGAGCTCGGTGAAGTGGTGGTCGAGGCGCTGCACCGCGGTCTCCGGGCCGCCCATGAGCGTGATCAGGGCCCCCAGGTTGTGCGGGACCATCCACGTGTACTGGGCCGCGTTGCCTTCGACGTACGGGCTCTCCTGCGCCGGGTTCAGCGGCCACCTGAACGCCCCGCCGCTGTCGCGGGTGTGGATGTACGACGACTCGCCGTTGAACAGGCTGCGCCAGTACTGCGACCGCGCGCTGTACGTGTCGTACGCGCCCGAGTCGCCGACCGCCTTGGCGAACTGCGCGATGGCGAAGTCGGATGACGCGTACTCCAAGGTCTCCGACGGGTTGCCGGGGATGAACTGGTTGCTGCCGTAGACGCCCTGGTTGCCGCGCAGCACGACGCCCTGGGTGCTGCCGCCGGTCGCGCTCTTCTTCATCAGCGCCAGCGCGGCGGCGGTGTCGAAGCCGCGGACGCCGAACGCGTACGCGCTGCCCACGATGATCGGGCCGGGGTCACCGGGCATCACGAAGTCCTCGACGCTCTGGTGCGACCACTTCGGCAGCAGCCCGCCCTGCTGGCCGTCGAGCACCATGGACTTGACGATGTCGCTCATGACATCCGGCGCGATCAGGGCCACCAGCGACGCCCACGAACGGTAGATGTCCCAGCCGGAGTAGTTCTGATAGACCGGGTGCGAGGCGCTGTGCACGGCGTTGTCGAAGCCGCGGTACTCGCCGTTGGTGTCGCTGGCGATGTTCGGGTTCTGCAGCACGTGGTAGAGCGCCGTGTAGAACTTCTGCAGGTCCGTCGCGCTGCCACCGCTGACCTGGATCCGGTTGAGCGCGGTGTTCCAGGCGCTGTTCGCGTTCGTGCGTACGGTCGAGAAGGCTGCGGCCTCGGCGGTTGCGTTGTTCTGCGCGTTGGCCACGCTGACGAACGAGATGCCGATCGTGGCGTTCACGACCGCGTTGGACGTGGTGTCGAAGGTGACGTACGCACCGGTCTGCGTCCCGCTCGTGGACGTCGAGCCGGCGCTGACCGTGCCGCCCTTGAACGTGCCGACGCCGGTGGGAGTGCGGTCGAACAGGATCGAGTAGTACATCTTGAACGTCCTGCCGCCGCAGAAGCCGCCGGCGGTGTGCTCGCCGGAGACGCGGTTGCCGCTGATCGTGACGGTGCCGTCGCGGTCGCCGGTGGCCGAGCGGCTGGCGTTGATCAGCACCCGCGCGGTGGTCGACGCCGGGTACGTCAGCCGCAGCGCGCCGGTCCGCGTGGTGGCGCTCAGTTCGGCGTCCACGCCGTACTTGTCGAGCCGGTTCTTGTAGTAGCCGGGGGAGGCGGTCTCGTTGGCCTTCGTGTACGCCGACGCGTAGCTGGTCCACGCCGAGCCGGGGGAGGAGCCGAGCGCGCCGGTCACCGGCAGGATCGGGATGTCCTCGTTGTTCGGGCAGCCGGCGCCGTTGAAGTGGGTGAGGCTGAACGACTCGATGGTGCGGTCGCGGTCGCGGTAGCCCGACGGGGACGCGGTGGGCGTGTCCGGGCTGAACTGCACCATGCCGAACGGCACGGTGGCGCCGGGGAAGGTGCTGCCGCCGGCGCCGCCGCCGACGGGGTTCGGGGAGTTGCTGTCGTCGGTGCCGATGAACGGGTTGACGTACGGGGTCAGGTTCAGGTCCGCGGCGGCAGCTGCCGCCTGGGGTACGGACAAGGCTGCGGCGGCGAGGACGACCGACGCGGCGAGGGTACGGAGCATGGGGGTGCCGTCCCTTCCATGAGGACAACGTGACAACGTTGTCAAGATGGAAGTAATAGAAGCACGCCAATATTGCTACTTGTCAATAAGGTGAACGGTTTCCGTGCGACGGCGGCGGACCAGGGTCGCCGCGGCCATCGCCGTGCCGCCCGTTCCCACACCGCCCAGCACGCCGAGCGCGAAACGCTGCTCGTGGCGTACCTGACGATCGTGGGCGACCGGATCGCCGGGCCGCAGGTTCTGGCTGATGCCGGCGATCGCGCTGAGCCCCGCCACCCAGAACGCGAGGAACACCACCGCGGCCGCGGCCAGGCCCCACCGCGGCAGGTCGACCGGCGGCGCCCACACCTCGCGGATGAACCAGCTCTGCGGCCGCCGACCGCGCAGCGCCCGCCGGTTCGTGACGATGCCCGCGGTGAAGCCCGGCAGCACGAGCGCGGCGGCGACGGCGGTGGCCGTACCGGTCGGCACGAGCGTCTGCCCGCGCAGCAGCCCGGCGATGAGCACGCCGCACCACAGGACGCCGGCCAGGCACAGCACGTCCAGCAGCAGGAGCACCCGTCGTGAGATCACCGCTCACCGACGCTAGCGGCCGGTACGTCCCCGCACGGTCGCTTCCGCCTTTTTCCTCGGCACGTGCCGCCGGTACGCGCTCACCGTCGGGTCCCCGGCGATCCAGAACCGCCACGGCACGTCGTGCGCGGCGGTGACCCCCACCCTGGGACCCGCCTCGATCAGCCCGACCGAGCCGTCGGGCTCGCTCAGCGTCGCGGGGCCCGTACCGTCGATCACCGAGGTGCCGTTGGCGCCGCGGTCGATCGCCAGGACCTGCATCAGCTTCGCCGGTCCGGCAGCCAGGTCGCGGTCCTTGCCGGCGGGCCGGCGGGTACGCGCGAGCTCGACGCCGTCCACGACCTCACCGGCGCGCAGCAGAACCGCCGAGGCCACGCCGGCCTCGCCGCACACGACGTTCGCGCAGAAGTGCATGCCGTAGATCTGGTAGACGTACAGCCTCCCGGCGGGGCCGAACATGACCTCGTTGCGGCCGGTCATCCCGCGGTGCGCATGGCTGGCGGGGTCCTTGCCGAGGCCGCTGTACGCCTCCACCTCGGTGAGCCGTACGGTCACGCCGTTGGCGCTGAGCCGCCACCCGAGGAGCTGCCGCGCGGCCTCGTCGACACGGTCGGCGGGCAGATCGAGCCAGGATTCCGTCACCGCACCAAGCTAAGCACAGGGCCTTCAGTCCTTCTGTGGGTGGTGGCGGGGTGGTTGGACGGGCTCAGCTGGTGGGCCGCGTGGGGCCGCTCGGACGCCGGCGCTTCACCGGCCCGCAGCAGCCGCCCGGACGGCTGGGGCCGAAGGGCCGGGTCGGCCCGAACTCCGGCCGCTTGCGCCGTCGCCGCCGCGCGGGGCCGCTGGGCCCGGTCACCGGCCGGTCCCCACGCTGGGCCTCATCCGACGAAGTCCTGGGTCATCCACACGATGCCCTTGCCGTCGCGGACCACGCTCAGGCCGATGCGCTTGAACCCGTCGCTGAGCAGGTTCTTGCGGTGCCCGTCGTTCGGCGGCACCTCGGCGAGCATGCTGTCGGTCAGGCCGTTCGCGGCCTTGATGATCTCCGCGTCGCTGCCGCCGGCCGAGCCGTAGCCGATGTTCTCGCCGGCCGAGCTCCAGCGCACGTCTTGCGCGCTGAACCGGTCGCCGATGCCGCCCTCACCGGAGCACTGGTGCGACAGCCCGCAGCCGCCGATCATCAGCTGGTTGTGCAGCGCCGACGCCTTCGACAGCGAGGAGTCGAGCGAGTACGCCGCCAGCCCCTTGTCCGCGCGGGCGGCGTTGATGTGGCCGAGCACCTGGTCGATGATCGAGCCACTGGTGGCGGGCGGGTTCTTCGGCCTCGTCGGGATCGCCGGCGCGGTGGTCCGGCGCTTCGTCGGCTTCGGCTTGGGCTTCGAGGTCGTCCTGCTCGGCGACGGGATGGCCGCCGGCGAAGGGCTCGTCGCCGAGGGTGTGGCCGACGGCGGCGTGGAGGCGGTGGCGGCGTCGTCGAGCAGCAGGTCCGCCCCGGTTCCCGTGGCGCCGAGGTCGGCGGGCGGCTGGGTGACCAGCGCCGCGTCGGCGGCGGCCCGGTTCGCCGGGGCGCCGGAGGAGGAGTGCCGGTCGAGCCCGACGACCGTGAACCCGATGCCGATCACGACGGCGGTGGCTCCCGCCGCCAGCGTGTACCGGACCTGGTTAGCAGCGGACTTGGACACGGACTCGGTCACCTCGGAACACTCGCCGGACGGCCGCGGCACAGGCACGGCACGGCGGCCGCGGGTGCGGCGCCCACCGACTATGGCCGCCGGGCGGGCGCCGCGGGCCGTACCTCAGGAGCCCTTAAGGATCGACACACGAAGACCTAAGATCCGTTGCCCGTTCAACCCTCCACGTGGGCCGCTTCTCGCGGCGCGGCGTACGACCTTGGTCCGACGACGGCGGCGCGGTACGCCGATACCGTGCAGGAGTGTTTCTCGATGCGGCGTGGGCCGTGGCGCTGCTGCTGTTCGTGGCGTACGCGACGAGCGACCCGCCCGGCCCGCCCTATCCGGGCCCGGTGTGGGCCGTGTGGCTGGCCGCGGTGCTGGTCGCCGTACCCGTGATCGTCCGCCGCCGGTGGCCGCTCGCCGCGCTGGCCTGGGTCGCGGCCGCCGGAGCGGGCGCGATGGTGCTGGGCGTCGCCGGCGCCGGCGTGCTGGCGGCCACCTTCACCCCCGCGGCGCTCGCCCTCTACACGGTCGGCTCCCGCGAACGGCCGGCCCGGTCGGTCCCCGCCCTCGCGCTCACGCTGCTCGTGGTGGCGGGCGCCATCCGGCTCTTCTACGCCGTACGCCTGCCGGAGCCGCCGCCGGTCACGGCGGCGGAGGTCCCGCTGTGGTTCCCCGGCGAGCTGGCCGCCGCCCTCATCGTGCTGGTCGCCTGCTGGACGACCGGCGTGCTGGTGCGGTGGCGGCGGGGGATCTCCGCCGACCTGGCCCGCGCGGCGGTCCTCGACGAGCGGCTGCGCATCGCGCGCGAGCTGCACGACATCATCGGCCACAGCATGAGCGTCATCTCGGTCAAGGCCACGGTCGCCAACCACCTCGCCGGCTCGCGGCCGGAGGAGGCACGCGAGGCGCTCACGGTCATCGAGCGGACCAGCCGGACGGCGATGGCCGACATCCGGCGCTCCCTCGGGGCGCTGCGGACCCCGGAGGACGTCCCGGCCGAACTCGCGCCCGCGGCCGGCCTCGCAGAGGTGCCGCAGCTCGTGACCGAGGCCCGGGCCGCCGGCGTCGAGACGAGCCTGACCGTCGACGGTGTCGGCGAGCTGCCCCCGGCCCTGGGCCTGGGGGTGTACCGCATCGTGCAGGAGGCGCTGACGAACGTGCTCCGGCACTCCGGCGCCGGGCACTGCCGGGTGGTGGTCGAGGCCGCGGACGGTGAGCTGCGCGTGGCCGTCACCGACGACGGGCGCGGTGGCACACCCTCCGGCGGCGGGCTCGGCCTGGCGGGCATCCGCGAGCGGGTCCAGCTGTACGGCGGCAGCACGCTCGCCGGTCCCCGCCCGGGCGGCGGCTTCGCGGTCGAGGCGAGGATCCCGTACCCGTGAGCGTCATCCGCGTCGCCCTGGCCGACGACCACGCCCTGTTGCGCGACAGCTTCCGGCTGCTGCTGCAGAACAGCCCGGGCTTCGCCGTCGCGGGCGAGGCGGCGACCGGCGCCGCCGCCGTCGACCTGTGCCGTCGCGAGCGCCCCGACGTGGTGCTCATGGACGTCCGCATGCCGCACACCGACGGCATCGAGGCGACCCGCCGCATCTGCCGGGATCCCGCCACGGCGGGCGTCCGCGTGCTCATCCTGACCACATTCGACCTCGACGAGTACGTGTACGCCGCGCTGCGCGCCGGGGCCAGCGGCTTCCTCGTCAAGGACACCAGCGCCGCCGACCTGCTCGGCGCCATCCGCGTCGTGGCGGCCGGCGAGGCGCTGCTGTCACCGACCGTCACCCGCCGCCTCATCACCGAGTTCGTCGCGCGGCCCGGGTCCCCGGCCACCGCACCCGGCGGACTCCCGGCCGCCCTCACGGAGCGCGAACGCGAGGTGCTCACCCTCATCGCCCGTGGCCGCTCCAACGCCGAGCTCGCGGCCGAGCTGCACGTCAGCCCCGGGACGGTGAAGACCCACATCGGCCGGCTGCTGAGCAAACTGCAGGCGCGCGACCGGGCGCAACTCGTCATACTCGCGTACGAGACGGGGCTGATCTCACCGAGGAGCTGACGTGGCCGACCTGCCGGAGGGTTACCGCCTGCTCGACGGGCCACCGCCCGCCGACGAGTACCTGGCGCTGCGCCGCGAGGCCGGCCTGGCGCCGAAGTCGCGCGCGCAGGCGGTCGCCGCCCTGGCCGGCAGCTGGTACGCCTGCCACGTCCTGCACGAATCGAGCGGCCTCACGGCGGGCATGGGCCGGGTCGTCGGCGACGGCGGCTGGTACTTCGCCGTCGTGGATCTCGCCGTGCTCGCGGACCACCGCCGCCGCGGCCTCGGCGACGCGATCCTCACGGTGCTGCTGGAGCGCATCCGCCGCAAGGCCCCGCCGGGCGCGTCGGTGCACCTCGTCGCCGGCCGGCCCGGCAGCGCCCTGTACGCCCGCCACGGCTTCACCGAGACCGCGCCGCCCTCGGCCGGCATGGCGTTGACCCTGCCCTGACCGCTCACTCCACCCACGCCAGGAATCGCTCGTACAGGTCGGCCGGGGCGGATTCGCCCAGCGCGGTGAGGTCCTCCACCGCGTCGTACATCGTCGAGGCCATGTAGATGGCCAGGCCGGAGGGGAAGCGGCAGTACTGCGCCATCAGGTCCTCCTTGGCGTTCGCGCACGGCCACGAGCGCTCACACACCACGCAGTCCCAGGACGGGCGGGCCGGCAGATGGTCGGTCCGCGGAACGAGCATCAGCGGCCGCCCCGGGGCGCCGGGACCCCGGCGACGCCCGCCGGCGTTGCGGCCTGCGCGGCCGGCGTTGCGGCTGGGCCGGCTGGCGTTGGGGCTGGGCCGGCTGGCGTTGCGGCGGGGCCGGCCTGCGTTGCGGCGGGGCCGGCCTGCGTTGCGGCGGGGCCGGCCGGCTTTCCTGCGGCGGTCCGCGCGGGGACGGCGTCGCCGTCGGGGATGGGCCGCTCGTCCCACTCCCGGTCGGGGCAGGGCCAGCTCAACCCGCAGGAGCATCGGGTACGCCAGAAGGCGCGCCGCACCCGCTGATGCACCGGCGCCATCGGCGTCGGCTCGTCCGCATGCGGGATCTCCGCCATCACGCGTCCTCTCCGCCCCGGTTTGTCATCACGTTCAGCAATGAAGGGGATACACACAGGAGCGTGCTTGACCTAATCTCAGGCATCAATGGCTGGAAGCGAGAATCCCGGATTCACGCATCTCACTGTCTCGTTCGGCACAACTGCAATGTTCCCGACACCTGGAGGCGCAGGTCGTGACCACGGAGACAGGCTCCACCGTCCCACGGCGGCAGGTGGGCCGGCTCATGCGGCAACTGCGCGAGCGCGCCGGCATCTCGCTGATGGCCGCCGCCGAGGAACTCGAGTTCTCCCGCGCGCGGATGTACCGCATCGAGAACGGCGAGGTGTCGCTGCGCAAACACGACGTCCTGGCCATGTGCTCGGTGTACGGCGCCGACGCCCAGATCACCGAGGTGCTCGTCGGCCTCGCCCGCGAATCCAAGTCCAAGGGCTGGTGGCACGCGTACGGCGACGTCGTCCCCGGCTGGTTCGAGCTGTACGTCGGCATGGAGACGGCGGCGCAGCGCCTGCGGCACTACGCCCCCAGCGTCATTCCCGGCCTGCTGCAGAACCGCGAGTACGCCGAATGGGTCTTCCGTAAACGCACCGACCTCGACGAGGCGGGCGTGCAGAACGCGGTGACCGTACGCCTGGAACGCCAGGAACTGCTCCGCCGGCACAGCCCCCGGCCGCCGATCCTCGACGTCATCGTCGACGAGGGCGTCCTGCGCCGTACGATCGCCGACACGCTCGGCATGCAGAAACAGCTCGCGCACCTGGTCAACATCTCGCAGCGCCCCGGCGTCAGCGTGCGGGTCCTCCCGTTCTCGGCGGGCCCGCACAGCGCGTCCAGCGCCGGTTCGTTCACCATCCTCGACTTCCCGACAGTCGGGACGGCGGCGCCCGAACCGACGACCATCTACAGCGAGAATCTGACCGGCGCCCTCTACCTCGACAAGCCCGGTGAAGTGGAGACTTACAGCGGCATCTGGCAAGAGCTCGACCGAGCCGCCCTCGACCGGCGGGCCTCCGACGACCTCATCGGCACGATCATCAAGGAGAGCGATGGCTGACCTGACCGGTGCCCGATGGCACAAGAGCACCCGCAGCGGCAGCAACGGCGGCGACTGCGTCGAGGTCGCCGACAACCTGCCCGGCATCGTGGCGGTCCGCGACAGCAAGGACCCGGGCGGTCCGGTCCTGATCTTCCCCCGCGACACGTGGCAGGCGTTCATCGCCGACCTCAAGAGGCAATAGCCTGCCCGGGTGACTGTCGCACCAGACCTACCCCCACCCGGCCGGATGTGGCAACGCTGGGCCACCCTGTCCGCCGCGCTCACCGCCATCGGCGTCGACGACACCTGGACGGTGGGTGAGCCGGGAGCCCACCACGACGACGGCGGCGGCAACTGGGCGCACCTCACGCTCGTCGAGGGCGGCCGAGCGGTCCTGTACGGCTTCGACCACGAATACAGCGCCACCCTCGAGGCGGAGCCCCCGATCGACCTGCTCGCCGACGCGCCCGCCTGGCTGCCGTGGGAAACCCTCGTCGACCACGCCGCTCAGGACCAGCTCGGCTACGCCCTCTGGTACGCCGACGGCCGCTGGACCCGAGCCGCGTACCCCGAAGGCGTCGACGACGGCCTGACCCAGACGGCAGGCCCGGTCCTGACCGATCAGGCAGCCCACGCCGAACTCATCGACATCGTCTTCGAATGGGGCCACCACGCGGTGGACACGCCCGCCGAACGCACCCGCGTAGCGGCGGCCGCGGAGCGCCTCCTCCACGACTTCACCCCCGAAGCCCTGAACGAACTTCTGGAACCGCTACCGACCTTCGACGCGTACGCCGGCCTCGCAGTCGCGAAACGCGCGGGCCTGCTCCCCGGCACCACCGCACCGCAAGCACCGCAAGGCACCCGCCCACCCCGCCGTACGGTCCGCAAGCTCAGCGAAACAGAACACGACCGCCTCATCTGGTCGGCGATGCACGACGAACCCGAACGCGACCGCCCCACCCCGATCCCCACCGGTGAACTGGGCGCGCTCATCACATGGCTCCGAGGCCGCTCCCCAGCAGGCGACGGCCGCTGCTCCCTCCTGGCGTACGCCGACGGCACCAGCGTGTCCGCCCGCGACGGCGACCACCCACCGGCCGAGAACCCGGAGGAAGGAAACTTCGAAGCCTTCCGCCACCTGAGCACCCTGATCCGCCGGCTCAGAGAAGCAGAAGCAGACACCACCCACGGCCGCTGGCTCTTCCTCCGAGTCGAAACAACGGCAACGGGCGCGGAGGTGGAACGCCGCTACGACTCCTGGCCGCCGTGGTGGGAGGACAACGGACGATCAGGCCCGTGGCGGACCAACCTGAGGGCGGAGATCGACGAGCGATCGGCGGAATGGCAGCCGTCGTGGGCGAAGCTGCTGCTGCCGGAGGTCGCGTACCGCCCGGTGGAGTGACGCATCCCGCCCGGGATCGAGCAGCTGGAACAGAACACGGCCGCTGCCGTCGGCCCGCGTCCATCCTGCACGTGCCGCGCATTTCCTCGCCCGCTCCTGTGGCTCGCTTTTCTCCCGCTCCTGTGGCTCGCTTTTCCTCGCCCGCTCCTGCGGCTCGCGCCGTTCGCGCTGCTGACGCCGGCGCGTGTGCGCTCCGCACCCGCCTCGCCCTTCCCGCGCCCCGCGGCCCGCGGCCCGCGGCCCGCGCCCCGCGGCCCGCGCCCCGGGTGCCGCGCCCCGCGCCCCGCGCGGCCTGAAACGGAACTGGTTACAGTGCCGGGCGTGAGCAGACTCCTCAACGGCATCGCCGACACGCTCCGCCGCCTCGGCGGCGGCCGCACCCGCACTCCGCAGGGCACAGCGTCCCTCGGCACCGCCTCGCGCGAGACCGCCGCCGACGGCACGGCCTCGCGCGGCGCCACCACCCACCCCGGCCCGCACGGCACCACCACCCGCTCGGGCCCGAGCGGCGCCACCACCCACCCGGCCCCGCGCCACGTTCCCACCGCCCGCCGCGGCCGCCGCCTGGAGTACAGCCCCAACCTCGACGGCGACGCCGACCCGGGCGAAGTCGTCTGGACCTGGGTCGAGTACGAGGACGACCCCACCCAGGGCAAGGACCGCCCCGTGCTCGTCGTGGGCCGCGACGGCCGTACGCTCCTCGGCCTGATGCTCTCCAGCCAGAGCGAACGCGACGGCCAACGCAACTGGCTGGCCCTCGGCCCGGGCGCCTGGGACCGCGAGTCCCGCCCCAGCTGGATCCGCCTCGACCGCGTCCTGGAGGTCGACGAGGACGGCATCCGCCGCGAAGGAGCAGTCCTGGACCGCGGCCGCTTCGACCAGGTGGCGGACGCGCTGCGCCGCGACTACGGCTGGGCATGAGGCGCTCGCTCGACGACGTCCCCGGCGCGTATCGGCCGGTCACTCACCTCCCGGTCGCTCACCTCCCGGTCGCTCACCTCCCGGTCGCTCACCTCCCGGTCGCTCACCTCCTCGAAAGCCGAGCCGACGAGCCCTGGCCCGCAACCGGCAGGGCATAACGAGCGCCGCGCAAAGGTTGGGCACTACCGTGGGCACCATGGACAGGGACGTAATGGTCGGTTTCGGCGGCAAGCAGGCATGGCTGGCCGTACGCGACGGTGACCCCGCCGAGGTCCTGGCCGTACTCGGCCTGCGCGACCTCGGCGACGTGCCTTGGCGGGACGGCATAGACCTCGCGCATCTGACCGACGACCGGGTCGCTGTCACCCCGCCCCTCCCCGGGGCGAACGGCTCGACATGGGTCCTCGCCGTAGGTCGTTTCCTCCTGCGCCCGGACACGAGCGTCGACCTGACCGACCTGTCGAAGCGGCTGCAGACCGAGGTCCAGTTCTTCGTCACCCACCGGGTGACCGAGACGCACCGCTGGCAACGCGCCGCCGACGGCACCCTCCTCCGCGCCTTCGGATACGTAGGACAGACGGGCGACGTCACCTCCTGGTACGGCGACCCGGACGAGGTCGAGCTCGCCACCGGCCTGCCGGCGACGTACCGGATCGACGATGACGACACCGATGCCGGGGCACCCCTCGACGAGGAGAATGCCGATCTTGCGGCGCCTCTCGACGAGTCGATGCTCGCGTCGCTCGACGACGAGTTGACCCGGCTCCTCGATGACGGCGGGGAAGGTGGCATCGGCGAGGATGCCCCCGCGGTGCTCGTCTCCGAACAAGACGTGCTTCGCGTGGCGCAAGGGTGGAGCATCGACCCGACAAGGCTCGACGGACGCCAGGCGCCGGGCCCGCTGCGCATCGGCGCCGCGGCCTGAGAGGGGACGACACCATGCGCAAGTACGTGATCATGGGCGTGCAGGGCAGCGGAAAGGGTACGCAGAGCCAGCTGCTCGCCGCCGACCTCGACCTCGTCCACATCAGCGTCGGCGACATCTTCCGCTCGCACGTGCAGAACCACACCAAACTCGGCGCCCAGGTTCGCCGCGCCATGAGCGCCGGCGAGCTGATCAGCGACGACCTGGTCGAATCCGTGGTCCGCAACCGCCTCGATGATCACGACTGGAACTTCGGCTTCATCATCGACGGCTTCCCGCGCAACGGCCGCCAGGCGGAGTTCTTCATGGAGAGCTTCGACATCGACGGCGTCATCCACCTCGAACTCCCCGACGACGAGGTACGCCGGCGCGTGCTCGCCCGGCGGCTCTGCCCCGGCTGCGGCATGGACTACAACCTCATCGCGGACCGTCCCGAGGTCGAGGGCCGGTGCGAGATCTGCGGCACCGAACTCGTCGTCCGCGAGGACGACACACCCGAGGCCCTCACCGCACGCCTGCGCGACTATCACGAGAAGACCCGCCCGGTGCTCGAGCTCTTCGGCCGCAAAGAGGTCGTCCACGACATCGACGCCCGCCCGGGCCCGGACGAGGTCCAGCAACAGATCCGCAAAGCCCTCAACCTTCCGCCGTACGTCCCCAGCGCCGACTCGACCTCCCGCTGACCGTCCGACTACTCGTGGGCGGTCTGCAGCCCGGTGGCCGTCTCCGTCGGCGCGTCCAGGTCCCAGCCGCGCCGTTGCAGCTCCGCCTCGATCGAGTCGCACACGGTCTCGACGACCGCGAGCCGCGCGTAGTGCTTGCTGTCGCTCGGCACGACATGCCATGGCGCCCGTTCATGGCTGGTCCGTTTGAGCATCTCCTCGACCGCTGCCTCGTACGCCGGCCGCTTCTCCCGGTTGCGCCAGTCCTCCTCCGTCAGCTTCCACGTCCGGAGCGGGTCGTTGGCACGGCTCTCGAAGCGCCGCAACTGCTCCTCCGGCGAGACGTGCATCCAGAACTTGACCATGACCATGCCCTCGGCCGTCAGGGTGCGTTCGAATTCCACGATCTCCTCGTACGCCCGGCGCCACTGCTCCTTGGTCGCGAACTCCTCCACCCGCTCGACCAGCACCCGGCCGTACCAGGACCGGTCGAAGACCGCCATGCCGCCCCAGCCCGGCAGCTTGGGCCAGAAGCGCCACAGGAAGTGGTGTCTCTTCTCGTCATAGGTGGGCGCGGCGAACTGGGAGACCCGCACGTGGCGGGGGTCGAGCGGGCTGACCAGGCGCTTGATCGCGCCGCCCTTGCCGGAGGCGTCCCAGCCCTCGAAGACCACGCACAACGGCGGACCGATCTTCTTCTCGCCGATCTGACCACCCAGGAGCAGACGTAGCCTGAGCAGCCGTTGCTGGGCTTCTTCCAGCTTGGCGGCGGCCTTCTTCTTCGACAGCTCGACGGGGGGTTCGGCGGATCCCAGGCGACTCATGGGGCCAGCCTGGCACTTGCGTACGACGAAAGCACCCCGAACCTGGCCCCGGAGACGGACCGTAAGCAGATCGTCGGAATCCCGGTGTGTCCCGGCCCTCGGTATGCAGGACAATCGGTGCGTGACTCTCGTTGACGACATGCAGTGGCGCGGACTGATCCAGGACTCGACCGACCCCGATGAGCTGCGAAAGCATCTCGACGGCGGTTCGATCACGTTCTACGTGGGCTTCGACCCGACCGCGCCGTCGCTGCACGTCGGCAACCTGATGCAGGTCGTCACCGCCCGTCGCCTCCAGCTCGCCGGCCACAAGCCGTTGCTGCTGGTGGGTGGCGCCACGGGGCAGATCGGTGACCCGGGCGGCCGGTCGTCCGAGCGGCAGCTCAACCCCCGAGAGGTGACGGCGGGCTGGGTGCTGCGCATCCGCGACCAGCTCGCGCCGTTCGTCGACTACGAAGGCGCCAACGGTGCGACCCTGGTGAACAACCTCGACTGGACCGGCGAGCTGTCCGTGATCGACTTCCTCCGAGACGTCGGCAAGCACTTCCCGGTCAACAAGATGCTCGCCCGCGACGTCGTGCGCAACCGTCTCGAGAGCGGCATCAGCTTCACGGAGTTCAGCTACCAGCTGCTGCAGGCCAACGACTTCTACGAGCTGCATCAGCGCCACGCATGCTCACTGCAGTTCGGCGGATCCGACCAATGGGGGAACATCACGGCCGGTGTCGACTTCGTGCGCCGTCGCGGCGGTGGCCCCGTGCACGCCTTCACGACTCCGCTGGTCCTCAAGGCCGACGGCACGAAGTTCGGCAAGACCGCCGGCGGCGCCACCTGGCTCGACCCCACCATGACCTCGCCGTACGCGTTCTACCAGTTCTGGGTCAACGCGGATGACCGTGACGTCTCCAACTACCTGCGCTACTTCAGCTTCAAGTCCCGCGAGGAGATCGAGGAGCTGGAGAAGGCCACCGCGGAGCGGCCCCAGGCCCGGCTCGCCCAGCGCGAGCTCGCCTACGAGATCACCGCGCTCGTGCACGGCGAGGAAGAAGCCGAGCAGGCGGTCACGGCAAGCCAGGCGTTGTTCGGCCGAGGATCCCTGGCAGAGCTCTCGGCGGACACGCTGCGGGCCGCGTTGTCCGAGGCCGGCCTGATCGAGGTACGCGGTGAGCTCCCGCCCGTGACCGCGCTGCTGCAGCAGGCAGGGCTGGTGAAGAGCGGGGGAGAGGCCCGCCGGACGATCGCCGAGGGTGGTGCGTACGTGAACAACGAGCGCGTCACCGACCCCGAGGCGACCGTCCCCGAGACGGCGCTGTTGCAGGGGCGGTTCCTCGTGCTCCGCAAGGGCAAGCGCACTTTCGCCGGCATCGAACGGGTGTGACGCAGGTCAACTCCGGCGGATTTGCGGCCACACGGCCCTACGACGTAACTTTCTTCCTGCCCGCGGGACGGATCACGACGATCGAGGATCGCTCGAGACTCCTCCGCGGGTGGGAAGAACCCAGCTCTGACGGTGAACGATCGCCGCGGGGTTGGACCGGGCGGTGCGGGCCAGACCCCTTCCGGGGGGCCGATTTGGAACCGCGAGGCCGACCGGGTAAAGTTCTTCGAGCCGGCAGGGAAACGGACGCAGAAGCGGACGGCCTGCCAAACCCCAGGAAATCGCTTCGGGTAAGGTCGTGTGCGGCCTCGATCTGAAGAGAAAGAACGGGGAGCTTGCGCGAAATACGTTTCGCCAAACCGGGAAAACCCCGGATTTGACGGCCGGAAAGAGCGCGAGTAAAGTTGAGCAAGTGCCCCGGAAACGGGCCGCAAGAACTGCGGTTGGTAGACGGTGTGTGGTTGTTCTTTGAGAACTCAACAGGGTGCTTGATAAGCCAGTGCCAATTGATGATTTACCCCGGCCGGGCTTGATTGTCTGGTTGGA
>NZ_JBFAQM010000019.1:0-153912 GCF_040677315.1 Actinoplanes sp. NPDC049316 | reverse complement strand
AAGGCTCCCAGCTAGACGACTGGGTTGATAGGCCGGAGATGTAAGCCAGGTAACTGGTTCAGTCGACCGGTACTAATAGGCCGAGGGCTTAACCATATTAAACTTTATGCTCGATATGCGTCCACTGTGTGATTCACAGCAAACAACCACCCCCCACATCGACGGGCCCGGCAGGTATGGCGGGCTGGTGTGGGCTTGGAGTGTTGGTTGTGCCGCTGATAGGTGTTTCGGTGGTTATAGCGGAGGGGAAACGCCCGGTCTCATTCCGAACCCGGAAGCTAAGCCCTCCAGCGCCGATGGTACTGCACTCGGGAGGGTGTGGGAGAGTAGGACGCCGCCGGACTCAACGTGAGGTGAC
This sequence comes from Actinoplanes sp. NPDC049316, assembly GCF_040677315.1. Taxonomy (NCBI): domain Bacteria; kingdom Bacillati; phylum Actinomycetota; class Actinomycetes; order Micromonosporales; family Micromonosporaceae; genus Actinoplanes; species Actinoplanes sp. NPDC049316. Next base: position 153,554 of record NZ_JBFAQM010000019.1, on the reverse strand, counting down.
GCCCGCCCGAACTTCGGTTCGGGCGGGCGTTACTGCTATATACGCGCGATGTTTGTTTGTGGCCGGCCCGGTGACGGGACCGGCCACTTTTGCGTTTCGGGGGAGGACCAGATTCGCGACGGGATCGCGCGCCCGTGCCGGCGGTGACGGGCACGGCCGCCTGGGACAGTTTGGGGCCCGCTGGGGCCCGCTGGGGGCCTCGGGTGGGCGGCTTGGGTGCGGCGGTGCGTGTCGTGTAGGGCGTTGTGGGGGCGGGTAATGGGCGGGCATGGATGTCCGGGTACTGCGGGTGGCGGCGTTGGTCGCTGTCCTCGTGGTGGGCGGGTGTTCCATGGCCGACGACGGTGGACGGGACCACAATCCGGCTCATCGTCCTGGGTATGTGCTGCCCGGGGACGGTGTTGCTCCCACGCCTGCGCGGTCCGGCCCGAGTGAGCTCGACCATGTTGTTCGGGGTGGGGACGGGTACGGCGTACGGGACGCTGTGTTCGAGCTGGTGGACGGGGCGGACGTCGTTCGGGTCAGCGTTGCGGACCTTGGCGGGCCGCTGTTCCATGTGGCCACGCCGGCGGAGTCGAAGGTTGTGCCGGCCGTACGGGTTGACGGGGACAGTGTGGTGGCTGGGCTGCGGGACAGTGGGCAGGCCGGGCCCGCTGAGGTGACTGTTCGGTTGGCTCGGGACGTACGGTGGCGGGTTCGGCTGGCCGGCGGGGCGAGTGCCGAGAGCGTCGATCTCACCGGCGGGTTGCGCGGTGGGGATGTCGAGCTCGTCGGGGGTACGAGCCGGGCCGAGGTTTCGCTTCCCGCTGCTGCCGGGACGCAGATGGTCACGATGACCGGCGGGGCCAGCAAGATGGTGGTGCACGTGGCGGGTACGGGGCCGGTGCGGGTGGCAGCTCGGAACGGTGCGGGCAATGTGACCATCGACGGCGTGACGCATTCCGGGGTGGCCGGTGGGACGGTTTTTGCGCCGCTGGGCTGGGAGACGGCGACGGACCGGTACGACATCGATGCCGCCGGCGGGGTGTCCGAGCTCAGTGTGACCCGGGACTGACGCGAGGCCCCGTCAGGTGTCGGGGGTTCCGGTTACTTTGCCGGGGTTGAAAAGGTTCAGCGGGTCCAGGGTGTGCTTGAGGGCCTGCTGCATGGCGAGGACCGCCGGTTCCTGCTCCTGACGCATACCGCCCCGCTTCAACAGGCCCACCCCGTGTTCGCCGGTGACCGTGCCGCCCAGGGCGATCGCCTCGGTGAGGATCTCGTCGAACGCCGACTGGGCTGCCGTACGGGCTCCGTCGTCGTTCGGTGGGGTGCGGATCAGGGGGTGGAGGTTGCCGTCGCCGGCGTGGGCGATCGTTGCGATGGCCAGCCCGTGGTGGGTGGCGATCTGTTCGATGCGGGCGAGCATGTGGGGGACTTTGGAGCGGGGAACGCAGACGTCCTCCGTGAGGACCGGGCCGAGTCGTTCCATCGCGGGGTAGGCGAGCCGTCTGGCCGCGAACAGGGCCTCGGCTTCGAAGTCGTCGGTGGACTGTTCCGCCCATTCGGCGCCCGCGTCGCGGAAGACGGTGGCCAGGGTTGCGGCTTCGTGGTCGCCGGCTGCGCCCGGGGTGTCGATCTGGGCGAGCAGGAGGGCCTCCGCCGTCGCCGACAGGCCCAGGTGTTTCCAGTCCTCGACCGCCTGCAGGCAGGCCCGGTCGAGCAGCTCCAGGGCGGTGGGCAGCAGACCCCGGCGGGTGGCCGCGGCCACGGCGTCGCCGGCGGCCACGACGCTGGGGAAGGCTCCGACGACCGTACGGGGGGTGCCGGCGCGGGCCGGGCGCAGGCGCAGGGTGATCTCGGTGACGACGCCGAGCGTTCCTTCGGAGCCGACGAGCAGTCCGACGAGGTCGTAGCCGGCCACGCCCTTGGTGGTGCGGTGGCCGACGCGGACCGCCGTACCGTATTCGCCGGCCGGGCCGCCCACGACGGCCTGCAACGCGAGCACGTAGTCGCGGGTGACGCCGTACTTGAGGCAGCAGAGGCCGCCGGCGTTCGTGGCCACGTTGCCGCCGATCGTCGACCAGGGCGCGCTGGCCGGGTCCGGCGGGTACCAGAGGCCGTGCTCGGCCACGGCCGCCTTGAGGTCGTCGTTGACCACGCCGGGCTGGACCACCGCGATCATGTTCTCGGCGTCGATCTCGAGGATCCGGTTCATCTTGGACAGATCGAGGACCACGCAGCCGTCGACGGCGTTCGCTCCCCCGGAGAGGCCCGTGCCGGCGCCGCGGGGGACGACGGGAATGCCTCGGGCGGCGCACTCCGCGACGATCGCCTGGACCTCCTCGGTCGTGCGCGGACGCGCCGCGGCGGCCGGCGCGCCGACGGGGGCCCATTCGGCGTCGTCGTGGCTGAGGGACGCGAGGACGTCCGCGTCGGTGACGAAGTCGAGGTGGGGGAGGGCCGCCGTCAGGGAGGAGGGCATGCCCCGACAGTACGGCCCGGCGGGGTCAGGCGCTCATGAACTGCTTCGTCGACAGCGCGCGAGCGGTGATGCGGACGTCACCGATCCAGCAGGAAGCGTTCCGGGGAGACGTTCAGGCTGCAGGTGGGTTCGAGCGGGGACCAGCCACTGGACTTGCCGGCGTCCCCGCTGCAGCCCTCCCAGCTCAGCACGCCCATCCAGGCGTGGTCGCCCTCGAACGGGTCGGGCAGCTTGAGGAACGCCTCGATGGTGTAGCCGTTCTCGAACCGCATGCTGTTGAGGGCGGCGTCCGGGGCGATGTGCAGGATGGCGCCGCGGCCGGGGTTCTTGCCGCCGTCGAAGCGGAGGCCGGCGTGGGCGGGCTGGGCCACGTGGTGGTCCGTCGACCTGGTCAGCACGTTCTGAGCGCTGTTCGCCAGCAGCCGTACCTGAAGGTTGTGGTTCTTGCCGCTCAGGTCTCGCACCACCGAGCCGTCGGTGACCGTTTGGCCGGGGCGTCGAAGCGCCAGTAGGCGACGGTGTGGCGGTCGACGACCGCGGCGGGCGGCCGGGGCGCGGGCAGCGCGGGTGGGTCGATGGCGGCGAAGCGCCGACCGAACTCGATCGCGAGGCTGAACCGGTCGGCGGGGCCGGTGAGCTCGTTCCTCGCCGTGATGACCGCTCAGGTGTCGCGCCGGCGCAGCACCATCGGGTAGAGGCTCGACTGCGCCTGCCATGTCGGGGCGGCCTGCGGTGGCGGGATGGTGAGGATGCGGGCGAGGGCCTGGAGCATGTCCAGCAGCGCCATGTGCAGCCGCGGGTCCGCGACGAGGCCGTCGGCGCCGGCCGCCTCCGGGCCGAGCGGCACCCGGATGCAGGCGGCCCGCAGCAGCCGGGACCTGCCGTGGTCGAGAACCGTTTCGAGGGTCGTACGCGCGCCGTCGTCCTGCGCCGGCGGTGACACCGACAGCCAGGCGGTGGGTTTGCCGTTCAGGTCGCCGCCCTCGATCAACCAGTCGAGCAGGTTCTTCAGCGCGCCGGGGAGCGATCCGGCGTACTGCGGGGTGCTGAACAGCAGGGCGTCCGCGGCCGCGGCGTGCCGGCGCAGCTCGGTCACGTCCGGCGGGTCCTGGTCGCCCGGCACGAACGCCGGCAGCGTCCGCAGGCCCTCGAACAGGGTGGCGGAGATCCCCGCGGGGGCGAAGCGGGCGGCCGTACGCAGGGCGGCGGTGTGCAGAGACGTCTCGCGGGTGCTGCCGGAGATCAGCAGGATGCGGGTCATGGCGGCGAGACTACGGCCCGCCGGTCACCCCGGGATGCGCTCGAGGTCTCAGCGGGCGTTCTCGTAGCGGGTCCGAGCTGGGATCCCGGTGTCCGGAACTGCTCCGGGCGGCCACGGCGTGCCGTACAGCTCGGCGCTCAGGACCACGGTCGTCCACGGGATCCACGGGCCGCGCAGCATCAGCGGCTGGGCGCCCTGGAAGTAGAGGTTCACCGACCAGTCCAGCGGGTTGGGCTGGATGAGGATCAGTGACCGGAACTCGTACGCCCGCTCGGTGTCCTCGTCGCCGAGCACCAGCCGCTGGCTCGTGATCGTGGCGACCTGCCGGCCCTGGAAGCGCCAGCCGGCGCGGGCCTCCCTGCTGCTGCCGGTGAAGAAGAAGCCGCCGCTGGCGAAGATGCTGCTGGAGTAGTCCACATCGGTCGAGAAGTACGCGGAGACGTCGGCGGGGAAGGCGCCGTACTGCTTCTCGCCGGCGTCGAGCCGGAGCGTCGGCGTGACCGGCGCGGGGTGGCCTCCGCGCTGGACGAAACGGGCGAGCAGGGCCATCGACCGCCAGCCCGCGTCCGTCTGTTCCTCGGTGTACCGCCAGGTCTGCTGAGACGGAATGCCTGTCACGGTCCGAGCCTGGCACGCGGCAGGTGCAGCGGCCACGGAGTTCGCCCGGCCGTGAAGTGAATTGTCCGTAGCGGGGAGTTACCTCGGCCGAAAGTCCCGGTCGCACCCCCCAGCCCTAGGCGGAGCGGGGCAGGCGGAACCAGACGCGTTTGCCCCCGGCGGGCAGCGGGTCCGTTCCCCAGGCCGTGGCGAGACGCTCGATGATGTGCAGGCCGCGGCCGTTCTCGCTGTCCGGGGCCGGTGACCGCTTGCGCGGCGCCTGATAGCTGGTGTCGCTGACCGCGATGCGCAGGTCGGTGTCCAGGCTCAGCTCCACGACGACGTCGCCGACGGTGTGCTGGATCGCGTTGGTGATGACCTCGTCGAGCAGCAGCAGGGCGTCGCCGCTGACCGGCTCCTGCCGCCACGCGGCCAGCAGGTCACCGGCGAAACGGCGCGCGGCCGGTGCGCTGATCGCCTCGCCGCGGAACCGTCGCCGGGCCGTACGGGGCAGCGCCGCCGGGGTGTCGTTCGTCAGGCACAGCAGGGCCACGTCGTCGCTGCGCGGCTGCGGCCCGACGCGGCTGGACAGCACGTGGTCGAGCACAGCCTCCGGCTCGAGGCTCGGAGCCGCCTGCAGGGCGGCGCGCAGCTCGTCGAAGCCCTGGTCGATGGGGTGCCGGCGGTCCTCGACCAGCCCGTCGGTGTAGAGCAGGAGGGTCGCCTCGGACGGCAGAAGGAACGTCGTGTCCTGGTAGACGGCGTTGCGCGAGACGCCCAGCGGCAGGCCGCCGCGCAACTCGAGGACCGTCGTGCCCGCGGTCGTGCGCAGCATCGGTGGCAGGTGACCGGCGAGGACCGCGGTGACTGTGCCCTCGCGGCGGTGCAGCTCGAGGTAACAGCACGTGGCGATGGCGTCGAGATGCAGGTCGAGCAGCAGCTGGTTGGCGTGGTGCATGACCGCGGTGGGGGTGTGCCGTTCGGTCGCGTACGCGCGCAGGGCGTTGCGCACCTGGCCCATGGTCGCGGCCGCCGCGGTGCTGTGCCCCGCCACGTCGCCGATCACCACGGCCACGACGTCGTCGCCGAGCGCGATGACGTCGTACCAGTCGCCGCCGACGTCGACGCCGTGCGTCCACGGCAGGTACCGGGCGGCGTGGCGCAACCCGGGGATCTGCGGCAGGACCGAGGGCAGCAGGGCCTGCTGCAGGGCGGCCGCCATGGACGTACGGGCCTCGAACAGCAGGGCCCGTTGTAGCGCTTGAGCGCTCAGCCCGGCCAGAACCATCAGGGTGTCGCGTTCCTCGGGGTCGAACGTCCGCGGCTCGGTGTACCCGACGATCAGGGTGCCCAGGACCTCGCCCGCGACCGCGAGCGGCAGGAACGCCCAGGCCTGCCGGCCGCCCGCGGGAACCGCTGCGGCCGGGTCGGGCTGCGCGGCCCGGAACTCGGTCAGGGAGGTGAGGTACTGCGGGGCGCCCGTACGCGCCACGGCCGTCGCCGGGTACGGGTGGCTCATCGCCAGCACGAGGAGGCGTTCGACGACGTCCGGCTCGTACCCGGCGTGGTAGTGCAGGCGCAGGTTGTCGTCGTGCCGGAGCAGCAGCGCGAGGCCCTGACCGCCGGCCGAGGGGCGCAGCACCGAGCCGATGGCCGCGTACACCTCGGCGGTGGTGCTGGCCGCCACGAGGGCCGTGGTGACGGTCTGCAGGGTGGTCGCGCGGGCCGCGGCCTGCTCGGCCCGGGCGACGCTGCGGGTCAGCTGGCGCTGCTGGTCGATCAGGTTGGTGATCTCGCGGAAGGACACGGCGATGTGGTCGGGGCCGGCCCGGGCGATGCTGAGCTCCCACACCTGGCCGACCTCGGGGTACGCCATCTGCTCGCGCCACGGCTCACCGCCGGTCACCACGCCGCGGTAGCGATCGATGAGGCCGTTGTCCCAGCTCTCCGGCGAGACGACGCTGAGCGGCCGGCCGATGACGTCCTGCACGGCGTGGCCGGCGAGCTTGGCGCCGAGCTGGTTGACGTACTCGCAGACGAAGTCGACGATCGTGCCGGCGTCGTCCCGGACCGCCCGCAGCAGCGTGAAGCCGTCGAAGGCGGCGTCGAGCACCTCGTAGAGCCGGGTCCCGGCGGCGGACGGCGGGGTCACGGTGACCTGGCGCAGGTCGACGAAGCGGACGCCGATGCCGTCGCCGTACGGTGCGACCCGGAGCTCGAAATGCCCGGAGACGCTGTGCCGGTCGTGATAGACGGTGTGGGTGGCCGGCCGCCGGGTCTCCACCACCTCGCAGTACAGGGGGAGGGTGCCATCGTGGACGGTCTCCGGCCAGAGCCGGCGGTAGCGGCCGCCGATCAACTCCTCGCGCGGCCGGCCGGACAGGCGGCAGCCCGCCTCGTTGATGTAGACGATCTCGAAGTCGACGATCCGGCCGTGCTCACGGACGGCCCGGGCCAGCACCCAGCCCTGCGGGTCGGCGTCCAGCATCGCCAGGAGTTCCGCCCCCGGCAGCGTCCCGGCGTCCGCCGTCACCGGCCCACCTCCTCGCCCCCGGCGGTGTCATCATGCCCCTCCCCCAGTACACACGTCACTCCCACGAACCGGGGCTCTCTTGACCGAACGGCAAGGAGGAGAACGATGTCCGCGGGGTGCAGCGGCTAGCGGCGGACGGCCGGCTCGTTCAGGGTGCTCCAGGCGGTGGCGAGAGGGCCCTCGAGGGTGTCCCGGTCCAGGTCGACGCCGGCTTCGTCGCCCACCACGGCCAGCGCCGCAACGATCGCGGGATGCTTGCCGGCGAGCGCCGCGATCCGGGGGTGCAGGCTTGCCCCGGCGCGGGGGGCCGTGCCGGGCTCGAACATCTCGACCTTCCGGCCGTCCACGACGTCGCGCACGATGACCATGCCGTCGCCGCTCTTGGTGACCTGCAGAAGACGCGTGTCCTGCGACAGCCGCGCGATCGCGGGTGCGCGATTGGCGATGGGCGCACGGTCCTCGAAGCAGAACGTCCAAGGCCCGCGATCCCCGAGGCGGAGCAGCGCCCCCCGCTCGCTGATCGGATGGGCCTGCTCAGCCTCGGCCAGGGTCATCACGGCCGTCGACCCGGCCCCCAGCGCGGCGGCCACCGCCGCCGGTTCACGATCCCGGACGAAGGAGAGGCAGAAGCCCGGATAGCGCTCCTGCCCCGCCCACGCCCATCGCTCGATGTCCATTTCGGTAGCGTATCGGCGCTGTTCGTCAGTTGACGACGGTCACCGTGTACGGGTCCAGATCGAGGACCCGCTGCGCCTGGGTGAATCGGCCCAGCTCGCCGCCGGCGCCCTCGTTCTCGCCCAGCGGCACGTGCCCGCGTACGCACTTCTCCGTCCCGGTGACCGGCTTGTTGGGGTTGGCCTCGTAGATCTGCCACTGCCCGTCCTCGAACAGCGGCACGATGTCGGCGCACAGGCCGCCGGGGGTGCCACCCTCGTAGGTCTTGGCGAACGGATACTCGTCGCACGAGTCGTCGACCACGATCTCGTCCGGGAACGGCACGAAACTGGAGTCACAGGTGCTGCGCCGGTTGGCCTCCGCCAGCGAGTCGCTCGCGAGCCGGCGCAACGGTGTCTCGGCGCCCCAGCCGTCCGGCAGCGCGACCTGCGCCCAGTAGTAGGTGACGGCGGCTGCCCCGTACAGGCTGAGCGACACCTCCAGGTCCGGCCGTGCACCCGGATAGACGCAGCCCGCGAAGTTGCCGACCGCGTTGTCGCACCGGATGTCGATGACTCCGTCCCACGACACGTTCGGCTGGGCGGGAACGGCATTGGGCACCGTGACGTACGCGTCGTACTTCGTGCGGGTGTTCGCCACGGCGCCCTTCGCGAGGGTCTCGCTGTAGTTCACCGTGCCGGACGCCGACTGCCCACGGCTGAGCAGTTTCGCCCCCGTCCACGGCGACGCCTTCGTCATGACGCAGCCCGCCGTACACGAAGCGGTGAGGCTGACCGCGACCTGGGTGACCTGACCGGTGACATTGGACAGCGTCACGGTGGTCTGCTCCTCGAACGCCGACGAGGTCGCGCTGAGCGTGATGCTGTGCACCATGCTCAGCGTGCCGGTCCCGATCACCGCGCCCTTGTCGTTGACCAGCGTCCCGGTGACCGCCGTCTTGAGGCACGACCCGAACCGGTGGTACCGCATCTCCACCGGTCCGGTCACCGCGCAGGTCGCGGCGTCGCGGGTCGACATCCGGTCGTCGTCGCGGAAGGCCGCGGGGTCGGACCGTACGCAGAACTTCGTCTTCCCGCGTGCTGCCGTGCATCTTTCACCGGAGCCCGAGGGCACCGGGGTGGTGCTTTCCTGGGCAGGCCGTGCGGCCGTCACGCCGACGGTGCCGACAAGCCTGCCGTGGTCATGGCCGGGCGCAGCCGAGGCGGCCGGCGTCCACATGCCCGTGCTCGCCGCGACGACGGCGGCGCAGACCGCGAGTGTCGTGATGCGTCGTCTCACCAGTGGAGTCCTTTCGCAGCTCGTCGAAAGCGCGCAGGAGCTCTGGGGTGAAAGTGCTGGAGCCCCCGCTCGGCGGTCACCCTAGCATTGGCATACATCGATTCGCAGCCCCGCCTGGAACGGTCGGTTCAGCGGTGCAGGACTCCGCACGCGGCCGGATCGGTCGCCTCGGCGGGCAGCTTCGGATCCAGGTCGCTCTTCCCGGCGCCGAAGTCGTACGCGCCGTTGTGGTTGTGGTCCACACCGTGGATGACCAGGACGGCGTCGCCGGCGCGGATGCCCTTGGCGGTGTCCCTGTCCGTCGTGACGTGCCGGTGGTAGTGCGCCCTGCCGTGCGGCGCGGCGGGGAACCGGTCGACGGCCAGCGCGCTGGCCGGGCTGGTGTCACCCTTGGTCGTCAGCGACACGGCCACCGGGCCGTACGCGGGTACGCCTTCGAGGGTGGTGAGGCGGAGGTCGCTGTTGGTGTCGTCGAAGAGGTTCGGACACTCGTGACGGGCCTGCGCGCCGTAGTGGATGTGTACGGCGTGCGGGGAGTCGGGGAGCAGGCCGGTGGCACGGTACGAGACCGCGAGGCGGGTGCCTTTTGCGGCTACTGCGGCCCTGCCGGAGACTCCGGACTGGTTGAGCTGGCGCAGTTTGGCGTACGTGTGAACGGTCTTTCCGGGGTGACCGCGGTGGCCGGCGGCCGCGTTCGCTGATGAGGCGGCGAGCAGGGCGCTGCCGAGCATGGCGCCGGTTGCGGCGGCGGCCAGGATGCGACGGTGGTTCATGATTCCCCCTGGGGCTCGATGAAGCCGAAACGATGATCCGTTCGGGGTTCGTCGCCGCGGGGCGGCCGGATTGGTTCCCCGCGGAGGACTCCTGGGCGTTGTACGCGTTCAGGTGCGCGCCGGCGGCGATCACCTGGATCCGGTGGTGGCTACGACATCCCCGTTGTATTGGGCGTCGTGGCGCCGGTACCGGCCGGCGGTCGACCTGTCCCACGGCTGGGGAAGCAATTCGCGCTGGCGTACCAGCTTCCGCCGCGACTACCGGCTGACGGATCGGCTGGCCTACAACGTGGATGCCGCCTTGGACCCGCAACAGGAGCATCCGGGTGGGATGCCGTTCAACCGCGATGTCGACCTGCTGCGGTATCGGTGCGCGACGCTGATCGACCACGACGAGGAGCAATGGGTGTGGGAGAACCACCACGCGGAGCCGGTACCCGGCGGCTGGTGACCTCGGCCCGGTGACTGCTTCCGTTTCCGGGGTCGCCGGGAGCGTTCGCCGAGCCGTATGGTGACCCCCTCGACCGCGTCTGGTGCGGTCGTCCGCGGGAGGATCTCACGTCATGGCTCGGTGGTCGCGGTCGAGGCTGCGCATTTTCGGCGTCGTCGCCGTCGCTTTCCTCGGTGGTTCCCTGCTCGTCCTGCCCGCCGTCTCGCAGGCCGAGGAACAACCGGCCGCTCCCGCCCGGGCGGCGGGGCGCGAGGCCGACCGGCTCACCGTGAATCCCCGCGCCGGCGGCCGTTCGGCGTTCCGTTTCAGCCCCGCCTCCGGCGACAGCAGGGCGCCCTACGCCTTCGTGTCCACCGGCGGCACGGTGCGGGCGCAGGCGCTCGGCAAGCCGTCCGCCACCGTCGTCCAGGCGAAGTCGGGTGCACCGGCGCGCGCCGCACAGGCCCGCGCCGCCGCGACCACCTACAAGACGACGCTGACCGTCAAATCCGAGAACTGGACCGCCTGGAACAAGTCCTTGAACCTGTGGAACCGGGACACGTGGACCTATGTGCCGGTCACGAACCCGTCCAACTCGCTGAGCGCGACGGTGAACCTCCCGCCCGGCAACTACTACGTCGCCGTGATGTACGGCATCTACAACGTCGACAGCTACATGCTGACGAAGTCCTTCACGGTCAAGGACAAGGCGCAGACGGTGACCCTGGCCGAGAGCTCCGCCAAGGAGGTCGCGATCAAGGTCGACGACACCTCGGCCCGGCAGGACGGGAGCGCGGTCTGGATGTCGCTGCCCAACGGCGACCTGATGGGGTTCGCCGGCGGCTACAAGGTCCGGACGTACGTGACGACGGCCTCGACGCCGGGCACCACGCTGCGCGTGCACGAGGTGCTGACGAAGTCCGGCTCGTCCGCGGCCAAGCCCACCCCGTACCGGTACGACCTGATGAAGAGCTGGGCCCACCCGCTGCCGGCGTCGCCGATCACCACGGTGAAGACCTCGTCGCTGGCGAAGACCACGATCACGGTCCGCGCGCCGGGCACCACCACGCCGGGCTCGTACCAGACCGTGCCGATGACCGGCGAGTGGACCGGCGCCTACATCGCCACGTCGATGCGGCTTCCGGCCACCTTCACCGAGTACGTGACGCCCGGCGTGACCATGTCCCGGTTGATCTCGTACGGCGACAGCCAGAACCTCTATCTGCGTGACCGGAACCTGCCGGCGGGAACGTACGCCGCGGAGACGGTCGGCGCGGGTCCCCTGGTGCCCAGCCGCCGGTCCTACGGCGACGACTCCCGGCGCGACTACAACAGGCTGCAGCTGCTGGAGAACATGACGCTCGGGGACGCCGCCGGCAACCTGGGTGCGGCTTCCTCGTCGACGACGTCCATGCGCCTCAGCAGCGGTCGCGAGGTGCTCAAGGAATCCACCGACGGATCCCTGGTCGTGGACGTGCCGTCCGCCCGGCAGACCTACCTGCTGGAGCAGACATCCACGCAGCGCGCGACCGGGACGCGTCTGTCCACCGAGGTCACCAGCGAGTGGACCTTCGCGTCGGGCGGCCCGGCGTACGGGATCCTGCCCCTGATGGACCTGAAAGTCGGCGCGTCCGGCCTGGATCAGCGCAACCGCGCCGGCTCCGCGCCGGTGGGCCTGACCGTGGTGCCGTCGACCCGGGAGAGCGCGGCCGCCGGCACGGTCGACCGGCTGGAGTGGTCCGCCGACGACGGCAGGACCTGGACCGAGCTGCCGCTGACCGCGTCCGGTGCCGGGGTGGCGGCCTCGCTGACCGTGCCGACGACCGCGGCGTACGTGTCGCTGCGGATCAGCGCGCGCAACGACGAGGGTGGCGCGCTGCGCCGCACCGTGCTGCGGGCCATCGCCGGGCCGGCCGTGCCGGGCGACGAGTCCGCCGGCGGCACCACGATCTCCAACGTCAAGGTCAACGGCGGCAAGGGCCTGTCCATCGGTACGTCGGGGGAGGTCCAGTTCACCGCGACGTTCACCGCCAGCGACCCGTCGGGCATCGCCGACGCCGGGTTCTACCTGTGGCACGGCAACTTCAACGCCCCGGACGGCATCGAGCTCGCCGGTACCGAGTGCGTACCGGTCAACCCGACGACGTCGACGTGCACGGCCACCGTCTACATCTGGGATGTGCGCTTCTCGCTGGCGAGCAACGCCCTGGCCGGGGGCTGGCGGGCGGCTGCCTGGGCCACGGCGAAGGACGGCATCGGCTTCACCGACCGCCACGGCGCGGGCAGCGTCGCCCTGAAGCGGGCCACCCGGCTGACGGCCAATGCCACACCCGAACCGGTGAAGAAGAGCAAGACCGTCACGGTCACCGGCGCCTTCACCCGCGCCGACTGGAGTGCGGGCGGCTTCAAGCCGTACGCGTCGCAGCCGGTCAGCCTCGCCTGGGCGAAGGTCAACACGTCGACGTGGAGCACGGTCAAGACCTTCAAGTCGGACTCCGCCGGCAACCTGAAGACGACGGCCACGGCGGGCTCGGACGGCTCCTACCGGTTCAGCTTCGCCTCCGACTCCGTGTCGGCGGTCTCCAACAGCCCGGCCGACTACGTGGACGTGCAGTAACGCCCGGCGGCCGCGGCGGGTCTTCTCCCGGTACCGGGAGAAGACCCGCCGGTCGCGGCTCAGTCCCGGCTCAGTCCCGGCTCATTTGGTGAAGTACAGGTATTGGTACGGGGTCCAGGTCGTGGTGTTCAGGCTGTCACCCGAGCTGCCCTTCACGTACGCCGTCCGGACTCGCATCTTGTAGCCCTTGTAGCCGGTGCCGTCGAGATAGATCGGCCCCGTGGCCGCGAAGTAGCCGTCGCCCCAGGCCCGCCACTTGCCCTTGTAGTGGAACTGCACCGAGACGTATGCCTTCCGCGGGTTCGGCGCGGCCGTCATCTTGACGCTGAACTTCGCCTGAGTCCGTACGTGGTAGTAGCGGTACTTCGTGCTGCCGATCTTGCCTGTCTTGTAGTACTTCGACAGCTTCAGCGACACGCTCACCCTGGTGCCGACGGTCGCCGTCGCGGTCTTCGGCGCGGTCCGCGCGTCACCGGCGAACACGGCGGACACCGTGGTGTTTCGGGCCAGCCGGAGACTCGCCGACACGTAACCCGCCGTGCTCGCGACCGCCCGCTTGAGCAGCCGCCGCTTCTGGTCGCCGCCGCTCGGGTCGGCCCAGATCTCCACGGTGCGGTTCTTGTACGTGGCACCGAGCCGCGCCGTGAACTTGACCGTTTCGCCGTACCCGTAAGTCTTGCCGCTGTTCGTCAGCGACAGCGTCGTGGCCTTGCGGGAGACCGCGACCGACCTGGTCGCCGTGACCGCGGAGTGCCTCTCGTCCCCGGCGTAGGAGACCCGGTAGGTCACCTTGCCCCCGGCCGACGTGGTGTCGGTGAACGAGAACGACCCGTTGGCGGCGATCGTCCGGGTGCCCAGCGGCTTGCCGGACGGGAACTCCAGGTCGGTACGGGTGACGGTCACCGGCGTGCCGGCCGCCAGCGGGAGCGAAGCTTTCAGCGTGCCGGTGATGGTGACCGGCTTCGCCCGGGTAGCCGACGCGGGGCCGGACAGCGTCAGCGCCGGCAGCGACTTCTTCGGTTCGGTGAAGACCCGCAGGTGGTGCAGGTCCGCGGTGTTCTCGGTGACGGCGAAGAGCCGGTTGCCGTCCGGCTCCCAGGCGAGCGCCCGCTCGACCAGCTCGTCGTTGCCGGTGACGGTGGGATCGGTGTCCGGCAGGACGTACGTGCGGATCGGCGCGGTGCCACCGGGCGCGAAGACCCGGACGGATGTCCCGCCGGCCGCAACCGTGCCGTCCGACGCGACGGCCACCGCCCGGACCCAGCCGTCGAAGGGATAGGACCCGGTCCGCTCCAGGTCGGCGCTGCGGGCGACGGTGACAGTGGACACGTCCGTGGCTACCACCTGGGCGGCGTCCGGCGTGAAGGCCGCAGCCCGGGTGTAGCCCTCGGTGACCGACTTGGCCGCGGACCGGGTGAAGACACCGTCGGCCACGTTGTAGACGGCGATCAGCCCACTGGAGGTGCCCGGATCGAAGGCGGCGAGTGGCCCGCTGCCGCCCCGCGCGGAGGTCAGCTGGGGCGCGCCGTACCAGGGGCTGCGGCCGCCCGTACTGTCCAGCTCCAGCGAGACCACCGGCTCTGCACCGCTGAGGTCCAGCGAGCCGATGTTGCCTTCCGAGCCGATGAACGGATCCCGGCCGTAGTCGTCGTAGCTGAACCACAGCTTGCCGGCCGCGCTCTCCAACGACAGCGGGTAGACGTCGGTGCCGAGGTCGTACCGGACGGGCTCGGTGAGAGTCGCGGCCGAGAGGGCGACGATCGCCCGGCCGGACTCGAGAGCGCCGTAGAGCTTGTCGCCGTCGGCGGAGAGCGCCAGGCCGGTGACCCGCGGCAGGCCGCTCACGGTGGCGACGACCGTTCCGTCGTACGTCGTCTCCACGATCTTCCCGCCGGTCGGATCGCTGACGAAGACGCGCTGGTGGGCGCCGTCCACGACCAGGTCACCGACGGACTTGACGGGCAGAACCTTGCCGGAGTCGGCCAGCGCCGGCGTGGCACCGGCCGCGAGCACGATGGACCCGGCCAGCACGCCCGCCACGGTGGCGGCGCCGACCCTTAGATCACGCATGTCAGATCCCCCATGGATGTCGATGTCAGGGGCGACCGTATATCGAAGATCACCTGATGTCCCTCGGCCGAAGGGACGAGACGGCACCGGATCGTCGTAACGGTTGAGTCACGCCGCCGGAATGCGAGCGTCCGTCGATCTCTCGCGTGCGCTGCCCGGCGACACGAGAACATGGGGGCACCGGTGGTACGGCGGTTGTGTGCGGTGATGGCGGCTGCGGCGGTCCTTTGGGAGCGGGCGGTGTGCCGGCACGGGCCGGCGAGGGGCAGGACGCGACGCCACCCGTGATCCAGGACATGGGTATCGCCGCCGGCACGCGGGTGAACAAGACGGTGGTGGTGGAGCCGATCGTCTCCGACGACGACCGCACCGCCGACGGCGACCTCTGCCTGGTGTTGGCCGGCGGCACCACAGTCAACTGCGAACAGCGGCCACGTCTCCGGATCCGGCACTGCTGGCAGTGCCGTTCGAACTCGCCGACGTGGCTGCCGGGAAAGACCATCCAGCGGCCCTGATCGATGCTCCTCGTTGCGCTCCGGTACCGTCCTCGACCAAGAACAACACGGGGAGCAGGGCTCATGGGTTGGCGACGCGTTATGACGGTCGGCGTGATGGCGGCAGTGATGGCCGTGTCGGCGGCGGTACCCGCCGCGGCGGACGAACCGCCCGTTGACACCACGGCCCCGCTGGTCACCGCGACGGGGCTGGCCGAGGGCCAGATCGTCGGACGCACCCAGCAGCTGCGCCCGACGTTGAGCGACGACACCGGTGTTGTCAAGGTCGAGGTACTCATCGATGAAGCGGTCAGCCGCACCTATGCTCCGGTGCCGGTGAGCGGTTTGGTCGTGCTGGCGCTGCCTGCCGCGCGTGACGGCGCGGACGTCGAGGTCACCGTTCGCGCGTTCGACGCGGCCGGCAACAGCGGATCCGCCACCACCCGGGTGCACGTGGACACCACGGCGCCTCAGGTCAGCTTCTCCCCGCCGTTCGAGTCTTTCGTGGGCGGCATCGTCAACGTTCAGGTGAGCGAGGTCCCTGACCTGGCCAAGGTCGTCTACTACGACCACGCCACCGGCAAAGCGGTCGCCTCGGCGAGCGCCGCCCCGTGGATCCTGACCTGGGACACCACCGGGCTACCGACCGGTGGACGGTGGGGCCACTTCGAAGTCTTCGACCGCGCCGGCAACGCCCGGCTCTACTACGGCTTCTACGCGGTGGACAACACCAAGCCTGTCATCGCCGTGACGTTCCCCGCGGTCGGCGGGCGCGTCGCCGGAACATCGATCCTGCAGGCGTCAGTCACCGACCAGTCCCCGGTGAGCCGGGTCGAGTGGTGGGTCAACGGCACCCTGCAGGCCAGCGGCCCGTCGTACGCGTGGGACACCCGCGGGCGTAACGAGACCGCGCAGCTTGAGGTGCGCGCCCACGACGAAGCGGGCAACACCGCATCGCTGGATCGCACCGTCACGCTGGACAACGCCGGACCGGCCGTCACCGCGATCACGCCGGCGAACCGGGCGCTGGTGCGTGGCGCGACAGTGCGCACCACCGTGCAGACGGCCGACGCCTCCGGCATCCGCGAGGCCCGCCTCGAGGGCGTCTCCTCGGACACCACGGCGCCCTACGCGGTCACCGCTGCCACCGGCCGGGACGGGCAGCGCAAGCTGTGCTGGAGTGTCACCGACCGGCTCGGCAACACCTCCCGCAGCTGCCGGCTCGTGATCGTCGACAACACCAAACCCTCCTTGAAGGTCACCGAGGCGCCCCGCAACGGGGCGAAGGTGCGCGGCACCGTCACGGTCACCGCGTCGGCGCACGACCGCAACGGCATCAGCCGGGTGGAACTGCTGATGAACGGCAACGTGATCGCCAAGGACACGAAGGCCGGTTACGCCTTCCGGATCAAAATCTCGAAGTACAGCAAGAAGATCAAGATGCGGGTGCGGGTGTACGACAAGGCGGGCAACGCCTTCACCAGCGCGACGCGTACCTGGCACCGTTAGTCCCACCGTCGTGGCGAGGACTCACTTCCAGGTTGGACCAAGACCTTCACCGATCCGCGGCTCTGCGCCGCGATCGTCGACCGGATCACCTTCGGCGGCAACATCACCGAAACCGGCACCGACCGACTCCTACCGCCTCGCTCAAACCCGCGTCCGAGCCGAACCCCGCGAGAGCACCACTGATCACGGACCGAGGGCCTGAGATTCGCCAGGCTTGCCGATCATGGACGTCATCTCTGTCAGTCGGCGCCCGACAGCGCCGTATGCGCATCCGACAGACTGTGCCAATCATCGTTCGCGAACACAGGCCCCGGTACCTCGGCCACGCGTCGCCCGGTGCCCGGACGTCGTACGTCATGACGTTGCCCGAGTCTCGTACGCAGCTCAGACCCGCATCAGAGCGAGGACGGTAGAGGCGCGCCCTTCCCGGGCCCGGGCGACAGCGGGACCACGAAGCCCGACCGGCGACTGCGCCGACTCCTGCAGGTCTGTGGCGACCGGCCGGCGTCATACAGTGCGGGGCGTGGATGCCCGAGAACGCAGAGTCGACTCGACCAGGATCGCCGGCAGCATCGCCATCGCCACCGGTCTGCTGATCACCGTCATCGGTCTGGCGACGGACGACACCCCACCCAAGGGCTACGTCTTCGCGAGCCTGCTGGTCATCATCGGCGTCGGGTTGCGCCTGGAAGCAGCGACCGCCGACCGCCGTTGACCGACCATCCCTTGCACGGGCGGCGGCGCCTGCGCGGAGCGGCAGACCGCCTGACATACGTCACGATGCGCAGTGTTCAGCAGGGTCTGCAGAGCGGTCTCCTCCGACGACTGCAGGGTGAGCTCCCAGTAGGACTTCACCGCGATCCACATCTTGGCGTAGGTGCGCCGGTACGAGGTGAGCGACGGTTGCCAGGTGGAGGGGTCCTGGTCGCCTTTGGCCTGGTTGACGTTGTCGGTGACAGCGATCAGCTGCGGGCGGCTGAGGTCGTTGGCGAAGCTCTGCCGCTTGCTGGTAGTCCAGCTGCTGGCGCCGGATCACGGTGCTGCGTGAGGCGTTGACCTGGTCTTCCAGGCGGCGGGTCGCCGCTCAACGCACGACGGCGCGGATCCACCCTCCCCCATGTCGCCGGCCCGGCAGTATTGCATCGCCGGTGGCCCGGCCGCTGTCCCTGCCCGACGCGCGCCTTGCCGTCGCGATCCGTCCGGGGCACAGCACGCCCTGGGGCGGCCGACACGCGATGTTGCGACGACCGCCGTGCACCCCAGCTGAGGGTCCATGACCGCGGGCAGGGGTCTGTCGGCATGTCGACTGGCACGGCCCCGAGACCGCACCATCGGCGACGGACCTGGTGTAATCGACGACCGTAAGATCCAGCGGTCGGGGGCGCACAGTGCAACAACCATCTGAGGTCCGGGCGGCTTTCCAAGCTCCGGTCGGCGACGCCCGGCCGGCGGCGGGATGGCTGAACCGGCGGCGCAAAGTCATGCTGATCGCCGCGGGTGTGCTGACGGTCGCGGCGCTGGTGGCCGGCGTCGCGACGTTCACCGCCGACAACCACACACCCGCGGCCGCGGCGCCGACGCAGACCGCCTCCGACACTGCGACCAGCCCTTCTGCGTCGGCCTCGAGCGAGGCGGAGCCCGACGACCCGGGCACGCTGGCCATGCAGATCCTCAACCGCGGGACAGCGGCCCTGCTCAAGGGTGACGAGGCGGGCTGGCTGGCCATCGTCGACCCGAGCAAGCCGAAGCTGCGCGCCTACTACCGCGACCTCTACACCTCGCTGCGCGGTCTGGGCGTGACGCAGCTGCAGTACCGCCGGCTGATCCCCAAACCGGTGGGTTGGGAGGACGCCAGCTGGGACGAGGATTTCTACCTGACCTACTGCTTCAGCATGTCGTCGTGCCCGCCGTTCAAGTACCTCAACCCGGGCGGCCCCGGCGCGCCGATGATCACCCAAGGCCTGACCATCCGCAAGCTCGCCGGCCGCGACTACCGGATCACCAAGGTCGCCAAGGCCAAGCAGGCCAGTGAGGGCTGGCAGTCCACGCCGTGGCAGGTCGACCGGCTGGTCCTGGCCAAAGGCAAACGCGTCACCGTCGCCGCGTCCCGCGGGAACGCCGGCCGCCTGCGGCAGGTGCTGGCCGCGGCCGAGCAGGCCGCCACACGCGCCGACCACTACGCGAAGCTGATCGGTAATCCGCAGTCGCGCTACCGCGTCTATCTGGCCACCGACCGGCAGTGGCGCACCTGGTACGGCGGCCCCCACGGCCGGTGGGCCATCGGCTACACCACCTTCCCACAGGGCGTGCTGAGCGAAATCGTGCTGCGCACGAGCGAGGCCGGCAGGGGCCGCGACCTGGAGAACCTGATCCAGCACGAGATGGCCCACGCCGTCACCCTCGGCGGCCTCGACCTCGGCGCGCAGAGCATCGTCAACCCGGACATGTGGCTGCAGGAAGGCATCGCCGAATACATCGCCTACGCCCCCCGCCCGGCCACCGCCACCACCCGGCTGCCCGAAGTCCGCCAGACCCTGCGCAGCACCCGCCGGCCGACCAGCGTCGCCCTGGGTGAACTCGACAACGACGCCAGCCTGCGGCAGAGCAGCGTCTTCTACGGCCTGAGCCACTTCGCCGTCGACTGCATCGCCCAGAAGTACGGCGAAACGAAACTCCTCGACTTCATCGACCTGACCCTGGGCCAGAACATGGGATACGACAAAGCCTCCGAACAGGTCTTCGGCACACCGTTTCGACCCGTCGACCGAGCCTGTATCGCATGGATGCAACAGCAGGTGTGACCGCACTGCGCCTGGCCCGCGACCCGGCCGCCACCGATGCGCCCCTGCCCGGGCGGGGACGTCGAAGCGGACGTCCGGTCTTGCGGTCCGTCTCTTCGACAGTGGGCCCATGGTGAGCGTTGAGACCGCCGAGATGATCGCCGGGAGTCGTCTGGTGACCGCCCACGCCTTGTTCGAGCTCAGCATCACCAGCTACGTCGTCGACCTGCTCAACAACGCCCGCGACGCGACCGCGTCCATCGACAACGTGGAGAAACTCGTCGGCCCATCGGCCGGCACCTGGCCGCAGGCGGTCACCCTTGGCTGAGCCCACCAGCGTCCACCGGCGGGTGTCCGCGCACCTCGTCGGCGCATGGATCTTCGCTGCGGTCGCGGTCGTGGTGTTCGCGTGGCTGACGGCCGGTCCGTACGCCCGGCACATACTGCGGCCCTTGCCCAGCGAGGCCGACACCACCCTGCGCGACTGCCGGGCCGTTCCCGCATGCGCGCCAGACGCCGCCCATCTGGTCAACCAGCAGGTCAGCATCCTTGCGCAGGCCCGAACGTTGACCTACATCTCGGCGTGGTCGGTGGCCCTCCTGGCGGCCGTTCTCGTCGCTGTATCGACCGTGCTCCATTTGAGCCGACGCTACGAGCTGGCCACCCGTCTGCTGGGGGTCGCATGGAAAGTGCAAGCTGTCTGGGCAGCCGTGCTTCTCCTCGCCCAGGCAGCTGTGCTCGGAGCAGCGGCACACACGTTGGCGGGCATACCGGAAGCCGCCCGCATGTTCACCGCCACCAAGGCCTTCGAAGCGCCCTTCACCGACGCAGGAAACCTCTACTACTTCGCGTGGTTCATCGTCGTCGGCTCCGCTGCCGCAGCAGTGACCCGCACACTCAGCAGCCCGGACGGGCCGCGTGGATCTGAGCCGACGGCTGAGCCCGCCCAGCACCAGTGAGTCCTGGAGTGGGCGTACCAGCTCTGCCGAGGCGATCATCGAAGCGCCGACCGGTCGATGCGGGCCGAGAACAGAGCGCGATCGTGGAATGCGGCGTGTAGACGCTCGGCAGTCGGCGCAGCGCTGCAGGGTCGGAACTCCCTGCCACGAAGGTGCCACTCTCGGAGCTGACCTTGGTCCGAAATGAAGTCGCGACCAGGGTGGATCAGAATGGGTGACGCGCCCTGGTGTCGTACACCCGCTGCGACGAGGCGCTGGAAGCTCGCTCTGTATCACTGAACCTGATCCGGTTCGTAGACGAGCCGGGCAGGGCTCGGGCCTCGGGTGGGGCGGTCAATGCGGTCGCAGGCGTCGTCTTCGGCCCGTTAGCCTCGTGCGGTGATCACGCTGACGCCGGTGCTGGAGCGGTGGTCCGCTGACTGCCCGTTCTGGCCGGCCGAGCAGACCGACTTCTATTTCGCGGTTCCGCGTATGCCGACCTTGCAGCAGGTAGGTGCGGTGGTCTGGACGTTGATCGGCCGCAGCGTGACCGCCGATGACCTCTCGCTCACCGCGGCGAATGCGGCCGAGGCGATCGAGAAGTATCTGACCAGGGACGACGAAGCTTTCGCGCCGGGTGGGTTGCGGGTGGGTAGCGACGATGTCGTCATCGATCCCGGCTGCTGCGTCGGCCTCGACGAATGGCGCGACTGGCTGCGCGTGATCGGCGGTGAGGTGATCGATCTCGGCCACGACCCCGACGCGTTGATCGAGCACCGAGGGCCGGTGGTCCGTGTTTGGAAGAGCGGCGGTCAGCTTCCTTCAGGGTCGGTCCTCGACCCGGGCGAACCACATATCGACATCTCGCGCTATGCCCTGCCGACGCTGCTGGTTGCGGTTCAGCAGGACCTCGTCGGTTTCCTGGACGCTCTGCAGCCATGGGTGCGGGGCATCCGCGCCGATTTGGCGGACCCGCTGGCCGCGGCCGTGGACCGACGCCTGCAGATCAGCGCGCCTCTCAGCGTCTGACGCAGGGTGTGCTCCTTCCCGCGGAGCGGCCAGATTGCCACGAAACCCGAAAGTGGCCCGTCCATTGTGGAAGCGCGCTGCTCGATGGGTGATCGTCTGTTCAGGAGCGGCCATGTTTCGCCCCGTCCAACCAGAGAATGACCAGCTTAAACCTGAGATAGCCGTCCGGACGTCGGCCCAGTTCGAACGTCACGACATCGAGCATGACGAAATACGGAAACTCACAAACCGGCCTCTGAGGTAGTCCTGCTCATGGAATCAGCGTGAGGCTGACGCTGATTGCCCGCAGTTCCGCGCTGCTGCGGACGATTGTGAGATCGGCTGTGGTTCCCGCCATGGGCTTGGTGAGGAGTCCTTCCGTCACGGTGGCGGTCCACCCGGCGGCTTGGGCGGCTGTGATGCCGGCTGTCACCGCGGTCGTGACTGCGGCGTCGTCCGGAAGTGTGTAGACCTCAAGAAGGTTGGCCTGGCGGCGCTTGCCTTCGAAGGTTCCGCCCGCGCGGTAGCCGACCTCGAAGGTGCGGGTGGGGCTCCCTCCGCCGGCGGGTGCCCAGGTTGCCATGGGGTCTTGCTTCAGAGTCGGCAGGTACGTGTCGTCGGCGAGGTCGCTGCAGCCGGTCAGGCTGAGGAGGGCGGCGGCGCAGGCGGCCGGGAGGCGGAGACGGGTCAAGGGAGATCCTTTCGGCCGCTGGGCCGCTGGGCCCGTAGCGCCACCCCTATGGGGTGACGCTACGGGGCGCACTGCCCTCGGAGTCGTCCTCCGTGAAGTTCAGCCCACCGGCTCCGGCCGCCTGCCTGAGGCGCAACTTGACCTCTTTGTCCCGTTTTCGGGCTACCGGGATGCTATTAGTGATCCGCTCGTAGAGAATGTTCTGTGTCCACCACTTCAGGCCCTCGCCAAATTCAATCGATATCATGATCAATGGCGCCAGCATGCTGTCGGGACCTTGAGAGCATCGCATTAGGAGTGACGTCCCGGCGGTGGTCCGGAGCGAGCCTGGGACCGCCGCCGGGACGTTGCGGTGACTACGGTGGCCCGGATAGCACTGGCCGCCGTAGTACAGTCAGCTGCCAGCGACTGCGATAGCACGCAGCACGCGAAAGTGTTGTAGGACGTCCTCTGCCTCGGCGTCCCGAGTGGTTTGCTCCAGGGCCTCGATCAAGCGAGACACTGCGTTCACGAGCGCAGATCGCACATCGGTACGGAGGTCGTCAGGCAGCTGACGAACATCGAGATACCCGATACTTGCGCCCTGCGCGATGCGGTGCTTGACCGTCCGTTCCTGCTCTGACGAGTCCGGCATGACGGCCATGATCTTCGCGAACACTCGGTTCTGCACCCACCATTCGTGATCGGCGCTGAATTCCACTGCCATCATTCCGCTATCACCTTCCCCCAAGCCGGCAAGATTCAGAACCCGATTCTGACGATATCCTTCCGGTCCGGATACTTGTCTTTGATATACTTATCCATCGCCATCCGGGTGTCCACCGGATAGCCTCTCATGTCGACCACGGTGTAGGTGTTCCCCTTGGTCAAGTGCTTATCAAGTGACTTGCGAAGGTCACTGACCGGTGAGGCGGGGAAGGCGGGGCCGTCACCCATTGCATCGTAGGTGTGGCCGTACTGGTCTTTCCAGTCGTAATCGTCGTTTGTCCGAGATGGTGGCTTGAAGATGCGGTTCCGGAACTGTGGGAAGGCCGACGAAAGCTCGGTAGCCGCTCGGACCTCGCTGAGGTTGTCCAGGTTCTGGATCTCCTTGGTGGCTTTCTTGACGCGCTCCAGTTCCCGTAGTGCGCCCGCGACCCGCCTCAGGCCGGGCAGGGTGCCGGCGATCGGGAGGGCGCTGGCCGCGCTCTGTGCGCCGCCCCAGAGGTCGCCTTCTGCGAACTTCAGCACGGCGTCCTCGCCGTCGAGGAACTCACCGAGTCCGGGGACGAGTCCGCCAAGGGCGAGCATCAGTTCGAACTTCGGCTTCATCTCCGCAACGTGGCGCTCGATGTCTTGGCGGTAGACCTCGAATGCGACGTCGCAGAAGTCCTCCTTCGAGGGGCCGTACATGATGTCGCAGAAGTTCTTGTCGTTCTGCAGTGCGTCGGCGATCGGGTCACCGCCGTGGCAGGGGAACTCCTGGATCAGCGAGGGACGGCACGGGATGTTGATGTTGCCGTCCTTGTCCCGCAGACCGATCCGGCGCTCTGCTTCCTCCTTCTCGAACATGTCGGACGAAATCTTCAGCGCTTCGAACGCGGCCGCAGACGCCTCGCCGGCGCTCTTGCCGGCCCTGATCATCGAGTCGTGCGCGTTCTTGGCAGCCTTGTTGGCTCGAGCCGAGGCGTCCTGCGCGCGGGCGGCGGACAGCGCCGCTCGGGCGGCGGACTGTGAGGCGCGGTCGGCGGCGGCGTCGGCCGAGTCGGCGGCGTTGCGGGCCGTCCGGGCCGAGGCTGCCGCCTGATCCGCGGACTGACGTGCACTCTTCGCTGAGGAGGCCGCGTTGTTGGCGTATACCTGGGCCTGCGCCGCGGACTGTTCGGCAGCGGCTTTAGCCTTGTTGGCGGCAGCCGAGTCCTGCTCCGCATGGCTGGCAGCCTGCGCCGCCCAGTTGGCCAAGCTGCGCGCGGTGGCGGCGGACTGCTGGGTCTGCTGCACGTAACCCATGGCGGTGTTCTGATGGGCAGCTGCGGCCTGGTCGCGTTGACGTGCCCGGTGCTGCGTGACCTCGATGAAGTGCCGCCGGAACCTGCTCGGACCGTCCAGAGCGATGTTGGCTGCCGCGGCGACTTCTGGGCCACCAGCGTTCTTGATTTTGAGGATTTCGATGCTGTCGTCGGCCTCCAGCGCCGCGTACTGGCCGTTACGCAGGAACTCGTGGCGGTCGGCGGGAGTGCCGTCGAGGGCGCGGTTGGCGGCGGACTGGAATGTCGGCCCTTTGTGTTTCGCCTGGAGCCGCATGATTTCCAACTCGTCGGCCTGGTCCTTGCCTGGGTACTGCCGGGTGTCCAAGAAACGGACCACGTCCGCGTGTGTGCCGGCCAACACCGCTTGGGCCGCGTCCCGGAAGGGGATGTTGTCCTTCTCCTCATAGAGGTACTGGACGCGGGCCCGGTCATCGCGCTCCGCGGCACTCAGCCGGCCGGTGCGGAGAAAGTCCATCACCATCACGTCGTCGCCGGCCAGGGCGGTCTGCGCCGTGGTCCGGGTCCAGGGGCCACCGTTCTCCATCAGGCGCATGACGGCTTCCCGGCCGATCGCGGCACCCGCTGCGGGGTCTGCTTCCGCGGTGGCCCGGGTGATCAGCGCGTTAGTGTCGGCGCTGACCCGACGCAGCTCAGGGGTATCCCAGGGCAGAAGCTTCGGTGAATCGACCTCCTCGGCGGCCAGTTCCTGGGCAACTTGCCGGGCCTGGTCGGTCTCGATGCGCAGCCGTTCGGCGTCGGCGGCGCGGGCCGCGGACTCGACCTGAACCGCCCGCGCAGCAGAGTCCTCAGCAATCTTCGCGGCGGCGTCCGCCGCGATGGCCGCATCGCGGGCCTTGCGTGCCGCGTTCTTGGCCTTGCCAGCCTCCGCCGCCGCGGCGTCGGCCGCGTCAGCGGCCCGTTCGGCATGGGTGGCCGCATTTCGTGCGGCGTCTCGCGCCTGCCGTGCCGCGGTCGCGGATTCTCGGGCGAAGCCCTGCGCCGCGTTTGCCGCACGGCGTGCCTGCGCGGCCAGCCTCCGGGCCTTGGCGGCCGCTTGCTCCGCCTCGCGCTTCGCGGACTGGGCCACGTTGTTCTGGCGGCTCGCCTCCTCGGCGGCATTCGCGGCGTCCTCGGCCGCCGCCACCGCGCCGAGCGCGCCGTCGATCGCCTCGAGTGCGCGATCGGCTGCGACCCCGGCGGCATCGGCGGCATCGGCTGCTCGACGCGCCCCGGCAGCGACATCGCGAGCCTTGCCTGCGGCATCGCGAGCCGCGCTGGCCTTGTTCTCGTCGGTGAGCGCACGAGCTGCGGCGTCCTGCGCGCTGGACGCCGCACGTCCGGCGAGCGACGCGGCAGTCGCCGCCCGGGCGGCCGCGTTCGATGCGACCCGGGCCGCGTTATTCGCCGCCCGTGCGGCGCTCAGCGCCTCGCTTGCCGACTCGGCTGCGCGCCGGGCGGCGGCCGCCGCCCGGCTGGCCGCGGCGGCGGACTCCTTGGCGGACTCCTTCGCTGCGGCGGTCTCCGCTGCGGCCTTGCGAGCCGCAGCGCGGGCCGCATTGGCCGCGGCCGCCGACCGCTGTGCCATCGCCACCGCGGTTTCGGCCTGCTCGGCCGCCTCCTGGCGGGCAAGCGCCGCGTCATTGGCAAGCTGGCTCAGCGTGAGGATTTCCTCGTCCCGTGCCCGGGCCACGAACTGGCCGGACTCGAGGAACTCGCGAACATCGTCGATGGTGCCATCCAGCGCGGCGTTGCCGGCCGCCTGCACCTGCGGCCCGCCGGAGTCGGCAATTCGTCCAGCGAAAATCCGATCGTCGTACTCTGCAGCCACGTACTGACCGGTCGCGAGGAACTCGGCGACCTGATCGTCGCCGGCGTCCAACGCCGCGTTCGCGGCGGAGGTCACGGTGGGGCCTGCACCTTGGGCCACTCGGCCGACACGGATCCGCTCGTCGTTGACCCAGGCGGCGCTCCAGTCGGAAACGAGGAAGGTCTTGACGTCCTGCGCCGAGCCGTCGACCGCGGTCTGGGCAGCCTGGTTGAGGGTCGGCCCGTCCAGCCCCATGATGATGCTGACCTTGGTCAGGTCGTCCTGCTCGTCGGCGGGCGCGAGCTCCTGAGCGAAGAACCGTGACACGTCGGTGTCGGCGCCGACCAGTGCTCGCCGGGCCGCACTCGACACGGCAGGGCCGCCGGTCAGGTACAGGTCGATCAGACGGGCCCGATCCGGGGGCGGTGCCGGTTCGGCCGCGGCGGCGGGTGCCGACAGCAGATTTGCGGTGACCAGTAGCGCGGCCAGTGCCGCCGCCGCGTTGGGCCAGATGGCTCGCAGATCTCTCGGTCTATGGTCGGCCAGCATCAGTTCTCTCCCCGTGGATGTGACTTGCGTGATCCGTGCGGTTCAGGTCAGGGCTGGGCGCGAAGCTCGAGCAGGACGGCCGGTTTGCCGCCCTCGACCCCTACCCCGACGGATTCCCAATCGCCCTCGGCAACGTGCACGGGCTCCTGCGGCACGCCCTCGATCGAGACCGTGGCCTCCACGGCGTTCTGGTCGCCGCCCCGCACGGCGAAGGAGTTCGGGATCTCAAGCTGCAGCCAGCCACCATTTGTCCCGAGCACCTTGAAGCAGTACATGCCGCTGATGCCCGGCGTGATGTCGTTGCGGCGCACCCGGATGACGTTCTGGTCGGTGCCGCAGGTGACCATCATGAGGTGACCGTCACCGCGGATCAGCTTGATCTCGGTGATGTTGGCAGCACCGGGGTACGAGTAGTCCTCTACAAGCGACGGCGGGGAGTCTTCTTCGGCCGCGCTGGCGATCTGCCCCGCGATCAGCGGACCGGCCACCGCGGCCGCGGTGACGGCGACGCCGATCGCCACCCAGTGGCCGGTCCGGCCGATGCGATGAATTACCGAGTACATGGAACCTCCATAGGTGATCGCACGAACGAGTTCAGTGCTCGGCAGGCCGACCGATCCGTCCAAGGATGGTGACGTGTCCCTGCGGCACCCAGCCTGCAAAGGGTGGGCCGGTGCCGAGGGGCCGTGTTGCAGCGTCCGCGCACATGCGCTCCCAACCCGAGATAGCAGCGATCCATCTGGCGGTGTGTCGGTACATGCCCCACCACCCTTTCCGCGCCATAGCCGTTTCTCGACAGTCCCCACCGCGACGCAGTTGCGTTACCTTCAACTTTCGGTTCCGGTACTGATGCCTACCTGCACCGCCGTGGCTGCCAGGCTCGTGCCTGGGCGCGAACTCGGCGGCCACAGGTGAGTCACGTGCTATTGGATGATGGTGATGTCGTCCACGTAGCCGCGGTATCCGCCGGTGTTGGTCGGTTGGTCGTAGCCGACGGTGATCTGGGTGACCTGCTTGCCGTTGGCAACCGTCCCAAGCGGAACGTCGACGAGGTTCCAGGTGTCCAGCTTGAGATTGGCGCACTGTGATGCCGGGTGCACGGCAACGCCATGCTGGTCCTTGGCGCCTGAGCCACGCAGGTTCGCCTCCACGCCGCTGGACTGGTCCTTGAAGATCAGGTCGACGGCGACGCAACTGCTGTTGCTGCCCGATACCGACACTGAGCCCGACGTGGCGGAGCTCTGCGGATAGATCCAGTACGACAGCCGGGTCGTCGGCGTGACGAAGGTGTCGCTCGGCGCGAACGCCTTGGTGTAGGCGTACGACTTGGTGGCGCTGGTGTCTTTGCCGGAGTAGAGCAGGACGTTGTCGCCGCTGTGAGCCGTCGGCAGCGGCCCTTTCTTCAGTTCCGGCCCGGTCAGGGAGCAGCAGACACCGCCAACGTTCGTCATGCCGCCGTGCGGAAAACCACCTGTATCCACCGTATTGGTCCAGGCCAGCTGTGTCTGGCCGGCCTCTACCGACGTGGAAAACTTCGGCCCCGCCGACACGTCGCTGAGCTTGAGGTCATCGATGTAACCTCGGTATCCACCGGTGCCGGCAGGTTGGTCGTAGCCGACGTCTACCTTGAGAATCTGCTGGCCGGCGGCCACCGCGCCGATCGGTACGACGACCTCGTTCCAGGTGTCCAAGGTGAGCTTGCCGCACTGGCCGGCGGGGTGGATCGAGTTACCGCGTTGGTCTTTCGCGCCAGAGCCCCGCAGATACGTGCCATTGCTGAAGATCAGATCGACCGCCACGCAGGTGCTGTTGCTGCCCGACACCGACACCGAGCCCGATGTGGCGGAGCTCTGTGGGTAGATCCAGTACGACAGCGTCGTTTCCGGTCGCACGGTGACGTGGGTGAGCGAGAAGGCCTTGGTGTAGGCGTACGACTTGGTGGCGCTGGTGTCCTTACCGGAGTAGAGCAGGACATGGCCGCCGCTATGAGCAGCCGGCAGCGGCCCCGTCACCAGTTCCGGCCCGGTCAACGAGCAGCAGACACCGCCGATGTTCTGCATGCCGCCAGCGCCGGCGCCCGTATTGTCGATGGAGTTCTTCCAGTTCAGCCGGGTGTCGTCCGGTTCGAAGGAGGAGCCGAAACTCAGCAGGTGGGTGGTGACCCAATCACCCAGACCGTCCAGACGCGTTTGCGTCGCGCTGTTCTCGCTGCTGGCGCCGCTGCCAAGACAACCGCCCTGACCGCCGGTCTGCGTCAACGCGACCAGTTCCACACCATCGTCGCTCTCGCGCAGACCGGGGCCGCCCGCGTCACCCTTGCACGGCCCCACCTGGTCCGCGTTCTTGCCCACGATCTCGATGCGGTCCGCGGACACCTCGGTCACCGCGAATAAGCCGGTGTGCATCGTGTCGGGCACCCACTCCTGGGCGTTCCGCCCGTACCCGGCCACGCGCAGAACCTCATCCGCCCTCGGTGCGGTCTTGGCGAACTTGACCGGTGTCACACCGTTCACCGCAGTGGCCAACTGCGCGAACACCACATCACGATCAGGATGCGGCACCACATGCACCACAGAGGCCACCACACCCGAACCGGTCCCTGACACCTCAGCACGACCGACCGTCACCCTCGTCAGCCGCGCCGGAGCGCCGATACGCATTGGCGCACCGTCCTCAGCCAGACAACGCTTGGCCGTCACCACCCACCAGGCATCCACCAACGCACCGGTACAGGTCCGGCCACCAGCAGCGGGATCACCGACATGCACCTTGACCACAAACGGATACTCACCCGGCGCGTCCGACGGACCCGACCGTACGGTCGCAGCATGCGCCGGTACACCCGAGCAAGCCATCTGCACCACCAACGCCAGCAACACACAGGCGGCCAAGGTGCGAACCACCGCGCCGAAGTGAAAGCGAGACCTTACGAGCGCGACGGCTACAACCGACGACGCGGTCATTGCCAACCCCCCAAGAAGTGACGGTCGCAGAGAGGCGCCTCGTCGATCCCCCCGACGGAGTTTGCTGACTTCCTTCAAGATCCACTTAGGCGCCCGCCCACGACCTCCAGCTGCTGGACGCGCTGCGGCCACCGACGGCTCAGCAGCGAAGCCAGCCGCTCCCACGGTCTTCAAGACGGCACTCAACGTCGCGACCGGCCGGTTGAGGCCGAAAGTGGACAGGCGAGCGAGACGGCCGACCGGCCGCCGGGCATACGTCATCGATGTTCCCCCGTGTACTGGGCGACACTTGGCGAGGATGCGAGCTTCGCTCCCCAAGATCGCTTGCTTCAGACACCGTATAGAAGGTCTGCTATTTCACGCAAGGTCGACCTCCGCTCGCACCCCGTTAAGTGAGTTCCGGACCGCCGGTCGGCGTTCGCATCTCGCCGGTCTTGTTCATGGCCGACGCGGTAGTCCTCGCATCCGGCGCGTAGGGCACCGGGACCTACCGCGAGGAGTGGTGGGCTGGCGAGGGGCCGTCGGACTCCGGCGCCGAGAAGGTCACGAACGGACGGCCTGCAGGCGGCTGTCGTCGGTGCCCGGACCATGCCCGCTACGGAGCTGCGGTTTCACGCCCCGGCGGCCCGCTGCCCCGCCTCGGGCGGGACTGTCGGGTAACCTGATCGCGCGGGCCGCTAGCTCAATGGCAGAGCTGTGGACTTTTAATCCATAGGTTCAGGGTTCGAGTCCCTGGCGGCCCACCGTGGGTCTACGCTCGCGAACCGCCTGCGAGCTGGGCAAGTGCGCCCCGGCCGGATTTCCGGCCGGGGCGCCTTCTTTGTTTGTGCCGCCAATGGCGCTGAGGGTGTGGGCGATGTCGACCCGGAAGGTGGGCGTGGCGGTCGACGTCGTGGTGTTGATCTCGATCTTGTCCAGAGCGAGTTCGCAGAGGGCCTTGCGCTGGGCGACGTGACCCATCGTGATGATCCTGGTGATGTTCGTGTTGATGCTCGCCAGCTCGGTCTTGGTGATCTTGTCAGGGGTATTATCGAGCTCGAACTGGAGTTGGTCGCGGCTGCGGCGCAGGTCTGTTAGTTCGGCGGAGAGTTTCTTGACCCGCCGCTCGATCACGTCCCGGCCGATCGCGCCTTCCTCGTAGTCCGTCATGTATCGGTCAACGGCCTTTTCTTTCTGAGTCATCTTCGAGCGGATGGCCGCAAGCTCGGCTTCGAGCTTGGAGCGGACCGCCTCGTGGTGGTCTTGGGCGCCGCGGACGGCCTCCATCATCAGGTCGGTGTTGTTGATGTAGAAGTCGCTGAGAGCGTCCAGGACGATGGCGTCGAACCGGTCGGCGTCGATGCGAGGCGCGGGGCAGCGGTCGGTGCCGTAGCGGTTACGGGTCCAGCAGGTGTAGTAGCGGTAGGCGCGGCTACGGCCATGGGCGACGGTGCCGAGGTACGTGCGCCCGCACAGCGGACAGCGGATCTTGCCGGTGAGGTGGTACTCCGAGGCGGCGCCGGCTGCGGTGGCGGGGTTTTCGCCGCGCTCGATGAGCAGGCGCTGGGCCAGGTCGAACGTCTCGCGGTCGACGATGCCGGGGTGGGCGTTTTCGACCTCGACGTCGCGGAACAGGACGGTACCTATATATACGGGGTTGCTGAGGATGTCGGCGATCGTCTTGAAGCTGTAGAGGGCTCCGCTGCGGCGCCGCATGCCGCGCTCGTTGATCTTTTTGGCGACCATGCGGCAGCCGACGCGGTCCTGGGTGTAGATGCGGAAGATCTCCTGGATGGTCGACATCTCCGCTTCGACCGGCACGAGGTGCTGTGTGTCCGGGTCGGTGAGGTAGCCCTCCGGCGCGACGCCGAGCGTCCACTGGCCTTTGCCAGCCTTGCGCTCCATGCCGTTGACGACACGGTCGATGATCATCTCCCGTTCGAACTCGGCGAAGACGCCGAGCATCTGCACGAGCATCCGCCCGGCGGGAGTGGAGGTGTCGAATGGCTCGGTCGCGGAGCGGAAGACCACTGCGGCGGCGTCGAGTTCTTCGAGCAGGGCGCTGAGGTCTCGGATGCGGCGGGTGAACCGGTCGACTCGGTACACGAGCAGAACGTCGTACAGGCCAGCACGGGCGGCCATGAGCGCCCGACTAAGGTTCGGACGGTCGATCTTGGCGCCGGAGGCGTCGTCGGAGTATTCCTGCACGAGCGTCCAGCCGTCTTGGGACTTGATGTAGGACTTCAGCTTCGAGGTCTGGGCTTCGATGGTGAAGGGCTGATTCTCCTCGTCGGTGGACCGCCGGGTGTAGATGGCGACCCTGACGGTGCTGGTGGGCAGCACGGGAGTGGCCCGGGTCGGGCGTCGGCGTCGTGGCATGACGGCTCCTTCGCTTCGGGGTGGGTTACCTGCGGCGCAGGCGACAGCGCCGGGTCGGGGTCTGGGCTGGGGCGAAGACGGCGATGGGTTCCCAGCCGAGGGATTCGGTGACGACGCGTACGCGCTCGGCCTGCTCCTGTATCGACTGGTCGCTGGTTGGCTTGGCGGCGACGCGGATGTAGGTGGCGACGCGTAGGTGTCCGCGGGTGGGTTGGCGGTGCTCCATGGGGTTCTCCTTGGGGGCGGGGCCGCCGGGTGGAGAGCCCGGCGGCCCGTGGTGACCGAGTCAGTCAGCTGACGGCTCGGCGGGCGGAAGCGCGGCGCCGCGGACCTGGCGGAGGTGGTCCAAGACCATCGCGGTGAGGAGGGCGACGGCGTCTCTGCGCTGTTCGGGAGTCATCGGTGTGGTGTCGGGCCGGGTCAGCGTGAGGTGCACGAGTTGGTTGCTGCCGGGCGTCCAGTTGGTGCGCTGCAGCGGCGCGGTGACTGGCGGCGCGGCAGCGTAACTTGACTCATTTGCTGGCGAGCTCGGCCTGTCGGCTGTGTCGTCACGCGACAGGTCTCTGTCGCGGTGGCCTGGCGTCGTGTCGCTGGCGACACGACGCGACGGCTTGTCCTGACGCCCATCGTCGAGATCGCTGTCGCGGCGGCCGGGAGGCGTCATGGTCGCCGGCCCGGGTGGCCGAAGATCACCAATGTCGTGCTGGCAGTCGGTCGTGCGGCGTCGGCATGGTTGTCGTGGTCTGGCGCGGTGCCGGAGGTGGTCGTGTAGGTGAAGGTGTCGCGGCCGTCGGTGGCGGGCAGCGGCACGATGTCGTGCAGGTGGCGGAGCCCGGCGGCCCGCGCAGCGGGCAGCAGGATCCGTTCGTGCTCGGCGTACCGGGTGCCGGGCTGATCAGTGGCGGCGGCGGTGACGGCGACGATGGCGCTGCCGTCCGCTGCGAGGTGTTGCTGGCAGGCGCTGAGCAGGTTGTCCGCGTCCTGGCCGGGGTCGGCGGAGGGCCGGGGCCAGCGCAGCACGATGAGTGTGGTGGCCTGGGGTGACTCGGGCGGTATGGGCAGGTCGGCGAGGTCGGTGACGGCCAGGTAGTGGCGGCCGGCGGTCTCGGCAGCGTGGCGCAGGGCGTCATCGGCGTCGAGGTCGACGATGGTGCCGTGGACGTCGCTGTAGATCGCAACGAGGTGGTGCGCCAGCCGCGGCGTCAGCGGGCTGTCGCCGGCGCCGGAGTCCTCTGTCGCGTCCGTGTCGTCGGAGGCGGTGCGCCAGACGATGACCGTCGCCCGGTTGTGGTCGTCGTCGCGGGCGGCGACGCGATTCGCCGCCGCGGCCGAGCCGGTGGACGTTGTGGGCAGGTTGCGGTCGTGGGCAGCCATAAGCGGGTTGCCCCCATGCCGACGAGCCGTGTTCGCACTTGACTAAGGCGTCGCGCAAGCCATCTACGCGGCCTTGAGGCCGCCGCCCGCAGCCAACAGCCACCCAACAGATCAGCCTGGTGCAGTGGTTCACCCAACAGCTGGACCGCTGTTGGGCGGCAACCCACCCAACAGCGGAATGCCGCGGCCGGCAGCAACCCAACAGACCGGTCGCGTCGGCGTCCCGTCTACCCAACAGCCAGGGGCGTCGCCCAACAGCCACCGTGTCGGTCTGTTGGCTGGAGGGCGACTCCGTGGACTTCGAGCGCGGTCGTCCGCGGCACCGGCGGCTGCCGGGAGCTGGACCGCTGCCCGTGCGACGAGTCGGCTGCGTCCAACGGGAGGACATATAACCTTTGGCCGGCTGATGGCCCGGGACCGTAACGTGTGGCCAGTGACTGTGGCCTACCGTCCCCACCGGCGGCGCGACGAGCTGCTGATGCACCAGGTCCATGCCGCCCAACACGTTCTCGCGCGTCGTGGCGGCCCGGCCTGCCCGGGAGGATTTCCGCAGCTCACCGCCATTGCGAGGTTCATCTGCCCGTGCTGCGGCCAGGTGGTCAACGCCGACCGGGCCAGTGAGGACCACGCACCGATCCAGGCGGGCACCTTCACGATGGGCCCTGCTACGACCACGGTCCTGACCTGCGCGCCGTGCAATAACCTGCCCGGCCGTAGCTATGAGGCCGCTGCCGGCCACAACGACAAAGCCCCGGAACTCGACCTCGACCTGCCCGGGATGAACAGCGCGGTGTATGGCCGGCGCCGGGTCCAGACGCACCGCACGCTGCGACTGTTCCTCGTACGCGAAGAGACGCCGTTCGTGCGTACGGATTTCAAAGCCGGGTTCCTGCTGGCGTTCGCGGCGCTCGGCTACGAGTGGGCGTTGTCGCCCGGCGCCCGCCTGATCGCGCCCTCGCTGCACCCCGACGCCGCAGAACCGGCACCGGCACACGCGTATCTGATGCGCAGCACGATCGATTCGCCGCTGCAGAGCGAGAACGCGGTGATGGAGGTAGCCGACCCGCAGGCCTGCGTCATCGTGCGGGCCGCGACCGGCCTGTCCGTCGTCCTGCCCGCCGCCGACCGAACCAGCGTGCCCGCCGTGCAGGGAAATCTACGGGCGAGGTTCTACCCCTGGCCGTTGACCGGCTCGCCGGGCAGGACCGGCAGCCACGTCGACCGCGAGCACCGCGCCGGGCACCTGTTCCACCTGGATTTCTGCGACGCACCGGATCACGTCCGCTGAATGGACGCCGCGCACACGTAGGTCACGAGCCTGACTGCGCAAACTGGAGCGCCCGGGCCGCCTCATCGCGAGTCGTCGCGGCGGCGATTCGCCATCCGCGCATGGAACTCGCCGATGACCTCTGCTCCGGCGGCGTCTAGATCAGCCCGGCGTCGCCGATACACAAGCCACCCGACCAGCGCGACGCCGAGCGTCAGCAATGCAAGGACAGCAACGGCACCGACGGCGTACCAGGTCAGCCCGATGAGCCAGCCGGGACCGTCACCGGCCTGAAAGCCCAGGAAGGCGAGCACGCCGGCCGCGCAGAACGCGATGACCAGGCCAACCGCGCCGTGGACAGCCAACTGAGCCAGCCGATGCCGAATGTGGGCGGTGTGGTCGGGTCGATACACCCGGGCGGACATGCCGTTCATTGTGCAGTGACTCAGTCCGGGCTGTCAGCCTCCCCGTTTGAGGCGACCCCGGTCGCCGTGCGCCAATCGACCCGGCGTCGGGCGTCCTTTGCATCCACGCGTCGGCCCCGGCACGTCGTGTTGGGTACACCCGCTTCGGCCGGCTCCGCGCTACCCAACAGCGGCGCTGCTGTTGGGTAGCCAACACAACACGGCGATGCTGCCGGCTGTAGTCCACCCCACAGCCCAACGCTGTTGGGTGCGCTCACCCAACAGCAACAGCGTCGAGTGCCGGCCCTCGTCCAACGCCGGGGTCTGCACCCAACAGTCACATACGCACGCTCCGGGACGTCGACGCGCGCCGCGCGCCCCCGGCCTCAACACGCACGCCCGCGCGGACCGTCCCACCCCGTCAAGATCCGTCGTGTTCGAGCTCTGTCCGTGAGTCCACGTCCTCAACGCGATCACGGAGCCCGAGCGTCCGCACCGGCGCTGCGAGTCGCCTGATACACGGGCACTCCGCGACGTCATCGGCCAACACGGCCCAACAACATGCTGACCTCGGCTGTTGGACGGCAGTTGCCGGCAGCACCTGGCGCGGCCGGTCATGCCGGACTGGCGTTGGGCGGCCGTGACCACGGCCAACACCACCGCAGCCTGGTCGACGTATCCGGCCAGTGTTGGGCTGACCTGCCTGAATAGCGGTCCGCGCGCCGGATTTTGCTCGGTGCACCGCCCATTTGGGAGCTCCGCAGTGACTACCTCTTCCTGGCCGTCGACGCCGCTGGACGCGGCGGAGAAGGCATTCGCCATGCTGGCCGAGGCGCCGACCCACGTGCCGTTCGACGCACGGGGCTTCGAGGGACTGCCCGACCGCATCCTGCCCCTCGACGAGCTGCGCAAGGTCCTGCTCGCGGCCGGTACCGGCCATCAGGTCCGCGACGCAGTCTGGCGGGAACTCGTCATCCGCGCCCGCCGCGACGGCCCGGCCTGGCGCGTCGCCGCGGTCGGGATGGCCATGCCCGGCCTGCGCCGGCAAGCCGGTCTGCTAGCCGCCGGCTGGCACGGCGACACACACGACCTCGACGCCGAAATGCTGGTCGGATTCATGGAGCGCTTGGCCACGGTCGACCTCGGCGAGCCGCGAGTCTGCGGCCGGCTTATCGATGCCGGCGTCCGCGCCGCCCGCAAAGTCCGCGACGCCGAGTCCGACACCATGCTGATCCGCACCGGCGAACCCGGCTCGCTGCTGCCGATCCGGCCGTGGGACCACCCCGATCTCGTGTTGGCCCGCGCCGTGGCAACCGCGGTCATCGACCGCGAGGAGGCCCGGCTCATCGCCGCCACCCGCCTGGACGACTACACACTCGCCCGCATCGCCGCCGAGCTCGGCATCTCACCGCAGACCGCCTCGGCCTGGCGGGCTCGGGCAGAAAAGCGCCTGCAGCGGGCGATCGGCGACGGCGAGCTGTCGTTCGTGCCGCTGCGCTCGCGGCGTCAGCGACCCAACAGCAGCCCTCACGCTTCCCGTGTTGGGTCGCTGTTGGCTGCGCGAGCCGCGGCGTAGGCCGCGTTGGCCACCCAACAAAAGGCCTTGGTGGGCAAGACATCGGACCGCAGGGCGGTCGGTGTCCGCGCCCCGGGGATCGTCGCGGCGCCGGCCTGACCGGGCCGTGTTCGCACCCGATCCCGTAACGGCCGGAAGGAGCCAAGCTCCCACGGCCCCGCCCGATTCCCGGTGGCGCACCTCAATCCCAGCGATCGCCCCGAGAAGGGGCGGGAGGTGCCCACCATGTTGCGACGCAACATTTCCCGTCTGCTCGTCATCACCACGGCCACCGCCTCGGCGGTGGCCGTGGCCGTTCCGGCCTACGCGGCCGAGCCGCAGATCCTGGCAGCCAACGACCTGCCCACGATCATCACCAACATCACGACCTGGATCGTCGGCTTGCTCATCGGTGTCGCGACCCTGTTCCTCACCATCGGCGGCCTGCGCTACCTCGCTGCGGGCGGTGACCCGACCGAGGTCGAGAAGGCCAAGTCCGCATTCAAGTCAGCCCTGATCGGCTACGCCCTCGCGGTCCTCGCGCCCGTCCTGCTCGCCATCGTGAAGGGCTGGATCGGGGGCTAACCATGGGTTGGGTCACCGGCGAGCTGATCGAGACCATCGTCAAGTGGTGCGCCGAGATGATCGTCGGCGGCCTCAACATCCTCTGGAACCTGCTGGCAGCAACGGTGTTCGTCTCCCCGGACGTAACCGTGCTGCCACAGGTCCAGGCCGTGTCCAGCACATCACTGGCCATCGTCAACACCGTCTACGTACTGGCGATCCTGTGGATGGCCATCCTCGTCATGGGCCGCGACACCATCCAAAGCCGCTACGGCCCGGGCGAGCTGATCCCGCGGCTGGTCATCGGTCTGATCGGCGCCAACCTTGCCATGCCGCTGTGCGCGCAGCTCATCGGCCTGGCCAACGCCCTGACCAGCGCACTGACATCCCAGGACATCACCTCGCCGAACTCGATGCAGCAGATGCGAACCGTCGTCACCGGGTCGCTGGCCAACCAGACCGGCAACGACCCGGGCGGCTTCCTGCTCATCCTGCTCGGCCTGGTCATCGCCATCTTGGTCGGCATGCTCGTTGTGCAATGGATCATCCGGCTAGGACTGCTGATCGTGGCCGTCGGGGTCGCGCCGATCGCGCTGGCGCTGCACGGGACCCCGCAGACCGAGCCCGCAGCGAAGCTGTGGTGGCGCACGATGCTCGGCACCCTTGGCACCGTCGTCATCCAGGCGGTCGCACTGCACACGACCCTAACCGTGTTCTTGAGCCCGCAGGCGAACCTGCCCGCATTGGGTCTGCCGGGTGATCCCGACGTGGTTATGAACCTGTTGATCGTGCTGTGCCTGTTGTGGGCGATCCTCAAGGTGCCGAGCATGATGCGCCGCTACGTCACCAAGTCCTCGCCCAGCCAGGCGGGGATGATCCTGCGCGTCGTGCTTATCCAGCAGCTGACCCGTGGGCTGAGCCGGGCCTTCGGCGGCAGCCGTGTCGCCTCCGGCGCCGGTGCGGCCCGCCGCGGCGCTGGCGGGCCGGGCGTACGCGGCGGCGGTGACCCGCCATGGCCGACAACAACACCACGCGGCGGCGGTTCACGCCCGATCCCGCGTTCCACTTCGGCGGTGCCCGCTGCGCGGTCGGCGCCCACAGCACCCCGAGTGCCGTCGCGTCCACCGACGGGTGCCGGCCCTGGCGTGGTCGGCACCGCCTACCCGACCGGCCGACCGGTCAAGCCCTACACCGCGGACGAGATCGCGGAAGGCGTCGACGTCTACACCCGCCGACTCAAGAGCCGCGGCAGCACCCCAGCAACCGGAAGGAATCGTCCATGAACACCGACATCGTTGCCCCCGCACCCGCGGACACCTACCCCGACACCGGCCGCACCCTCGTTGCGGTCGCCTGGCCCACCGGCCGTCCGATCTACGCCTACACCGCCGAGGAGATCGCCGACGGCGTCGACGTCTACACCCGGCGGCTGAAGGCCGCCGCAGCCGAGGCGGGTGCGGCAGATGCGCGCTGACACCGAAGCCGCACCGCGCGCCCGAATTCCTGCGGACGTCGACCAACCTGACAAGATCATCTACGGGCTGACTGCCCGGCAGTTGGCGATCGTGGCGGTCGCCGTTGCGATCGCTTACGGCCTCTTCAAGGGCTTGGGCCCGCTGCTGCCGCAGCCGATCCTGATCGCCATCATGGTGCCTCTCGGCGGCGCGGCGATCGTGCTCGCGCTGGGTCGCCGCGACGGGCTGACGCTGGACCTGTGGCTGCTCTCGGCAGTCCGGCAGTCGCGTGCGCCCAAGCATCATGCCGCCGCTGCGGCCGAGCCGGTGCCGGCGTGGGCACCGGGGCCGGGCATGGCGGTGCCCAAGCTGCGGCTACCCGCCCGGGCCGTCTCCGAAGCCGGCGTCATCGACACCGGCGAGCAGGCCGTGGCGCTTGTGGCGGCCAGCACCGTCAACCTGGCCCTGCGCTCCGGCGATGAGCAGATGGCGCTGATCGGCGCCTACGGGCGGTGGCTCAACGGGCTCTCCGGCCCGGTGCAGCTGGTCATCTCTGCGCAGCGGGTGGACCTGTCCAGCCATGCGCAGCGGGTTGCCGACCTGGCCGCGACCATCGGCAACGCGGCGCTGGCCGATGCCGCGTACGACTACGCCGAGTTCCTCGACCAGCTGGCCGAACATCGCGACCCGCTGTGGCGCACGGTCACGATCGCGGTCACGGCCAAGGCCGACAAGGGCCGCGACACCGAGGTCCTGCGCCGGGCCGATCACGCCGCCACCGCACTGGCCGCGCTGGGCGCGCAGACCGCCGTCTTGGACGGGCCGACCGCCACCGCGGTGCTTACCTGCGCCACCGATCCGTATGCCCCGGTCGATGTCACCTGGCCCCGGTCGCGTCCAGGCGCGCCGGTAACCGGACAGGGAGAGCTGACGTGAACTTGTTGTCCCGCAAACGAAAAGTCAAGATCGCCAACACCGAGAGCCCTGCCGAACAGGCCGGGCTCTCGTCCGTTCTGGGCCCGGCCGGCGTGCTGAACATGCCGCGCTATCTGCAGGTCGGCGACGGCTACGCCGCCGTGTTGATCGTGACCGGCTACCCCGCCGAAGTCGGGGCGGCCTGGCTCGATCCGCTACTGGGCTGGCCCGGCCGCCTCGACGTGGTGGTCTACGTCGACCCGCTCACCCCGCAGGTGGCCGCAGCCCGGCTGCGCAAGCAGCGGGCCCGGCTGGAGTCCAACCGGCGCACCGACACCGAGAAGGGGCGGCTGCTCGATCCCGCGGCCGAGGCCGCCGCCGACGACGCCGCCGAGCTGGCCGACCGGATCGCCCGCGGGCACTCCAAGCTGTTCCGCGTCGGGCTGTACCTGTGCGTGCACGCGACGACCGTGGAGGAGCTGCAGGAGTCGATCGCCCACGTGCGGGCCGTCGCGGCCTCAGTGCTGCTGGACACCCAGCCGGCGACCTGGCGGCAGCTGCAGGGCTGGATCTCCACGCTTCCGCTGGCCACCGACAACCTCGGCATGCGGCGGGTCATGGACACCGAGGCCATCGCCACCATGTTCCCGCTCGCGTCGCCGGACCTGCCCGCCCCACTGCCCGGCGAGCCGGCCCCGGCCGGCGGCATGCTCTACGGCCTCAACCCCGATTCGGCCGGAATCGTGTGGTGGGACCGGTGGAACCAGCACAACGCCAACAGCGTCGTGCTGGCCCGCAGCGGGGCCGGCAAGTCGTACTTCGTCAAACTGGAGGTGCTCCGGTCGCTGGCCGACGGCGTCCACGTCTCGGTCATCGACCCGGACAACGAGTACCACCGGCTGGCCGGTGCCGTCGGCGGCATCACGATCCACCTCGGCGCCGGCGGTGTCCGCCTCAACCCGCTCGACATCCCGCCCGGCGACCGCCGCGACGACGCGCTGACCCGCCGGGCGCTGTTCCTGCACACCCTCATCGCAGTGCTGCTGGGCGAACAACCCCCGCCGGCCGAACGCGCTGCGCTCGACAAGGCGATCATCGCCGCGTACGCCACCGCCGGGATCTCCAACGATCCCAACACCTGGCAACGGCAGGCGCCGCTGCTGCGCGACGTGTCAACGGCGCTCGCGGCCGACGGCAGCGACGCCGCACTCACCCTCGCCGCCCGGCTGACCCCCTGGGTCTCGGGCAGTTTCAAGGAACTGTTCGACGGTCCGACCACGACCGTCCCGCACGGGCAGCTCGTCGTGTGGTCGACCCGGCAGCTCGCCGACGAGCTGCGGGCCCCGGGGATGCTGCTGGCTCTCGACGCGATCTGGCGCGAGGTCGACGTGCCGCCGGCCACGACCGGGCAACCGCCCCGCCGGCTGGTCATCGTCGACGAGGCGTGGGTGCTGCTCAAAGACGGCGAGGGCGCCAAGTTCCTCTACCGGCTGAGCAAGAGCGCCCGCAAACGTCGGGCCGGCGTCGCCGTCATCACCCAGGACGTCGGCGATCTGCTCGGCTCCGACCTCGGGCAGGCGGTCATCGCCAACGCCGCCACCCAGATCCTGTTGCGCCAGGCGGCCCAGTCGGTCGACGCCGTCGCCGACAGCTTCGGCCTGACCGCCGGCGAGGCCCGGCTGCTTCTGGCGGCCCGACGCGGCGAAGGCCTGCTGATCTCGGGCACCCACCGGGTCGGCTTCCAGGCGGTCGCCTCCAAGAAGGAGCACCGGCTGTGTATCGGAGACCTCGAAGTCGACGACGAGTAGAGCCACCACCCACCTGATCTCACCATCCCCCAGGGCTGGCCCCGGGCACCTCCGCGCGAGGTGCCCGGGGTCAGCCCTTTTCGCGTTTCAGAAGGGCTCACGCCATGACCTGGCCTGCTGCACTCCTCGCCCCGTCACCATCCACACCTGCCACCCCGGGCCCGGCGCCGACACCGGAGTTCGCCACGCCCGGCCCGTCGCGGTGGGTCCTGCACACCGCGTCGAGCGTCGTCGACTGGTGCGCCGACCGGCCCTGGCTGCTCGCCGTCGTCGCGTTGCTGCTCGCGACCGGGTACGCCGCCCGGCTGTTCCTCATTGCCCGGCAGCAGACCCGCATGCGCCAGCACGCGCGGCTGATCCTGATTAGCCCGCCGCCGGAGGTCGAACCCTCCGGCACCGCCGTGCTGTGGGCCACGCTCGCGGAGATCCTGCGGCCCAGCTGGCGGCGCCGGTTGCGCGACGGCCGCCCGCATCTGGCCGTGGAGTACCGGTGGTCGGGCCGGCAGCTGCAGATCGGCGTTTGGCTGCCCGGCACCGTCGCCTACGGACCGGTCCTGGCGGCGATCCGCGGTGCCTGGCCCGGCGTGGCGGCCGAGGTCACCGACCCCACCGCCCCACTGCCGAGCGACGCGATCAGTGTCGGCGGCGCTCTGGCCCCGGTCCTGCCGGCGTGGTTCCCGCTGGAGACCGACCACGACGCCGACCCGTTGCGCACCCTGATCCAGGCTGCCGCCGGCCTGAACAACCACGAGACCGCGTGCGTGCAAGTCCTGGCCCGGCCCGCCACCAACCGCCAGATCGGCCGGCTTCGCCGCGGCGCGCAGGCGCTGCGCACAGGCAAGCCGCCTCGCACGCTGCTCGACCCGGCCGCCTGGCTCAGCGGCGCGCTCGATCTCGTGGTGGAACTGCTCGGCCCGGCCCGCCGCCCCTCCCGCACCGCCGCGGGCCGCTACCAGGCGAACCTGCCCGGCGCCGATCCCCAGCGTGAACGCGATGCCCGCGCGGCCGTCGACAAACTCGCCGGCGCTCCACTGTGGGAAGTCGCCGTGCGCTATGCCGTCGCGCACACCGGCCGCGGCGGCACCCCGCAAACCCTCGCCCCGCGCCTGTCCAGCCTCGCGCACGGCATCGCCTCGGCCTACGGCGTCTACGCCGGCCGTAACCGGCTGCGCCGCCTGCGGCTCCAGCACCCCAACCCGGTGCTGGCATCGCGGGTCCTGCGCCGCGGATTCCTGCTCAACAGCGGCGAACTGTCCTGTCTCGCTGCATTGCCCACCGATGTCGCCGTCCCCGGACTGGACCGTGCGAGGGCCAAGCCGATGCCGGCGCCCATCGCCGTGGCCACCGGCGGACGCGCCGCCAAGGTCCTCGGCGTCTCCCAAGTCGGCGGGCACAAGGTCGCACTCAAGGCCGCCGATGCCCGCCAGCACGTCCACGTGCTCGGCTCCACCGGTTCCGGCAAGTCCACCCTCCTGCTCAACATGATCTTGGAGGATGTGCACGCTCGGCGCGGGGTCATCGTCATCGACCCCAAAGGCGACCTCGTCACCGACGTCCTGGACCGGCTTCCAGCGAAGCTCGCCGACAAACGGCTGTTCCTCATCGATCCGGACCAGCCGGCCGGCGCGACGCTCAACCCCCTCGCCGGAGCCGACCACGACCTCGTTGTCGACCACATCGTGTCGATCTTCGGGAAGATCTTCGCGAAGCACTGGGGACCGCGCATCGACGACACGCTGCGCATGGCGTGCCTGACCCTGCTGCGCAAGGCCAACGCCACGCTCACGCTGGTTCCCTCGCTGTTGCAGGACAAGCAGTTCCGCGCGGCGTTCACCGCCGACCTGGACGACCCCGAAGGGCTGCTCGGGTTCTGGCAGTGGTTCGAGAGCACCCCGCCGCCGGTGCGCTCACAGGTCATCGGCCCGGTCCTGGCGCGGCTGCGCAGCTTCCTCACCCGCCCGTTCGTCGGACAGACCATCGGCGCCCCCCGCTCCACCGTCGACATGCGCCGCGTGCTCGACGGCGGCATCCTGCTGGCCCGGCTGCCCAAGGGCCAGATCGGCGAAGAGACGTCGCGGCTGATGGGATCGTTCATCCTGGCCTCGGCGTGGCAGGCGGCCACCGCCCGCACCCGCATCGCCGAGCAGGACCGCCGCGACGCGGTGGCCTACATCGACGAGTCGCACAACTTTCTAAACCTGCCCGGCAGCGTCGGCGACATGCTCGCCGAAGCCCGCGGCTACCGCTTCGGGCTCGTCCTGGCGCACCAGAACCTCACCCAGATGCCGCGGGACACGCAGCTCGCCTTGAGCGCCAACGCCCGCAACAAGGTCTATTTCAGCTGCGCGCCGGAGGACGCACACCAGCTCGCCCGGCACACCATGCCCGAGCTGTCCGAG
Source organism: Actinoplanes sp. NPDC049316 (assembly GCF_040677315.1). Classification (NCBI taxonomy): domain Bacteria; kingdom Bacillati; phylum Actinomycetota; class Actinomycetes; order Micromonosporales; family Micromonosporaceae; genus Actinoplanes; species Actinoplanes sp. NPDC049316. The sequence continues at coordinate 110,013 of NZ_JBFAQM010000019.1, read as the reverse complement.
CACGACCTCAGCCATTTGGACGCGTTCCAGGCCGCCTGCCGGCTCGTCGTCGACGGCCGCGAGACGCCCGCGTTCACGCTGCTGACCCAGCCGGCCAAGCCCGTCGTCGATGAGACGACCGCGGTCCGGCAGGCCGCCCTGGCCAACGTCGCCGACCCGGACAACGGTCCCGCCGCCATCGCCCGCCTCGCCGGTGTCAAGGCGCCGGACGACACCGCCACCCAACCGGACCCAACACCAGCAGACGACAGCGCCGCGTGACCCAACAGCCACGCGGCACTGTCCCGTGCTGCCCAACACCCTTCGGGAGAACCTGTGAGCACGCCCAGCACCACTGATCAGCCCGACCCGCAGCACCGTCGGCGGCTCGCCGACCAGATCGCCAACCAGCTCTACACCGCGAGGCTGCTCGGCGGAGCGGTCCGCATCGTCCAGCGCCATCCCGCCTACCTCAACCTGCGACCGCAGCTGCACGACATCCTCACCGCTGCGCCGCAGATCGCCGCAGGCGGCGACCCCGAGCTCGTGCGGGTCGCCCGGACCCCCAGCGGCGCCCTCGCCGTCATTCGGCTGCACGCGCCGGAGTGGAGCCTGATCCTGTCGTCCGGCCAGCCGATGCCCGACTGGCTGCTGGCCCTCCACGACGCCTACCCGCTACACCTGCTGCCGCCGCGACGCGCCCGGCCAGGCCATCTGCAGGCCCTCGACCTTCGCGCCGACGTCCTCGCCCAGGCCGAGTTGACCCGCATGTGCGAGCGCATCCACGCCGCCCTGTCGCCCGGCCCGGGTTGACGCCGTCCGGCGCTGCGCCGGCGCGCTCGAACTGACGCAACGGCCGCGGCGCCTTCCTCCCTTGCCCCTTCTCACCCGGGGGACACCCATGCCTGCAACCGTTGACACACAACCCGTCTCGCGGCCGAATCGGCTGCTCACCCAGAACCGCGAACTCAAAGCCATCGGCGTGTGGAACTGGACGTTGCCCGCCTGGGCCGGCCGGTTGCCCGACGGACGCACCTACAACACGTGCCCGGCCGCCGGGATCTGCCGGCAGGTCTGCTACGCACGCAACGGCACCTACCTGTGGCCCGCCGTGCGCCGTCGGCACCACGCCAACCTCGCCTTCGTGCTCGACGACCTGGCCGGGTGGGAGGTCGCCATGACCGCCGAGCTCGGCGCCCGCCGACACCGCGGAGCGTGGATCCGCATCCACGACTCCGGCGACTTCTTCAGCGACGACTACCTGCTGGCGTGGCTGCGCATCTGCCGCGCCCGGCCCGACCAGACCTTCTACGCCTACACCAAGGAAGTCTCGCGCTTCCGGCGGCTGGTCGAACCCGAGCCGCCGGCCAACTTCCTCTGGGTCTACTCCTACGGTGGCACCGAGGATCACCTGCTCGACCCGGCGGTCGACCGGGTGGCCGACGTGTTCCCCGCCGAGGAGGCGATCGCCGCGGCCGGCTTCTCCTCCCAGGAGGCCTCCGATCTGCTGGCGGTGATCGGCCCGCGGCTGGTCGGCATCCCCGCCAACCGCATCCCACGATTCGTCCGCACCCTCAAGGGGCGCCGCTTCAGCCAATGGCAGGCCGACGAAGACATCCGCCGGCGACGGCGGACAGCCGACACAGCAAGGCGCCCTCGAATCGCCACGGGGGAAGCGGTTCGAGAGCGCTGAACCTGAACGTACGCCGACACGCTGCCCGGCTCAAGACCGGGCTGATCGATCTTGTCCTGCCCGGCCTGGACCCGGTCACCGGGTCGGCCCACGGCCCGGCCGGGACCTCACTTCATCAGGCCGACCCCAGGCCGACCCACGCCACCCAACACCGCAGCTAGGAGCCCACATGCCCGGCACCGGCCCAACCCGACACTTCCCTACAGGGGAAGTCTCCCGACCGGGGACGCAGCCCATCGTGCTGCTACCTACCCCCGACTCCGTCACCACCTCACCGGGTTCCACCCTCATCGACATCTCCCATCGCCTTCGCCCCCGCGACTACACCATCGCCTCCCTCCTGCATGAACACACCATGCTCACCACCGACCAACTCGCCACCATCCTGTTCACCAACCCCATCACCTGCCGACACCGCCTCGGCGTTCTTCGCTCGATCGGCTATCTCGACCGGTTCATCCGCCGCAACCAGCCCGGCACACCCAACGTCGTCTGCTGGGTCGCCGGTGCCCTCTCCGCGCGCCTGACCGCCCTGTCGACCGGGGACACACCACCCACCCCGAAAGCACTCCGGGAACGGCAGGACCGCGTCTACGCCAACCCCGCACTCGACCACCTCATCGACACCAACTGGTTCGGCACCCGCCTGCTGGCCCACAGCCGCGCCAACACCAGCACCGCACTGCTGCGCTGGTGGTCCGAACGCACCACCGCCAACATGTTCGGCCAGCGCATCCACCCCGACGGGCACGGCGTCTGGACCGACGGCACACGCCAGGTCGGCTACTTCCTCGAACTGGACCGGGGCACCGAACCCATCGGCAAACTCGCCGACAAGCTCAGCTCCCACCGGCGGCTGCGCGCCGAAGGCGGCCCGAGCTACCCGATCCTGTTCGCCCTGCCCAACCGCACCCGCGAGCAGAACCTGCACCGGCGGCTGGCCGAGCGCCCCGAACCGAGCCTCGTCGTCGCCACCACCTCACCCGAGTCCGGCATCGACCCCGCCGACGCGGTCTGGCGACTGGTCGGCAACGGGCGACACCGCCTCGCACTGGCCGACCTGCCGGCCAGCCACGGCCAGCCCGGCCCGCTCAACCCCGGACCGCCGGCAGCCGGTCAACATCCCCTGCACCACATGCGCTGAGCCCGCCCGCCGCAGCCCCAACCGCCGTGCGGCCACGCAGCGCCTGCCAGCGGGGCACCCAACACGGCCCCGCTCGACCCAACACGGTTCGCCGCTCATCGAGCGGCCAACCCAACAGCGCAGCTCAACCCCCTTCCAGTCCTGATCATTGGCTGGCCCGACTGTTGGGTGCAGCCGGTACGGTGAAGTCTTCTCATAGAGAACCCCCACCACGCACCACCCCTCGGGCCCGGCGCCCACGACCGCGGTAGCAACCGCCCACCCGCCCTCCGGCCGGTCGGCCTGCACCGCCCGTGACCCGCCAAACCCCACCGCACCGCGCACCACCACGCACCACCTCCGCGCCGTCACGGCGCACCTACGCCCGGCGCCTCTCGCGCGCCCTCGGCGTCCTCGCACCGCCATTCATCACGGCCGTGCTTCACCGCGCGCCTCACCCAACACCGGCTTCCGCAGCCGGTGATGCCGCGCACCCACACCCGTTCTCTATCCACAATGGAGGCTTCACCGTGCCCGACTTCGCGGTCATGACCGTCTGCCTGCCCAAGGCAACGCCCAGCGACCAAATCGCCACCGCAGCCTCGGCGTTGCTCGCCGCTCACGGCATCACCGACGCCGGCCCCGCCGGCCACTTCCTCACCGCCACCCGACTGCGTACCGCCCAGCTTTTGCAGCCCTGGAAAGGCACCGCCGCCGGCGGCCCGATCCGACTGCTGGACCTCGCGCGGATGCGTAACGACCTGTCCCAGTCGTACTGGCGCCGCTGGCAGCTGTGGCACCAGATCGTCGCCGGATCTCCGGTCGCTCGCCCCTGGTGGCACTTCTACGACCGCCACACGGCCGATCCCAAGGCATACACCTGGGACCACGCCAGGCACGGCTTCGCCAGCCAGCCCCGCATCGCACGGATGCTCACCTACAACAGCCACCCCGGTCGGGTCACCGACCTTGCCCTGGAACACCTCGACGCCTTCGAAGCCGGCCCCCAGGCCTACGCCACCTACGGCTGGCTGCGGGCCGTCCCGTGTCACAGCATGCTGACCCTCGACGGGCAGCTCCTGCGTCCCACCAGCGCTCGCTACACCGACCAGCTGGACTACCTGCGCCAGGCCAACGAGCACATCGCTCGCCTCGCCGCCGCCGACCTGCTGGCCGCCATCGCGACCAAGTAAGCCACCGCACCGACGCAGCAGCCGGTCATCCCGCGGATGACCGGCTATCGGTCGTGCCCTTGCACACCCGCTCCCATGAAAGGGGAACCTCCATGCCCGACGAACGGCAACCTCACCCGGGCCGCCGGACCATCGTCGCCAGCATGCTGCTGGCCGTCACCGCCCAACTGCTGCTGCTCATCGCCGTGGTCGCGATCTCGCGACACTTCACCCCGGCTATCGCCGCCATCGCGCTCGCCGCCCTTGTCATCGGCGCCGCCGTCTGGACCTGCGCGCTCGGACTGGCTCGCATCGGCCGGCATCTCGACAACGAGCAGCGGCGTCTGGTGCGTGCCCTCACCGACCCCGTCACCGGTCTACCGGTACGCCGCGTCGCCGAAGACGCCATCGCCGACACTGACCCGGACATCACCCTCACCGTCGCCCTCGCCGACGTCGACCTGCTCCATGACATCAACCACGGCCCGGGCGGTCACGCCGCCGGCGACCGCTACCTCGCCGAAACCGGCCGACGGCTGCAACAAGCCGCCGTCGACGGTGACGTCGTCGCCCGCCTCGGCGGCGACGAGTTCGTCCTCATCACCCGCCGCACCCCGCAGCAGGTCACCGACAGCCTCGTCGCCGCCTTCGCCGCCCCGACCGCCGTGGCCGGTTTCGTCCGGCCGGTCGAGGTCAGCGTCGGTATCAGCCAGCTACCCGGCAGCGATCCGCACCAACTGCTGGGCTGCGCCAGCCTGGCCATGTTCACCGCCAAGGACCGCGGCACCCGCATCGAGGTCTACGACCCCGACCGCGACGGCCTGCCGCTGCCGCGCGGTGTTCGCCCGACCGTCCGGCGCCGTGATCGGCGCCCGGTCACGGTCCGCTCCGGGAGCCACCCGCGATCCGGGCGGCTGTTGTCGTTCGACGAAGCCGAGGCGGCCGGGTTCGACGGCACCGGCCGCGACGGCGATCCCCGCTTCCCGTACACGACCGACGATCTGCCCCCACAGACCACATCAACCCTGGACAAGGACGGTGACCTGGCATGACGCTGCCCGAACGTCTCCTGCGCGTCGCGCTGTACGCCCGGGCCGACACCATGGCCCTCGCCGCCGAGCAGGCCGAACGGCTGCTGCAGATCGCCGACAGCGCGCCCAACTGGCGCGTCGTCGCCGCGTTCTACGACATCACCGCGGACGCCGCCCGGCCCGGCCGCACCGGCGTGCTGAGCGCCGCCTCGGCCAGCGGCTTCGATCTGCTGCTCGTCGGGTCGCTGGACCGGCTCACCCGTAGCACCGACGAACTGCACGACCTGATCAGCCACCTCACTGCCGCCAACGTACTGCTGTGCACTGTCGGCCAACGGTCGACCGGGCAGACCCGCGGCGACGGCGACCGGCCGGACCTGTTCGTCGTCGCCGGCGGCCGGACCGGACCCGCTGCGCCGATCCGGCGCCCGCTGGCCGGACGCCCGCTGACCGCGCTGCCCGGGCGACCGGACGGGGAGCGGTGATGGGATACCGGCTCACGCGACCGCTGTTCTTCGGCGATGACCGGCTGCCATCGGTGCGCATCGGCACGGGCATCACCGGCGGGATCGTGTCCTGCGACCTGACCTTCTCCGGCCGCGACCACACGCTGTGGCGGCTGCGGATCACCGTGCCCGGCCGGACGGTCTACGACGAGCGGGAGGCGGTCCGCCAACCGGTCCGCGACTACGGCCGGGGCCGGCAGGCCGCCGAAGTGCTGTCGAGCAGCATCTCGTTCCTGCTCGCCGACGCCGAGGCGTACCGGGCCACCATGGGTCGCCGGACGCCATGCGACGGCTGGGTGTTCACCGCGGCCGTGGCCGAGTGGGCCTACCTGAACGACACCGAACTGCAGGCCATGGCCGACCAACTGGCAGACGACACAACAGCCGGCGGCCGAGCCGACGAGATCGTCGACTACTTCCGTGTGTACCGGACCGACCCCGAAGCTGTCTTCACGGTCGACCCGCTCGACGCCGATCAGCCGCCGCTGACGATCGGCATCGCCACACTCGGCGGCGGCACCGTCGGGCAAGCCTACGCCGACAACGACTGGATCTACGCCGTGCACCTCGACGGCAGGCTCGTCACGTCCGGCACCGACCTGCACAGCGGTGGCGTCGCGCAGACCCACCGGCAGATGGCCGCCGCTTTGGCCGCCGCCCTCGGCGACGGCGTCGCCGCGCCGGCCGCCCTGGCCGACCAGGCCGAGCGGCTGTCGGTGTGGGCCAGCGACATCGAGGACCAGGACGCCGACGAGGAGGACCACATCGATGTGCGATGACCAAACCGTCACCGACGAGCGGTATCCGAACTGGCGAGCCCGGATCGTCCTCGACGAGGAGGCAGGTCAGCCCTGGGGCGACGCCCTCGCGCCCGCCCTACTCGTCGAACGGCGCCGCGCCAGCTGGGCCACCGAGGTCTACCAGCCCGAGCACGCCGAGCGCATCCTGGCCGCCTGGCACCACCTCGACGGTGACGCGTTCGAGCGGTTCCTGCGCCTGGCGCACGGCACCACCGCCATCCAACACGTCACCGGCCAGGACCTGACCGTGATCATCTTCGACACGGCCGACTACCGCGCATGCACCGGGATCACCGACCGATGTGACCTCACCGGCGAGCACGACGAGTGGCGGGCCTGGCTCGACGGGGACGTCTACGGCGTCATCGTCGAACGACACACGGCCACCGACTGCTGGACCGGCGAGGACGCGCTGTTCGGCCTCTACGGCCGGCAGTACGCCCTTGACCAGGCCACCGCGATGCTCGCCGAGGTGATCGCCACGGCCACCGCGGACACCGAGGCCACTGCGGCCTGATCGGACCACCGGGCCGGCGCCCGGTTGTACCACCAGCTCCACCAGTTCCGGCCGATGCCCGGCCAAGCACCACCCACCGCGGGCACGGCCGATGCGCCGTGCCCGCTCGATTCCTTTGGAGGAGAGCGCATGGCACCCCAGACGTTCGATGAGTACCTGGCCGCCTACGGCCGCGCCGACGGCGACTACCCGGTGATCGACCTCGACGCCGCAGACATGCAGCGCCACACCGTGGTCGTCACCTTCGCCGGCGGCGCCAAGAAGGCGATCGTGCAGTTCTTCGGCCTGGCCGCGCACGCCGACGGCGAGCACCTGTGCATCGACGTGCACGCGTTCGTCGACGAGCAGGCGGCCCGCTCCAGCGTGTTCGGCATGGAGAACGGCCGCCGCTTCGCCGGCTTCGCCGAGACCGCGCCCGGCCGCTCCCACGGCTGGCCCGCCGTCCGCGGCGTCAGCGTGCTCATCGGCACCCAGGCCGACCCACAGCCGCAGCTCGAACAGCGATCCGAGCCGCAGTCCTGACCCTTCCCCATCCGGGCGTGGGCAGGCAGGCACCGGCTGCGGCCGACCGGCCCACGCCCCCTTTTCCGCCAAGGAGGCGCATCCCTCATGACCGAACCGGTCACCCTGCACAACCTCTACTACCTGATCGACACGAGCGCGTGGCTCGACCAGCGCACCGGCGCACACCAGGTCGAGCGCAGCTCACAGCTGCAGGACTTCGTCCGCTGCGACGTGTTCGACGACTACCACCCGGGCCTGGACATGGACGCCCGGATGCGGCTGTGGTGCGCCGCGCACGGCTACCCGGTCGGCGACGGTGGCGTGATCGAGCACGACGACGCCTGCCTGACCAAGCCGGTCACGATCGTGCTGGCCGCCACCACCGGCATGCCCCGGGAAGCGCTGGCGCTGGTCAGCATCGACGGCGCCAGCCCCGACGTGTACGCCGACCGCACTACCGACGACGGCTACTGGCTGGACGCCACCTCCGTCGCACTGTCCTGCTCCGGCGGGCACGCCTGGAGCTGGGATGGTGACCACTACCTGCGCACCGCCGACGGCGCCGAAGCGCACGTCAGCACCCTGTTCGGCCGCGACGCCAGCGTGATCAGCCGCTGCCGCGACTGCGAGGCATTCGACGAAAGCACCACCGACCAGATGTGTCCGTGCCCGGGCTTCGCCGTCTACTGCCCGGCCTGCGGCGAACGCTGCCAGGTCACCCTGCCCGACGTCCCTCTCTTCGAGGAGCGCTGATGATCCAGCTGCGATTCGCACTGCGCGACGTCCTGGCCGTGGCCGAACACGCCATCGCCGCGGCCGATCACAAGCCGTCGTTCGTCAACACACTAGACGGCACGACGCCGACCCCGGCGCTGTGGTTCGTCGGCGACGACGGTCTCTACGTGATGTCCAACGGCCTGCCGGGCCAGCGCCACCCGGACGGCGGCGACCGGCTGCACGTGGTCTACGCCGACGGCTACCGCACCGCGATGTCCAAGCACGCCATCGCCAACGAGATCGGCGGCGACGACTTCTGCGAACCGCTGTCCCTGCTCGACCCCCAGCCCAACGGTGACACCCTGCACGCCCGGCTCACCGCTGGCGTCGCCGACGGCTTGGACCTGCTCATCATCGCCCTCGACACCACCTCGATGCAGCTCTACCTCGCCGACGACCAGGGGGCCACCCGATGAACCTGCCCACCATGGACCCAGTCCGCCGTGCGCTCACCGAGGCCGAGCTGACCGCCATCATCGGCCGCATCGACGCCGCCGACTCCACCGGTGATTTGCTCGCCGCCGTCATCAGCTCCGTGTACGACACGCTGCTGGCCGACATCGGCCTGACCCTCAAGACCCTGCCCGACGGCCACCAGCTCGACCCGCGCCAGTTCCAGATCCCCACCAGCCAGTGGCAGGCCATCACCGGCGCGGTCACCGACCGGGCCGCCGCCTGGGGCACCGGCCCCGAACTGGCCATGGAACTCATCAACGTCCTGCCAAGCAGCTACGACGACCCGGCCGCCCCGATACCGGACACGCCCCGCACCGACCGGCGCCCCGACCTGCTGCAGCTTGCCGTGAGCCGGGACGCAGTCGACGTCATCGCCACCGCCACCCGACACGTGCAGGCGCTCGCTACCCACTACGGCCCGGCATCGCCGGAGCACCTGACGGCCAGCAGCAGCTGGCTGGCCGCCCTGTCGCGGCTGCTGTCCATGGACTTCGGCGCCGACACCCGCGTGCACCACGACGGGCACCTCAGCCTCCTGGTCAACACCGGCAGCGGTTTCACCTTCGGGCTGATCTTCCACGGCGCCACCCGCCGCTGCACCGCCGGCGACGACTGCACCGCCACGATCGCCGATGACGGCACCGCCCACGCCCTGTGGTCCACGGCGGTCCTCGCCGATCACGTCCACGAGCCCAGCTTCCCGCTGGATGCACCACGACCCGGGTCCTGGTCCTTCCACTCCTGACTCGCATCGGCGCGCCGCGACCTGATCGGCCGCCGCCGCCCCAAGAGTTCTGACCCGTTTTCCCGGCCGTCGCCCGGCCACGCACCCAGTTTTCCGGGCACGGCCGCTGCGCCGTGCCCGGAAACCCTTATTGCACAGGGAGTTCCGTCATGACCAGCACACTGCAACCGCATCAGATGCTGCGCATCGGCCAGCCGGTCCACGTCAACCTCAACGCCAGCTGGCTGCCAGCTACCGTCGCGTTCGTGGCCACCCGCCACGTCGGCGTCACCTACCACAACGGCGTCCCGGCCCAGCTCACCGACACCGTCGTGCCCTGGGCCGTGCGCCCCGCCGACGGCGCCCAGCTGCGCGCCGCCCGCCGCATCGCCACCGGCGATCAGGTCATCTTCGGCAGCACCGTGCGCACCGTCGCCGCTCCGCCGTGGAAGGGCCGCGACGGCTGGCTCGTGCTGCATTTCACCGACGGCGGCCAGCCCGCCCTCGTCCACCCCGGCGCCGTGCTGCGCCTGGTCGACGACACCCCGCAGGTCACCGTCAACGGCCGACCGCTGACCACGAGTCAGGGGAGGCGCATCGATGCTTGACCTCATTGCTATTCCCGATGTCCTGCAGGTGCTCACCGGCGCACCGCTGGCCGTGCCGGGCCTGCCCCCGACCGACGCCACGAACTCGGGCCGGCCGAGCGGCAAACGCGTGTTCACCGGCGAATGGCTCATGGACGGCTGTGACTGCCACACCTACACCGACGGTTACGCCGGGGAACTCGTCCGCGACTGGAACGGCTGGTGTGTGTTCCGCACCAGCCGGGCCGTTGCCGAGGTGATCGTTGCTCAGCACCAGAACACTTTCATCGGGCTGATAGCCGAACACGCCGGCCGCGGCGAGCACCCGACCGATGCGTGGCTGGCCACCCTGAGCGAGTCGGCGCTCATCACGTGGCTCGGGCCGCTGATCGTCATCGACAGCCGCCTTCACACCGACGATCCCACGCAGGCGGAGATCACCACACCCGATGCGGAAGGCCTCTACACGATCGGCTGGGGCTGGTGCTGGGACGCCGTCGACATCGCCGACGTGCACACCGTCCACGGCGCTATCCGTCCCTGAACCTGCCCTCCAGGCATCACCAGCCTGGCCGGCAGGTGTCCCGGACAGCGTTTCCCCGCACGACCCGGCAAGGAGTCTCACATGCCCAGCGCCCTGTTCTGCGTCCACGACCTCGACGGACGACACCGAGGACCCATCAGCCGGCTGCTCACCGATTGGGGCAGCCCCGACTATCAGATCCCGCACCTGGCCGAGTTCTACCTGTGGGCCAACGCCGAGCGCCAGCCCCTGACCGCCGGCAGCTTCCTGTCCTTCACGGCCAGCCAGCGGGGCGGCCTGCCGTTCCAGCCTGTCCCGCACGGGCACAGCATCATCCCGGCGACCGATCACACGTACCGGCTCACACTCAGCGACACCCACCGCGCCCTGCGGCTGGCCGTCACCTCCCGGCGCCAGCCACCGGTGCTGCCCGGGCACGTCACCCAGGCCAACCTGTTCACCGTCGCCGCCGGTATGTGCGAACGGCTGGCCGAGCGCAACCAGCGGTACGCCGACGCCCACGAAGGGTTCGTCGTGCCCGGCGGTGAACCCCATCGCTGGCTGGCCCGCGCCGCTGGCTACCTCGACAGCCACCGTCGGCTCGGGGCCGTGGACGAGGCCACCCTGGCCGCCAGGTACCTGCCGCCGACCTTCGACACCCCGTACCCGGCCGTGCAGGTCGCCGGGGCCTACGTGTTCGCCTACGTCCACCGCGACGGGCACCTGCAGGTCTCCGTCGACCTCGACGAGACGACGCCATGGCTGCTGCGCGGCGACGGCACCGTGCCCACGCGCATCTCGATCCAGGGCGAGGACGTCTTCACCGGCTGACCCGCCCGCAGCACCGCTCGATCCGGCCTCGCGCGTCCGCGCGTACCGCCGGGCCGGCGCACCTCAACCCACGGGGGTGACCGCGCCGGCGCAACCCGGCGCGGTCCCTTCCGCCCAACCAGCCGAAAGGGACCTCCACGTGAACCAGAACCGCCCCACCGCGCCAAGCGACACCACGACCGGTCCGGACACAGCGACCATCAGCCGCTACCTGCTGCCGCTGGACGGACCGACCCGTGAGGATCTGCTGGCCGCACTGCGCTCGGCCGCCGACACCAGCCTGGCAGCGCTCACCTGCCAGGCCTGTGCGGCCGGCGTCTGCCCCGACGCGCAGCACCAGCCGCGCCTGCAGCAGATCCGCGCTTGGCGGAACCTGGCCACCGACATCGCCCGGCTGCCCGCCACCGACTGCAGCGACGAGCCGCTGATCCACTTCGACGCCGACGCCTGCCGCGCCTGGCTGCTGGCCGGCGCCGCCGACACTGCCGGCATTGACGATGGCTTCAGCACCGAGGACCTGACCATTGCGGCCGGCCTCGACGAGCTGCTGTCACTGCTGAACACCGACGCCACCCAGCACGCCTGGCGTCCGGCACCGCACGTGCAGGACGTGCTGATCTGGCGCACCGCCGACGGTGACGGCGTCGACGGCGGCGGCGTGCTGACCGTCGACCTCAACTACCTCGGCGAACGGGTCCGCCTCGCCAGCCTGCACCAGGGCTTCGACGACTTCACCGCCGACGCCGCAACCAGCGGCATCGACGCCGCCGTCGAAGCACTCGCCCACGTCGCCGCCATCCTCAACCGCGAACACGCCAACCTGCTGCGCGCGACCGCATACCCGCCCTCGGATGCCACCGACGAAACCGACAACGACGGCGCGTTCACCGTGGTCGGGGTGTGGGTCGACGACGAACCGATCCCGGTCGGCGTTATCGCTGGACGCCACGACGTCAGCGGCGGCGACGGCGAGCGGTTCGGCCAGGGTGTCTGGGCGGCCACCGTCGACGCCGACGACGAGCGCGACGCCGAGCAGGCCGCCGTCGCCGTCGTGCGCGAACACGACCAGTAACCCAACGGCCCGCGCAGCGGGCAGGCCCAGCCGGGCCCTCTCCGCAGGGATCACCCTGCACACCTTCGCGAGGTGAGGGCAGCCGGCTGCTACCGGCTGCCCTCGGTACCTCCTCGTCCTCGTCACCAGGAGGCATCACCAGTGTTCACCATCCTGACCGTCGCAGCCGTTGCGGCCGTCGTCGCCATGTTGGGCGGCTGGGCCGGTTACCGACTCGGCACCCGCCGTATGGCCACCCTGCAAACGGCCCTCGACGTCGCGGTGCGCACCGCCACCACCGACCCGCTCACCGGGCTGGCCAACCGCAGCGCGCTGACCCGGCGGCTCGCCCAGCTCGACCGGGAACGGCGGCCGTTCGTGCTGGCCATCGTGAACCTCGACCGGTTCTCCACCACCAACCAGTGGGGCTACCGCATCGGCGACCAGCTGCTGGTCCTGCAGGCCGCACAGCTGCGCCACGCCGCCACCCAGCGCGGCGGCACCGTCTACCGGCTCGTCGCCGACGAGTTCGCGGTCGTCTGGCCGGCCACTGCCGGGGTCACCGTTGACGCCGCCGCCGAGCTGTCCGCCGGCGTCCTCGCCGCGCTGCGCGGATCGGTCGAGCTGCGCATCGACAGCCGGGCGGTGTATGTCCACACGAGCGCTACCGCCGGCGTCACCGTCTCCGAGCATCTCGGCACCGGTGATCCCACCTCGCGGATGCTCCGCAACGCCGACACCGCCCTGCAGCACGGCAAGCGCACCGCGCCCGGAACCGCGGTGCGGTGGCGACCCGGGCTGCCCGCGCTGCCCCGCCCCCGCCGCGACAGCCGCCCCGGCACCCCGACGGCAGGTGTGCGATGAGCGCCACGGTCACGGCCCTGGACCATCTGCTGTCCGTCTTCGGTACCCGCACGCGGGTCGAGCAGCTCGAAGAGTTCCTCCGCACGGTCTCCGGACACCACACCGAGCTCGCCGAGCATCTGCGCGGCCAGCTCGACGCGGGCGGCTTCACGCACGCGCACAGCCTGATCACCCCGGCCGGCGCCCGGCAGCTGGCCACTATCCACGACGCCAGTGCCGCCGACGCCATTGCCATGGCCGACTCCATCGCGCAAGCCCTGAACCCCGACACCGAGGAGGACCAGTGACCACCCGGACGACCCTGACCAATCCGTGGACCGTCGCTGTCGCCGACAGCGGCAGTCCGAGTCATCCGTCCATCGCCTACGTCATCGCCGCGCACGACCGCGCCGACGCGATCGCCCGCGTCCACGCCCACCACAGCACCGTGACCGGGTGCCGCGCCGAGCAGATCCTGACCGTCGCCGCCGACCCGGGAGTGCCGCCGGCCGACGCCTGGTACGGATGGACCGACCTGCGCGGTATCAAGGCCCTGCGGCTGGTGATCGAGCCCGCCGAGGTCCGCGAACTGGCCCGGCTGCGGCTTCGTCTGCGGCGCTGGAACGCCATGATGGCGCCCTACTACGCCGCGGAAGACGCCGACGCCGCGGAGATCCCGCCGTCGGCGTGGCACGCCTACGACGATGAAGCCGAGGCCATCTGCGACGCCGTCGACTCGCTGCTCGGGGCGGTGCGCGCATGACCGGGACAGCGATGGCCACCGAACCCGTGTACGGGCTCATCGAGTGGGACGGGTCCTACCGGCCGACGGTGATCGTCGGTTGCTGCTTCGACGCCGTCGTCCGCGACATCATCGCCATCTTCACCGCCGTGGTGGCCACCGGCGGCGCGGTCGGCAGCCCGGGGTTCCAGCAGCAGCATCCGCTGCCGGACCCGCACGCGTCGGGCGAGATCATCGCCGACTGGCTCGACGCGCTGCGCGAAGACACCACCGTGCCGTACGTGACCCTGCTGGACGCGACGGACCTCGTGCACACCGGCCACAACCTGCTCGTCGTGGACCGGTACGCCGCCAACCCGTACGTGAGCCGCCGCATCGAGCGGCTGCCCGCCGCCGTCGCGCACGAGCCGGGACGTGTGCCCACGGTGGTGGGTGCGCCGCCGACCGTCGTCAACGGATACCCGGTGGTGGCCGCGGTCGCCGAGCGCGAGGACGCCGGCAGTTGGATTGTCATCTGCCGCCGCACTGAGCGGATGCCGGACTGGGCCGCCGACACCGCCTGGTACGTCACCTGGCGAGCGTGGCACGCCGGCGGACGCTGGCACGCCGAGCGCGGCGACTACGGCCCGCACCACGGGCTGACCTGGGTCCAGGCCCAGCAGTCGCTGCTGCGCCGGCTCGACCTGCCGACGCCCCCGCAACGACCGGCGGTCGACCCCGACGTGTACCTGCGCGCCGACGACGACGGCGACTGGCTGACCTGCCCGTCCTGCCACGAACCGATCACCATGCTGACCGGCGGCGACCGTCTGGGCTCCCTGCTCGCCGAGGTCACGGCCCACCGCTGCGACCCCGCCACCACGCCCTGACAACCCCGTCGCCGCGAGCAGGAAGGACACTCACGTGACAACACTGAAGACCCGGCTGCGGGTCTACAGCCACACCCTGCTGCACCAGCCGCAGGACCGCCCCGGCCGCTGGCGCATCGGCTACCTCGCCGACCCGGCCGACCAACCCGGCCAGATTCGGGTCAGCCGGGCCATCGCCGAGCAGATCTGCCGCGACCTCGCGCAGCTGCGCACCGAAGCGATCGACGACGCCATGGCCAGCGCCGAGTGCTACGAGGACGCCCTCGCCCAAGCCGACGCCACCCTGCCCCGGCTACACCTGGACGGCGAACACCTGGTCGCCGACTGGCGACACGTCGAAGGCGACAGCGACGCCCTGCGCAGCACCGATCCCGACCCCGACGGCCGCTACACCATCGGCCTCGGGCTGGACTGGCGCCAGGTCACGGCGAACCGCTGCGACGCCGTCCGCGACGACAGCACCGGGCTGTCGCCGATTACGGCCGCGTACCAGGCCTACATCGGCTGCTTCAGCGACCCCACGATGGCGCTGCTCGACCTCGCCGGCCGGGCCGGGATCGCGGTCGCCTACCTCGACCGCGGCGCCATCGAAGCCGACAGCCGGCCCCTCACCGACGACGAATGGGACCGCCTCACCTACCAGCTCGACAGCTACGACCAGCACGTGTCCAACAGCGGCGACCTCAATGCGTCCTTCCTCGACCACATCTTCGCCGCCGTCGGTGTCGAACGCTTCCTCGACGAGGACACCGACAACACCGGTGCCATCGATGCACACCGCACCGGCCGGTAACACCCGCGGCGTGGGCCGCACCCGCTAGCAGCCAAGACCCCTCAAGGGCATCGCCGACTCCGGTCGCCCTTGACGGGCGACCGGTCGGCGATGCCCTCCACAGTGGATGGAGAGCGCAGCGCATGACTACGACAACACCTGGCAGCCGCCGATCCGACACCGCCGATCCAGCTGGCCTGTTCGCCGCGATCGAGGCGGAAACCGGCTCACTGTTCGCGGCCATGGACTGGGCCGACGACGAGATCGCCGCAGCCGTCCGCCGCCACCCCGCCCAGGCCGACCTGCTCTACCACGCGTTCGGCGTGCTGATGCCGCGAGACATCGGCCCGGGCATGAACACCGAGTTCGTCTACCGCGGCCACGTCCGGGAGCTGCTGAACCGCGTCGCCGCCGGCACCGACCTGTGCCCGGCGACCGCCGCCGAGATCTGCCTGACCCTGGCGCAGGTCAGCCAGCAGGCCCCGATGCACGCAGCGGGCGCCGGCCTGTACTTCCGGATGTGGCTGGCCGCGTTCCCCGAGCATCTCGTCACCGCTGACCAGGCCGACAACCAGAGCCACTACGAGCATCTGTACGGGTCGCAGATTGACGAGCTGGAAGCCACGATGCGACGCAAGGCCGCCGACCTCGATCGGCAGCTCGGCGACATCGAGTGCGAGGGACGTCACCACGGCCGATCCGTCAGTTGCCGGTTCACCAGCAGCCAACGCCCCATGCCGTGACCGCGCGACACGAGTTGCGTGACGCGACAGGGCCAGCGTCACATGATCGCCCCGGTCCGCCTGTCGCGACCGTGCACCGCCTGACGCCGGATCACATCGACAGCTGCCTGCCTGACGCGGCGACAGCACGTGCGCGGTGTCTCCGGTCGGACGACACGACCGCGTCCGACACGAAGCCGGCCACCATGTCCACCACCCGGCCGCGCCTGCCTTACGGGCAGCTGAAGCCGCTGATCCTGACGCACCTGCGCACCTATCCGCACCTGGCATTCACGCCGTGGGAACTGGCCAAGGTTCTGGGCCGCTCGCACGGCACGATCCGGCGCATTCTGCTGCGCCTGGCCGAGACCGGCGAGGTCGACCAGACCACCCAACGCCCGGCCCGCTTCCAGCACCACAGCTGATCCCGCACCACTCGCGGGACGCACAGCCGAACCCGATTCGGCCCAGCGTCCCGTACGGGGCGCTGGGCCCTGCACATCTGCAGGAGGAAACCCGTGTCCCACAACGCCATCGCCCGCCGCACCCCGACCGGAGGTGCCGCATGGGCCCGTTGACCGCCAGCCGCAACGACCACATGCTCGGCCGCGCCGCCGAGCACGCCGCCTGGGCGTTCTACACCATTGCTGCGCTGGGCTCGTCGATCGGACAGATCTGGGTCGGTGTCGAGACCCCGCCGTGGCCGGACGGCATGCCGCTGTGGCTGCGCGCGATCCTGGCGCTGCCGTTCGCGGTCGTGATCGACCTCGGCGGCGTCGTCTGCTCCGGCTTCGCCGACACCCGCCAGCGCCTCGGTGAGAACGCGTACGGCTGGAGGATTCTGTCGGCTGGCTCGGTCACTCTCGCCGTCGGCATCAATATCGTCGGCCACGCCGGATCTCCCTACCTGGCAACGGTGTTCGGCGGTCTCGGTGTCTTCGCCTACTCGGTGTGGCTGCTGCACTCCTCGGCCCGACGCCGCGACGCGCTGCGCGCCGCCGGGAAGCTCGCCACCACTCCGCCGTCCTACGGCCTGCTGCAGTGGTGGCGCGAACCGGCCATCACCCGGCGCGCGAAGAACCTCGCGCTCGAATGCGGCTACACCCTGCACGAGTCCCTCGCTGAGGCACGCATCCAACTGCGCACCGAAGCCCGCAGGGCCGCGCTGGCCAGCCACATCGAGGCCAGGATCCGGTCCCGGCACGACACCGACCCGATCCTCGCGGCGATCGCGGCGACCACCACACCCGTCGACGACGTCGCCGACGCCCTCATGGCCATGATCGACACGAAGGGTTGGGCGCGGGCGATCGCCAACGAGATCCAGCCACCCGACAGCGGTCAGCCCATCGCCGAGCAGGCCGCTGCGAGCGAACTGGCGGATCGGGCCGCCGCCGGCCACCACGCCCAGCAGCCGGCCCTGAACGCCTCGCTGCTGCGCTACATCCCCACCCAGCAGGCGGACTACGACCGCTGGCGCGAGATCTGGCAGGCCATGCTCGACGACCCTGACGCCTCCAACTCCGACATCGCCAACCGGTTCGACGTGTCCACGCGCACCGCGCAGCGCATCCGCCTGACCGGCCAGGCCAACCTGCTCAACTCCCCGGCCACACCGGTGGCCCGCATCGCCGCACTCGCCTCCAGCAACGGCCACTTGCCGCTGCTACCGGCAACCTCCTGAGCTCCGCCGTGGCGCGGATGGGTCGGCTGACCGCCGCCCGTCCGCGCCACGGCTGCGCCCCAGGAGTGGTTGCCGGCTCCCGTCCGGCAACCACTTCAGAAAGGGCACGGCCATGCACGCCCACGAACCCCGGAGCCGGTCATGACCGGCCGCCTGCTTGCCATCATCACCGCCTGTGTCCTGGGCGTCGCCTTCATCTGCGTAGCCGGCATCGCCGGAATCGGCGGTGCCGCGTCGGCGTGCACGCTGCTACCGGCGCTGCCGGGATCGACCAACCGTTACGACGCCGACCAGATGCGCAACGCCGCGATCATCGTCGGCGTCGGCGCCCGCCGGGGCATCCCACCCCGAGGACAGGTCATCGCCGTGGCCACCGCGATGCAGGAGTCGAACCTGCACAACCTCGGCAACCTCGGCGAGGACAACGACCACGACAGCCTCGGCCTGTTCCAGCAGCGTCCCAGCCAGGGATGGGGCACCCCGGCCCAGATCATGAACCCCGAGTACGCCGCCGGGAAGTTCTACGACAAGCTGCTCACCATTGCCGGCTGGCAGACCATGCCGCTGACCGAAGCCGCCCAGGCCGTACAGCGCAGCGCCTACCCCGACGCGTACGCCAAGCACGAACCCGACGCAACCGCGATCGTCGCCGCGGTGTCCGGTCTCGCGCCCGGCGGAGTGCCGGCCGGAGCAGCCGAGGACTGCGCCAGCGTCGCCGGCTGGATGAAACCCGTCCCCGGGCCGATCGTGTCGCCGTTCGGGCAGCGCGACGGGCGGCTGCACGCCGGCGTCGACATCGGCGCCGCGAAAGGCGCCCCGATCCACGCCGCCGCGAGCGGAGTGGTCGTCAGGGTCCGCTGCAACGCCCACCTGGTTGACGGCGGCCCATACTCGTGCGACATCGACGGTGACCCTGTCAAGGTGCAGGGCTGCGGCTGGTACGCGGAGATCCAGCACGCCGACAAGACCGTTACCCGGTACTGCCACATGGTCTCCCGGCCGGTGGTCGACGTCGGTCAGACCGTGGCCGTCGGGCAGGTCATCGGCATGGTCGGATCCAGCGGCCACTCCAGCGGCCCGCACCTGCATCTGGAAACGCACCTCGGCGCCCCGGCCAGCAACATCAACGCCGTCGATCCAGTTGGATTCTTCCGCGAGCGGATGGTCGACCTCACCCAGCCGTGAGCAACCCGGCCGATGTCGGCACAAGGGCCGTCGTGGCTTACCGGTCCTGGTCGTCGAGGTCGTCGATCTCGTCGTATCTCCGGAGCTCGGCGACCAGGTCGACCTCGTCCGGCGCCCACGTATCCATGTACCCCGGCGCGGTCGAACGGGCGTAGGCGAGCCAGGCGATGACCTGCCCGAACCGGGGATCGCCACCCTCGGCCAACGCCTGCTCGGCAAGGTCGACCACCTTCAACGCCGAGGCGATGCCCGACACCTGATCCATCGCCAGCCTGGTCACGACCGATCCGCCCGGTGTCCCGGCTGCGTCGCGGGCGGTGCCCAGCAGCCTCGTGCGGTCACGTTCGAAGCACTGGCGCAGCCAGCCTGTCATCTCGTGCGTCACCGGCCGATCGTCGCATCCACCCTATGCCGCAGCAATCGCCATCGCTCGATGGTGGGCGGCTTGCATTCTGCGCCGGTCGGCTCCTGACGACCGGTCACCGCATCGCTGCCGACCCGGACCGTCCGGGTCTCGGCCCCATCCGTGTGCCTACGGGCAGGCTTGGGGCCGACGGTCCCCGCCTGTCCGCCGCCACATGGCGGGGAAAGGACGGACCGAATCATGGCACGTCGCCAGGCCCGTAGCGAACAGTCCGAGCAGGAGCGCGCGGAGCTCCTCGACAAGATCAAGGCCGACTTCGACGCCCGGCTGGCCCGGCTGGCCGCCGACCCGGCCGAGTGGGTCACGTTCATCGAGACGGTCGCCAGCTTCGGCGCCCAGTACACCCTCAACAACCAGTTCCTGCTGCTGATGCAGGCCGAGGAACGGCAGATGACCCCGACCTTCTTCCTGCCGTTCGGCAACAAGGCCGGCACCAGCGGCTGGAAGAAGCACAAGCGCAGCGTGCGCAAGGGCGAGAAGGCGTTCAAGGTGTGGGCGCCGATCCGGCGCCAGCCCACCGAGGAGGAGGCCCAGCGGTGGGAGGCCGAGGGCCGCAAGGTCCAGCGTGACGAGCATGGCCGCCCGGTCAAGCAGGTGGTCGGGTTCCGGCTGTCGTCGACGTTCGACCTGTCGCAGACCGACGGGGAACCGTTCGAGGTGCCCACCGTGCAGCGGGCTCGCCGGATCAAGACCGTCGGCGGGCAGGTGCCGCAGCTGCTCGACGGGGACGGCCCGACCGGCGTCTACGACGACATCGTCAAGCTCATCAAAGACGCCGGCTACGCGTTCGACCTGGCGGCGCCCGGCAGCCAGTACCTGGGCAAGGCGAACGGGGTAACCGTCACCGGCCTCGGTGTGCGGCAGGTCCTGGTCCGCGATGACGTGTCGCCGGCCCAGCGCACGAAGACCTCGATGCACGAGCTGGCGCACATTCGCTGCGACCACACCACCGGGGTACGCCTCGGCGAAGATCTGCACCGCGGCCGGAAGGAAACCGAGGCCGAAAGCGTCGCCCACCTGTGCTGCCAGGCGCTCGGCCTGGACACGCAGATCTACAGCGACGCCTACGTGCTCGGCTGGGCCAACGGCGACATGGACCTGGTCAAGGAATGCGCGCAGACCGTGCTGCGCGTCGCCAAGGCCATCCTCGCCGACCTGACCCCTGCCGACACCACGTCGTCCGCCACCGACGACGCCGAGGACGGCGACGCTGAGGACGGCGACACCGCCCAGTAGTCCCACCTGTTCGGTCGGCCCGGCCGCGAACGTGCGCACGTGGCCGAGGCCACAACCGTGCGCAGTAACGGCCGGGCCTCACCTCCTGGAGGCCTGATGACACCACGGTTCGAGCCCACCTTCGACATGCACGGCGCCGCCCCACCCGACGGGGACTGGGAGTACGTCGTCGATGACTACGGCATCACCTACGGGCCTGGCTGGTGGCCCTACCACCGCGACGGAAAGCCGGGCGCCATCCGCGTCGCACCGGACATCGAGTTCCGGTCCTGGCGCAACGAATACGTCCTGATCAGCCCCAGCCGCACGGAGCCAGCTGCGGCCGTCGCCCGGCTCCATCTGTTCGTCCGGCCACAAGGCATGGGCGCGATGACCGTCGCGGCGCAGCTCGGCATCGACATCCGGCAGCGCACCGTCGCAGTGCCCGACGGGCTGCCCGAACAGCTGCGCGAGCAGGCAGGCGTCAAAGGCCGCCGGCTCCTGGACCTGATCTTGGCTGGTCGCACCGACCGGCGTCGCGGCGCCGCCCGGCCGCGCACCGCAGCCGACCTCGCCCAAGCGCAGCGCTAACAGCACCTCCGACCGGCCTGCCACGGCCGGACACGCACGCAGGCCACCACCCCGGCAGGGGCCGTGGCCTGCCTCCATTTCGAGGAGGACCTTCATGAACAACGAACCCGCGGCCCGCCCCCAGAATCCCGCGAGCCGGCCACCCGCCGACCTCAGCCACCTGCACCCCGACAACGTGCGGATCGGCAGCATCGCCGTGTTCGCCGGTGACTGGGCCTGGACCGGGCAGCCGCCCCGTATCCCTGTCGGTTTCGTCGGCACCCTCATCGACTACTGGAACGGCTGGGCGGTATGGCGATGCACCCGCGAGGTCGCCGAAGCCGTGGTCGCCGACCAGCAGCGACTGCGCGACGCCGAACGTGACCGCCTGGCCGAGATGGGCACGACGGGCACCGATCTCGACCACGCCGTGGACGAAAGCGCCCCGCCGTTGCGATTCGACGGCGACGACCTCGTCCTCGACGAGACGGTGCTGTACGGCGAATCTGCCATAGACCGGCACAGCCCCGGCCCGGACGGGCGGTACTGCCCGATGGGCTTCCACTGGACCTGGACCATCGTCGACCCGGCCGACTGCGACCGCATCGCCGGCGTCCTTCCCGCCCGCGGCGAGCACCTCGAATACGTGCTGGCCACCCACCAGCCGCTGCGGATGCCGCACGACCGGCTCACCATCACCGCCGTCCACCGGCCCGGCGACGGCACCGCCTCTACCGCGGCGCTGTCCCTCGACGGGCAGCCGGCCGGCACGATCACGCACACGCACGACGGGACCACCGTCTTCCAGCCGGCCGGGCCGGAGTTCGGCAGCCCGGATCTGGAGCGCTTCGTCAGTGCCTGCCGGTGGCGGGGCCGCCTGGTCACCATGCCGGAGGTTCTGAAGGCGTTGACCGCCGAGTACGAGATCACCACCCGGATTGGCGCCGCCGCCGCTGAGGGCAACATGCCGGTCCTGCTGCGCGACGGCGATGAGCACCCGGTCTCCACCGCCTACCGGGCGGACCCCGCCCGGCTGTCCGGCCGACCCGCGCTGGACCTGGCCGCGGAACTGACCGCCGCCGCAGCCGACCAGCACCCCGACCTGACCCAGTTCGTCTGGCAGGTCTGGACCGGTCGCCGGTGGCGGCTCATCGGCATCGTCGACGTGCCCCGTGACAGCACCCCGGCCGGTGCCCGATGACCGACACCCGCATGCCGCCGATTCCCAGCCGTGTGACCGTCGATGAGCTCCCAGTGATCTCCGCAGTCCGGTACGGCACCGGCACGGACCCCGTCGAGTACATCGTCATCGTCGACTGTGGCGAGGGCACCCCGACCCACCGGTACGCCACGCTGCACCTGTACGTGCGACCGGGCGAGGTCAAAGCCCGCGACGGCGAATACGACCTGACCTGGCAGCAGGCCCGCCGCAGCCTGGCCGACCGCGCCGGCCTGATCCCGGTCCCGCACGTCGAGGTCGTGGTGCTGTCCCGCGAGCCCGGCGTCTGCGACGAGATGGCCGCCTTCGTCGACGGCGAGCCGGCCTCGCCGACCGGTCCACCGGCACGGGTCACCGGGCACGTGCTCCTCCTCGACACCGACGACGAGGAGCACTGGTGGATGGTGGCCGCCCGGCGCGGCATCAGCCATCTCTCGCCTGCTGCCCAGCAGCGGATCACCGACGAGATCACCCGCATCGCTGCCGAGCGCGGCATCGATCTCGACCAGCTCAGTGAGGAGTACGACCAGCTATGAGCGGACGCACCAGCGATGCGGCCCCCGCCATCGAGCGGTGGATCTACGGCGGGCTGCGCCTCAACGACACCAAGCAGGTCCACGCCTGGATTCCCGAGCCCGCGGCGAACGAGCCGCTCGGCGAGGAGCTCTGGTACGGGCACAAGGGCAGCTGGGTCGTCGGCGGCATCTACCACGCCAATGTCGCGCGGCACGACCGGGGCGTGAGCCTGTACGGCAAGCCCAGCCTGTGGTTACAGCGATACGAGGACCGGGCGGTGGTCGGCCGGTGGGAGGTCCTCGACCGGCAGGCCAGAGACACGGTCGCCCTGCTCGCGCTGGAACGTCGGGCCGCCAAGGACACCGCCCTGGCCGAAGCGTTGGAGCCGCTGCTGGACATCGCGGCCACGCTGCGGACCGGCGGCCAACGGCGGGCGCTGCTGGCCTACGTCACCGAACAGGTCTACGCCGCGCGGACGCGCCGCCGATGACGGTCACGATCCGGCTGCGCGTCGAGACCGACCTCAACAGCGTGGCCAAGGTCCTGACCATGGCTGAGCTGCCGGAACGGCCGAGACCGTCGCAGGTCCGGGCCGCCGTCCGGACCGTCCTGGCCAGCGACGGCCTGCGCGGCGCCCTGCGCCGCTACCACCGGCTGCTGCACGAGCTCATCGATGCCGACGACGTCCGCGACCACGAAGCCCGCCTCGCATGGTGCCGAACCCTGGCCGCGCAGGCGTTTCCGCCGCCCCGGCCGCGCCGCCGACCGATACGGCCGGCACCGATCGGCCGACCCCTCATCGACGTCCTCAACCGCGAACCTCCCCAGGACCGCGACCCCACCACCTAACCGGAAGGAGCGCTTGATGCGCGCGGTGTACTACAGCGCCTCAGTGACCACCCAGACCGGCGGCGACACCACCGCCGACGGCGAACCCTGCGAGCCGGGCCGCGGCTATACCGAACAGTCCGGGCACTGGAGCCCCGACCGCGACTACTGGACCGTTCATCCGTCCCGCGCCGACGTCGATCCCGACGCCTACCCCGACGACAGCCCGCTGCCCCCAGCCCGGTGGCTGGCCGACCAGATCACCGAGCGGCTGGGCAACCTCGATCACATCGACGGGCACACCTTTACCAGCGCTCGCACCGCCATCGAGCCGGGCCGGCTCACCGGACCCGCCGCCGACAAGCCCGGCGCGGTCGCCGGTACGCACACCTTTCTCGGTGATGCGTTCGCCGCCCAACGGCTGCGCACCGCTCCAGTCGGCATCCGCACCCTCACCGCCGCCGCCCACGCCTACGGCTTCACCGCCGCTGAGCTGGCCGAGACGGCCACGCTGCTCGGCCACGGCGATCCGGCGACCGGACGCAGCTGACCACAGCCCACCCCTGCGAACGGCCCTGGACCAACGGTCCGGGGCCGTTGCCGTTTCTGCGAAAGGACACCCGACCCGATGTGGAAAGTCACGATCCCCAGCCCTTACGGCGGTGAGCCATCGATCTACTGGGTCGCCGCCGACTCGGCAGCCGAGGCGGAAACCACCGCCCGGCACCAGGCCGGCGACGGGATCACCGCGCAGAGCCCGGTCCGCGTCGAGCACGCCGACACCGTCGACCCGGTCGACGAGGTGTGGCCTCGGCCCCGGCTGGTCGACGGCATCCGTGTGTTCACCTTCGACGACAGCCGCACCGCTTACGACCAGACGCAGGTCCGCGACGACCTGCACGACGGCGATGTCCTGCACATCCCCAGCGAGAACGTCGCCGGCTTCCTCATGCGGGCCTGGCCGATCGCCGTCTCCCCGAACCGGGGCGCCCTGCATGGGCTGGCCGACCCGGACGACCTCGTCATCGACGGCATCGACTACCGCCCGAGCGCCCGGGTCGCCCAGGCCCTGCTCGACCCGCCCGAGGCGCCGTCGCCACCGCCGGCACGACCCCCACTCACCCGAGGCCTCCGGCAAGCCGCCGGCACCTGGACGGTGACCATCGCCGGCAGCGAGCGCCACGACGGCGAAGGCCCCTACATCTGGGTGGTCGACGCACCCGACGCCACCACCGCCGCCGCAGTCGCCGAAAGCCACCACCAGACCAGCCAGGAAGACGCCGACACCGTCGTGCGCTCCGTCGAGCCCGGAGCCCCGACCGCCGATTACCCGTGGGCGTACAACGACCTACGCGGCATCCCCTCCAGGACGGTCGTACTGGCCCCAGAGCACATCCGCCAGCTCGCCCGCATCCGCCTGGCCTGCAAGCGCCGCGACCGCTTCCTCGACAGCATCGACATCCCCGGCTACATCTTCACCGACGCCGAAGCCGATGACCTCACCGACATGAACGAACACATCGTCACCCTCGTCCGCCAGCTCATCGACGAGTTCAGTACCGACGCCTGACCTCTAGCCGCATCCACCGAGCCCGCCGGTCTCGGCCCGCAAGCAGGGCCGGCCGGCGGGCCTAGGCCGGCCAATTACCCCACCCACGTCGCGCCCATAGGGCGCGACAGTCCTTTTTCTGTATCCGCCTCGACTACTTAGAGTGTTTACATGGTTACGTTGATGTGCGGTGCGAAGGGCGCGATTGCTACTACGAGGAGGACACCGGCCAACATCGACGGACCGTGCGCGAGATCGTCACCCGGCTTGCGCCGTCCAGCGGCTCGCAGGGTCGCGCCGAGCACGGCGGTGATGAGCACGCTCACGAACCCGCCGACGATGAGGGCGGCCCAGCTGTGTGCGCCGAGCAAGAGGCCGGTGGTGAGGCCAAGCTTGGCGTCGGCGTATCCGCCGTTCGCCATGAGGGTGAGCAGTAGATAGAACCCGCCGGTCAGCGCCGCTGCGATGGCGGCCCGAAGCCCAAGGGCCCAGTCGCCGCCGGCAGCCGTCTGCACCACGACCACGACCACCGCGGTAAGGAACGCCGCCGCGGTGAACCGGTCGGGGAGGCGGCACACGGCAAGGTCGACGAAGGCGAGCGTGACGCCGAGCACGGTCAGACACACCAGCAGCGGCGCGGTGAGCGGCACGGTGGCGGCGTGTACGAGGGCGCCGGCCGTGACGGCGAGAACAGCTTCGACGGTCCACGGCGGCGGCCCGATCCGGACCCGGCAGGCCCGACATCGGCCGTGTGGTGACAGCCAGCCGAGCGCACCGCCGCCGCGTGCGGGGATGATCGTGCTCTGGCAGGTGGCGCAGGCCGTTGCCGGTGGCTGTCCCTCCGGCACGCTGAACGCGACGATCCACGCGCGTACCGGGCCGGCGAAGGCGACGGCGGCGACCATGGCGGCGATGGTCCAGCCGGTGTTCATCGTTGCCGTTCCGCCCGGTCGGCGTCGTGGTCCGGGGATGGCGTTTGCTGCGGCGCGGTCACGGGTTCGCCAAGTCGCGGAGCAAGGTGGTGGCCAGTTCCTCGGTCTCGGGGTCGATGTCGATGCCGGCGTCGTCGAGCTCGCGACGCAGGGTGGCGAGTCGTTGACGCACACCGACGTCGTCGCCGAGCCGGGCCGCGGTCAGCATGGACCGGCGGGCCAGTTCGTCGGAGAGCGGGTCGAGGGCGGCGGCGGTGTCGTAGAGGGCGAGCGCGGCCGTGAGGTCATCGTCGGCCTGCAGCGCGGCGGCTTCGGCGTAGATCTTGATGAGGCGGCGCCGGGCGTGCTCGCGGTCGGTGTCGATCCATTCGTAGCCGGTGTCCTCGGCGAGGCCACCGCTGACGGCGTCGATCGCGGCCCGCAGATGGGTCAGGCGCAGTTCGTCGTCGGCTGCGGCAGCGACTTCGGCGTAGGCGTCCTGGACGGTCCACCAGTCGACCCGCAGCAAGTTCGGGTCGAGGTGGTAGCGGCCCCCGGTGTTGATCACGGGCTCGATCTTGGGGGCGTCGTCGGCTGGTTCGGCTCCGGCTTGAGCAACCGAGCGGATGGTGGTGCGTAGGTTGGCGACGCAGGTGGACAGGCGGTCCCCGGCGCGGGAGACGGTCACGTCGGGCCAGAGTGCCTCCATGATGTCGTCCAGATCGGCGCCGGCGCGGTGCACGACCAGGTAGACGAACAGTTCGAGGCTCTTCGTGCGAAGGCCGCGTACCGGGTTGCCGTCGCGGTCGAGAATGGCGGGCGCGCCGAGCACCCGAGCGTGCACTGGCGGTGTGGTGGTATCGGCGTGCGTGGCCGCTGAGCTACCGGGCCGGGCAGGTGCCTCGGCGCTCGGCGTCGCCAGTTGCTGGCCTCGGATTGCGGAGCTGTCCGGCCGGGCCGGTTTCTGGTCCTCGGCCGGGCCGGGCTCGGAGGGTGCGGCGGCTGTCGACGCGGTGTCGGGTAGCGGCGCGGCGGTCGGCGGGTCGGCGTCGCCGTGCGCTTCGGCGAGCATCGTCAGGATGTTGGCGGTGGCGGTTGTGTCCAGCACGGCGATCCGCTCGCCGTCGCCGCCCTGGGTGGTGCCGTCGGCGGCGACGGTCAGGGTGGTGCCGTGCGGCCATGCGCCGATCAGCACGGTGCCGATGTCGACGTTCTTGCCGAGGCTGATGGCAGTGGACAGCCGGGCCTGCCAGTTGTCGTCGGGGACGTCGGCGATGAGCAGCATCTGCGGCAGCGGCTCGCCGAACGTCCATTCCTCACGCAGGGCGGAGACGCTGGTCGCCTCCTGGTCGGCGATGATGCGACTGCGGCGGATGATCTCCTCTTCGAGCATGGCCAGCGCCGCTGCGAAGGTCGGGGCGACGGTGAGGCGTCGCATCGGTTCCAGGTCGACGGCGGACACACCGAGCAGGGTGGCCAGCGTCGCGGCCGGGATGACGACGCAGCCTTGCGCGTCGGGGTCGTCGGGGTCGCCGGCGGTCAGAGTGGCCACCAGCAGCGCCCGGGCGGCGTCCAGCGCGGCGGGCCCTTGCAGGCCGAGCCCGGCCGAGACGGGCAACGTGCCGACGCCGGCCAGGTCCGGGCCGCTGGGCCCGGTGGGTGGCAGCGCGGGTTTGACGGCTGCGGCGACGTACTCGCGTACGGTCGGGCCTCGGTCCGGCTGACGGTCCAGCAGCTGCGGCGCGGAGCGGCGGACGCCTTGCCGCAGTCGGGTCGACGCGGCCAACGGTGGGGTCAGATCGGCGTCGTGCAGGTCCGGGCTGGTGATGCGGGTGGGCCGGTACCGGTGACGGCGGCGCTTCCAGACCATCGCCACGGCGTACACCAGACTGGCGGCCAGGCCGACGCCCATCGCGCCGCCGGCGATGACGATCCATTCCGGCGACGCGGCCGATGTCCGGTCGTCGCCGGGGCGGGTGGGGGCAGGGCTTGATGCGGCGGGCGGTGTCGTCGATCCGGCTGCACTGGTCGTTGGTGAGGTGGGCACCGTCGTCGAGGGCGGCACGAACACGCCGTCGTCGGCGCCGGCCGACGATGGTGCGGACGCGGTTGGGCTTACGGTGGCGGAGGCGCTTGGACTCGCGGGTGGGCTGGTGCTCGGCGCGGTCGTGGGCCCGGTGGTCGGTGGCGCCGTGGTCGCGCCGGGCGGATCTTGGGCGGGTGGGTTGTCCGCCGAAGAGCCGGCGGGCGGCGTGGTGCTGGGCATGGTGAGCACCCAGCCGGGGAAGATGCGATCGGGGTCGCTGAAGGTGGTGCGTCCGGAGATGTGGGGCCAGTAGTGGCCCTTGTTCAGCTCCCAGATCTCGGGCCATCGGTTGCCGTCGCCGAGGTATTCGTCGGCGATGCGCCACAGCGATTCCCCGCGGGTCACGGTGTGCTCGACGGGCTTGCCGTCGATGAGCAGGGTCACCATGCCCACCGGCTTGAGCGCGGGTATGGATGCGCCCGGGCGTTGCTGCGATCCAGCGGCCGGGAACGCGGTCGTGGCGCGGTGTTGGTTGTCTACCTGCACGACGACGGCTGCGGTCGGCGAGGCGTGCGCGGACGGCCCGGTGAGCGAAGCGGTCAACGACGCGGCGGGCGCGGCGACGATGATGCTGGCGGTGATGCCGGCGATGAGCGTGGCGGCCAAGCCCTGCACGGGCGACAGGAGCCGGTAGCGAGGGGCGCGCACGCCGCGGACGGCGGCCTGGATCTCGATGACGACGGACATGGCGAAGAGCAGCCACAGCAGCCACAACAGGCCGGAGAGCCCGTGCAGGTAGGTAGCATCGGTGAGCCAGTCCCGACTGGTCAGCGCCGCCCGGATTTCGTCGACGGTCGGTACGTGATGGGGTAGGGGTGAGCCGATGTAGCGCAGCTGTGCCGCGGGAATGCCGAGCAGCAGGGCGAGCAGGCCGACGGCGTTGATCAGGCGCTGGCCGGCACGGGCGCCCGCTGTCCACATCGCGTGTCTCCTCGGCGTTAGGCGGTGATCGGGGTGGCACTGGCAGTGGCCTCGACGGTCAAGGTGTCGACGCCGAGGATCGGCACGAGAATCCCGGGCCGGGTGACCGTCACGGTGACCCGGACTTCCTGCGCGGTGGCGGTGACGGTCCCGTGCTCGCCCATCTGGTTGAGGAAGTTGGTGGCGGCGGCCTGGGCGGCGGCAGGGTCGATCTGGACCACACCGCTCTGCCGCAGGGCGGCGAGGTTGAGCTTGTTGGCGCCGGCACGGGCGGCCTGCTGAGCGATGTCGGTGGCGTGACCGCGGGCACTCATCGCGTTGCCTCCCTCCAGGACTGCGCCGGCGAGGACGAGCACGACCAGGATGAGGAAGAGGCCGAAGGCGGTGGCCGAACCACGATCGCCGCGGGCCGCGCGAGAGACGGCGCCGTGCAGCCGGCGGAGACTCATTTGTGCTCCCACGAGGTGTCTGGCGGATCGGCCGACGGGCCGTCCGCATCGGTGTCGAGCCATGGGTAGTCATAGCCGTCGGCGATGCGAGCGCGGGCCGCGGCGACCGCGGCGTCGGTTGCCTCCGCCGCGCCGGCGCGGTGTTCGTCGAGCAGGTGCCACCAATCGACGGCCACGATGGCCGGGTCGAGGTGGTAGTGCCCTCCGGTGTTGACGATGGGCTCGGGTCGCGGATTCTCGGCTGTCTCGCCGTGTTCAGCGGGTTCGCTGGTTTCCCGGACGGTGCGGATGATGCTGCGCAGGTTGCTCAGGCAGGTCGACAGCCGCTGGTTCGCCTTCTGCGCGGTGACGTCCGGCCACACCGTGGCGATGATCTCGGACAGCGACGCGCCGTCGCGACGGACGATGAGGAACACGAGCAGTTCCATGCTCTTCGCGCGTAGGCCACGGATGGGCTGTCCGGCCGTGTCCAGGATCGCCGGTTCGCCGATGACGGTGATGCGGACCCGGCTGTCCGACGGCTGGCCGGGTTCGGGCGCTGCGAAGGCGGTACCGATCGGTGGCCTGGGTGGCGGGCTGTCCAGTCGGCCGGCGTGGCCGTCGGCACCGGAGCTGCGATCGGACTCGGAGTCGGCGAGGGTTACTGTGACGCCCTCCGCCGCCGATGGCCGGGCCAGCAGGGCACCCGGCCGGGCGGCGGGTGACATGAGCAGTGCGCGGCCGTTGGTGGTGGCCGGAGACGGGTCACCGGTGGTGGACGGCACCGGCCATGGTGTGGACGGCGCAGCTGCGCCGTTGTGATCAGCTGCAGTGGACGACTGCGCGGGATTGCCGCGACCGGCGATCGCCCCTCGTTCGTCGTCTTCCGCGGGTTCTTGCGGGTGGGTCGTGGAGTCGCCGAGCGGCAACGGTGCCGACGTTTGCTTCGCCAGGAACGCGCGGGCGGCAACCGCTGCCTGGTCGTCGCGGCCGTGCAGGACGTGCTCGGCGGTCAGCTCAGCGCCGAGCAGGGCGGTGAGGCCGTCGTAGTCGGCGCTGGCGCGAAGCCGGCGCGCGACCTCGTCCATGTCGTAGGTGAGGACCGCGATGTCGGCCATCTGCTTGCCGGCGGCCGTCCGGATGCGACTGCGGAGAGCGTCGGCGAGCGCGGTGTCGCGTCGGTTCCTGCGGCGCACGATGAGCGCCGCCTCCATCGAGCCGTAGAGGCCCAGCTGCGGGTACGCCTTGGCCAGTGCGCGAGCCTGGGCGGTAAGGAGCGGGTGGCGGGTCCAGTGGGCCAGCAGCTCGTACTTCGGTGTGGGTGCGGGCAGCAGCCCGCGGGCGCGCAGCCGGTCACGGCGCTTGGCCTCCACATCGAGCCACCAGGACACGAATCCGAGCACGCTCATCAGGGCGTAGAAGCCGCCGAGCAGCCGATTGTCGTGGGTGATGACGTTGAAGGTGGCCGCGGCGGCGGCGATGGTGGCGCCGAGCAGCCGGGACGCGGTGGCGTGCTCGCCGAGGCGCCGGCGGACGTCGGCGTTGGACAGGAACGTCACGCCGCCGAGCTCCAGTGCGAAGATGCCGCCGATGGCGATCCACCACGGCAGGTCGAACGCGGCGACCGCGCCGGTGGCCGTGCCGTATAGCGCGACGACCAGGACCGCCGCGTAGAACAGGCGGCGCATCATCGCGGTGCGCCGTACCGCCGCAGCGAGGTTGCTGTCCAGCTGTTCGGCGACGGCAGTGTTGCGGGGACTGTCGAGCCGGGTGAGCTGTTCGAGCAGTTCTAGTTCAAGCGTCACGATCATGCCGGTACTCCGGCCGGTGGCCGGTCGACGTCGCCTCCGAGCGCTACCGAACGGTAGGTGTCGATGGGGGCGGTGGAGGTTGATGAGGCGGTCATCCGGCCGGGGATGGCGCGCATCATGGCCAGCGTCGACAGGTTCACGGTGCAGGTCACGGTGACGGTGACGGTGCCGCCGCGCTGCCACCGGCTGGTGTCCACGTCGACCACCAACGGGGCGCAGGTGATGGACCGGCCGGAGAGGTCGTCTTCGGCGGCCTGCCGGGCCGCTGCGGTCGCGGCGGCGCCGCTGCGCTGCAAGGATGCGGCCCGGGCTGCCGACGCCGAGGCTGATTCTAGGTCCAGGCGGGAGACGGCGAGCTGGAAGGCCGCCGCGACGATGACGATCGCCAGCAGCATGCAGGGCAGGAAAAATCCGGCCACCTCCACCGACCATGCACCGCGGTCGCCGCGCGCCCGCGCGAGCGTGCGGCGGAACCGGGCGGAGGTCGACCGGATGGACATGGTTAGTTGATCCTCTCCACGGGCGCGTGGACGGTGACGGTGACCGGGGGATGGAACCCCGGGATGATCGACGTGGCGGTGCCGCGGACCGTAACGGTGACCTCGGTCGCGCTGCGGTTGACATCGACGTGGGGATCGTTGAGGGCGGTGCCGACCGTCGAGGCCAGGATGGTGTTGGCGTCCGCCTTGCCGTCGGCGGCGGTGCCGCCGTGCACGCGTGCCTGCTGGGCGGCGTGGTTGGCGGTGTACCGGGCGCCGAGGGCGGCCAGACCCCAGGTCACCGCCTGGACGCCGATCAGCAGCGCGAGCAGCATCAGCAGCGTGTAGCCGGCGACCTCGACGGTGACGGCCCCGCGGTCACCGCTGAGCCGTCGCCGTCGCCGGGTGCTGCGTCCGGTGTTCATTCGCCGCCGGTGAACCCGATGGTGTACGACAGGTTGTTGAAGAAAGCCTTGAGGTCGTCGCGCAGGATCAGACCGACGGCGCCGACGATGACGATCACCGCCGCGATCCACAGCATGACCTCGACGGTCTGCGCGCCGCGCTCGGGTCGGCTGTGCATGGCCGCCGAGCCTCTGGCCAGTAGCTGGTTGATGGCGTCCATCAGGTGGTGCCTCCTTATTGAGTCAGGCTGGCGCTGATCGCGCCCATTGCCGCGTAGAGGAGAAAGATCAGGTAGCCGAGGCCGAACAGCATGATCGGGATCGCCATCTGCGCGCTGGCAGCGTGTGCCCGGCGTTCCATGTCGGCGGTCATCCGCGTGCGCATCGTCTGGGCGACCACGGCCATGGTCTCGGCTACCGGTGCGCCGGCGGCGGCCTGTTCCATCGCCGTCGCCAGCTCGGCCAGTTCGTCGACGCCGATCTGCGCGCCGAGGTCGCGCATCGCGGTCCAGGCGTGGATGCGCTGCCGGCCTCGGGTCTGGGCCGCCGCATCGAGTTCGCGGCGGATGCGGACGGCAGCCCAGCCGGACAGCTCGTCCATGGTCTCGCCAAGAGCTTGCTCGACGCCGGCCCCGCCGGACAGACCGCCGCCGACGAGATCCAACAGGGTCGACAGCGTTTCACGCATTTCGGCCCGGCGGACTTCGGCTGCGGCGTGCAGTCGGCTGTGCGTCAGCCGGACCGCGATCGCCGCGCCGAGCAGTGCCAGCCACAGCGGCAACTGCCCGCCGAGCCCCCACAGCACCGGCAGCGCGCCGAGGATGAGCATGCCGGCGATGGCGATGACGATCTGCTGGGCCAGATATTCGGCAGGGTCGCGGTCGAGGATGGCGAGGTCGCGGATCGTGCGGTCGCGGGGAAGGCCGACGCGGCGCAGTGGCGCGGCGAGTGCGACATCGAGGCGGCGACGCCGCCCGAGCGGCGCGATCGGCGGGCGGGACAACCGGTCGAGGGCGTCGGCGAGCGCCGGGCGGGGCGGGTTGAAGCCGGAGGCGAACACGGCCAGGCCCGCGCCGGCCACTCCACCCGCGGTGACCATGACGGTCAATGCGTCGCTCATGGTGTCCTCGCCTCCGGTTCGTCGCGCAGCACCCGGTTCGGCTCCGGCATGCGGGTCAGCCGTTGCAGCCACACGGCCGCCAGCGTCCAGAGGGCGCCGACGATCAGCAGCACCAGCTGCCCGGTCGTGCTGTCGAACGGCTGCAGGAGCGGGCGGTTGAACAGGTAGAGGCCGACCCCCACGATGACCACGATGATGATGACGAGCCGGGCGCTTGCCTTGGCTTCGGTGCGGGCGGTCTCCACCCGCTGCACCGCGGCCACCCGTTCCCGCACGGCGTGGGCGAGCCAGCCGAGCTGAGCCGCGAGGTTACCGGTGTGGCTCCCGGACGCCTTGCGCAAGGCGGTAGCGACCAGGTCGGCCGCGTGGTGGTCGACGTCGTGTTTGAACCCGGTCATCGCCACGGGCAGCCGCACCCCCGCGTCGAGGGCAGCGGCCAGACCGGTCGACTGGGCATGGATCGGCGGCTTGGCCAGGTCGGCCGTGTCCCGAATGGCCTGTTCAATGCCGGCGTAGGAGCGCAGACTGCCGCGCAGCGCCTCGGTCCAGGACGCGATGGCGTCCAGCTTGGCCAGCGAGGCCGCCTCGGCACGGCCGCCGCCGAGCATCGACGGGGCCGCGTAGACGAACATCGCCGCGAGCAACGCGGCCACCGGCCAGCGGGTGACCCCGGCGATCAGCGCGCCGACGGCGACGGCCGCGGCGAGCCGGTAGCCGTTGCGGCCGGTGACGAGGTTGCGCAACCGAGTCGATGCGCCGGGCCGCTGTGGGCGCTCGGTACGGCGGATACCGGTGGCGATGAGCCACAGACCCAGACCAACCCCCAACCCGCACAGGATGTTGATGCCGTTCATACGTCACCGTCCTCCGCCCAGCAGCGTGGCATCGAACCCGACATCGAGGAGTTTGTCGATGGTGATGTCGCTGAACCGGCTGGCCGGCACCGCCCGGCGGTCCGGGCCGGGCTTGTAGACCTCGTTGCTGCGCACTTGAATGCCGTCGGCGTCGACGACCTCCCGAACTCCGGTGACGACGCGGGCGCCGTCGGCAGTCTTGCCCAGCTGCACCACACCGTGGACGCCGCCGCCGATGAGCTGGTAGGTGACGTCGAACGGCAGCTGCTCCTTGGACTGCCGGGCGTAGTTGGCGATCTTCTTGAACGCCTCGCGAGTCGACGAGGCGTGGATGGTGGTCATCGACCCGTCCGTGCCTTGGTTCAGCGCGTTGAGCAACGGGATGACCTCCGGCCCGCGGACCTCACCGACGATGACCCGGCTGGGGTTCATGCGGGTCGCCCAGCGGACCAGCTGCACCATGTCGATCCCGCCCGACCCTTCGATGTTGGGGTCGCGCGGCTGCATCGGTACCACGTCCGGATGGGCGGGATCGGTGTTCAGGCTCAGCTCATACGGGTCCTCGACGGTGATGATCCGCTCGTGGGGTTTGATCGCCGAGCACAGCGCCCGCACCATCGTGGTCTTTCCAGTGTCCATACCGCCCGAGACAACGATGTTGAGCCGGGCGGCGACCATCGCCTCGAACAGCTCCGCCATCTCGCGGGTCATGGTGCCGAGGTCGGCCAGTTCCGTGAGGGTCAACTGCATGAACCGGTGCCGGCGAATCGACACATGCACCCGCTCGGTCACCGACATCACCGCGAACAGCCGGGAGCCGCCGGGCAGGCGCAGGTTCAGCCGGGGCAGGCCAGGATCGAATCGCCGCTCCTGCACGCCCAGCGAGGCGGCGACCTTGCGCAGCATGTCGGTGAGTTCCTCGTCCGACGAGGCGACCGGACCGACCCGTTCGCGTTTGCCGCCGGCGTAGGTGATGAACACATTCTCGGCCCCGTTGACGTCAATGTTCTCGATGTCGGGGTCGTCGATCAGCGGTTGCAGGTCACCCAGTCCGGTGAAGGCGTCCAGCAATGAGCGGCGTAGGTGCTCGCGGACGTCGTCGGGGACTGCCTGCTGACCGCTGCGCAGCGCGTTCACCGTGTATTCGCGGACAACATTGGCGACCAGGGCCTCGACGAATGCGGCTCGGTCGTCGACTTCTCCCCGGCGCACGGCGGCGGCCAGCCGGTCGGACACCTCGGCGTGCAGGTCGTCGCGCAGCGCAGCCACCTGAGCCGGCATCCCACTTGTGGTCATGACGTGACCTCCACCGTTTGCCGGGCGCGTTCCGTCGAGGTTCCGGAACCGGCCTCGGCGGTCTCGGACTCCGGGTCGCCGTTCGGCTGGTAGGTGAGTGCGAAGGTGCGGGCAGCGGCCAGCAGGGGGCGTCGGGTCCATCCCGCTTCCCGCCGGGCGCCGGACTGGCCCCAGCGGCGGGGCCGCTTGCGGCCGGCCACGATGTCGGCCGCCACCGGGTCGTACGGAATGGTGGTTGCGACCTCGATCTGCAGGTAGTCGGCGATCTCCTCTGGCTCGTGCGGGCCGTCGCCGACGAGCACGAGCCGCACCGCGGGACACCGGCGGCGCAGGACCGGCAGCCGCATCCGCAGGTGGCGCAGCTGGGCCGGTTCGGGCCGCGCGACCAGGAGCAGCTCGTCGGCCTTGTCCAGGTAGCCCAGCACGGTTGCTTGCGTATCGAGGCGACCGAGATCGGCGAAGACCGGACGGACCGCGGCGAGCTCGCGCAGGATGCCGGGCCCTTTGAGCCGCAGCTCCTCGACCGTCGCGGCAGCGGCAGCGCTGGGCGGGGCGACGATTACGTCTGCGCCCACCCGCAGGTGTTGCACGAAGGCGGAGCCGTCGCCGACCGGGCCGTCGGAGGCGCCGGAGGCGCCGGAGGCAAGACTTGCCAGTCCAGGCTCGTCGTAGGTGGCCCAACGGCTGCCGAGATCGCCGCCAGCTGCGTCGAGTTCCACAACGACGGGCGGAGACCCCGGGTGCGGCCAGCGGGCCGCCATGGCGACTGCCAGGGTCGTCGTGCCGGGTGAGCTCTTCGCGGAGCCGAAGCACAGCAGCATGCCGCGGATCACCGTCCCGGGTTCTGCAGGATCAGGGCGACGTCGCCGGTAGCAGCGGCAATGCGTACTGCGGACTCGGCCGACATCTGCAGCGAGACCACCGTGATTCCTGAGCTGTCGGTCAGGTCGACCGCACGCACCACCGCACGCGCCTGTGGCGGAGTGTCGGCAGCGCCACTCTGCGGGACCACGACGACCAGCACCGATGCTCCTGGTGCAAGACCGGATGGGGCCCGGCCGGTCTTGACGCCGACGGCGATGACCGACTGCCCAGGCGGCGGGTCGGTCACCGTGCCGAGCTGGTCGGTGGTCAGCAGCGCGCCGGCCGCGAGCGGGACCGCGGCGGTACGCCCCACGATCGTGCTGCGTTCGCTCGCGCGCACTACACGCAGGTCCTCGTCGGGCACGATGTGCACGACTCGGAGATCGGCGTCGCCGAGCTGGGCGCCCGCGATGACGGGACGGGCGACGGCGAGCACGTCGATGCCGGGGTCGGCGCGCAGCCCGATCACTCCAAATGCGACGGCACCCAGCACGACCAGCAACGCACCGCTGAGGAGGCGAGGCACCGACCGTCGGCGGCGGGTACCGGGCGGATCGACCACCGCGCGTCTGTCGAGCGATGTCCTGCGGCTCGCAGGGTGGGTGGGCGTAGCGGTGCTCATCGCCAGCTGCTCCTTACGACTTGGTGTTGACGGCCGACGCTTCGACCACCTGGACCGGGACATCCGCGGTCGAGGTGAGATCTGGTTCTGTTCCGGTCGCGCCGCCGCCAGACCAGGTGATTCGCCACGTGATCGTGGCCGTGACCGTGTACTTGCCGCTCGGGCTGCTTCGCGACGGCGACGTGTAGGTGTGGCCGCAGTCGGGCGAAGCGCTGGCCGGATCCGTTCCTGCGGTCCACGCGGTGCCCTTGCCGCACTGTCGGGATCCGCCGTCGCCGGTCGACCAGTTCACTTTGGTCGGTGTGCCGACCGCGGTCACCGACAGCCCGGCCAGGCTTGCCGTGGCGGTGCGCGGCGACCACACCGAACCGTCGACCCACATCCACGTCGGCACGAAGACGACCTGGGGTACGTCGATGGCCGGACTGTCGCTGGCCGGATTGAGGCGGATCTTCGGGGCGGGCAGCTTGAGATGTTTCACTGCTTCCTGTGCCAGCAGCTCGATGCCCGGGTTGGCGCCGAAGATCGTGTAGCGGACGTAGCCCGCAGGCCAGAAGTTGGTGAGCGGGTCGCCGCAGGCGCCGACGTACCAGGCGTACGGCGGGGGGACCGTGCCACCTAGCGCCTCGGCGGCGCCCAGGTCGGTTCCCTCGGCGCGCTGGTACCAACAGCCGTCCCCGCCGTACCAGCCCTTGCCGGGGATGTTGCAGGGGATGGCCTGGCCCTCCCAGTTGCGGCAGCCCGAACTGGACTTTCCACCGCCGCCGTCCGAATCGCCGGGGGTCGAAATGTCGATGACGCAGGCTGGGTTGGTGGGGTTGGTGACGCAGTTGACCGGGTCGTTGATATCGGCGCGGGCCGGCCCTGCAACAGCCAAGGCCAGCAGCAGCACAGTGGCACTGGTGACGCCGAGCAGCCTCGTTGGCTTCAGCATGTTCCTACCCCGTAAATCGCAATCTTGGTCACCTTCCACACCCCCTCGCTGATCCGGGCCACGGTCGCCGTCGTCGAGCGCTTGCCGCCGGGGGTGTCCTGGTACGGCGACCCGTCCTGCTTCTTGAGGTGCGTCTTGGAACTGTCGACGCAGTCCCGGATCTCCACCGTCGGTGGGGTGGTATTCGGGTTGGCTGACCTGACTGCCGGGCTCAACGTCACGTCGCCCTGGCCGACCAGTCCTTGATCCTTGACGGAGGTCAGGCCCTTGACCCACACGTCCAGTGCATCTCCCTGCGAGTAGCGGGCAAGATCCGGATAATCGGGATCGGGGATGTGGATCGCTTCGACGTACGCCTTCCACATGCCCCGGTAGGCATCCATCGCTGTCGGCGCTCCGTCGTTCGCCGTCGCCGAGGGTCTCGCGGACGCGGCCGGGGACGCCGTGGCCGAACTGGCCGCGTGAGATGGCGCGGGTGACGGCTTGTCGTCACTGCAGCCAGTCCCGAGCAGCCCGACCACGAGGCAAGCGATGAGCAGCCTGCTGAGGCCTGACGCGCGCACGGTGTACCCTCCATCGATCCGATGCCCACGTGAAAGATTCATGGATTCATTCACTCCTGCGCTACTGGAACTTGACAAGTACGCCGTGTACGTGCTCGCCGCACTTGCAGCCTGCAAGTGCATAGTGGACGCGGGCGGTCGCCCGTTTGGGCTCTTGTGGTCTGCGGCAGCGCGGCCCACACTGTCGGCAACCGTCTCCACAGGCGCCACATAGGGCATCTGGATGCGATATGGCCATTGATCTGTATGAACGCATCTGCCGGGCACTGGATCTCGTTAGCACACCGATGGCATTAGAGGTTCTGGATAAACTCGTCAACAACCTTCCCTACGGTCACTTAGCCGACAGTGCGACGATTCGTCACGCCATAGAATGTCTCCGCTCCGTTGGAGCGGTGCAGGCCAGAGCGCACCTGAGCAGCATCGGAGTCCCCGCCATTGCGCTCACGCCGCACGGACGCCGGCTCTTCTGGCGGCTCGCCTCGATACAGGAGGCCGCAGGCCGGCAAGCCATGATCGATTCGACGGTGATCAACCCGTTCCGCTCAACGGCGGATTGACCGACCGCCGAGTAGCTCGGCCTTTCGGGCATACATGGATGAATCGGTCAAGCGGTTCACGTTGTTACCTAAACCTCCTTGACATCAGCGGTAACGCTCGGTCAAGTTGACGGTTGCACTCGCGTGACTGCTTCTCGGTAACTGCACTCTCGACCCTTCATCGGGGCATGGAGAACCCTCCGGTCGAGTGTGGCCACGTGCGCCTGACGGGGGGAAAACGTGGACTTCGACACACTTCGCGACATCGACAAAATGTTCGCTCGGCGGTGGGACGTATTTGTCGTCGCCTGCCTCAGCGAGCAGGAATCCCTTCGATTCAATCAGCTCGCGCACGTCGTGAGTGAACACTCCCGAACCCGCATCGCCGATTCAACCCTCAACCGGGTCAAAGACCGGCTCATGCGCTCCGGGCTCGTCGCGCAAGACACGCAAGACGATGGCCACCCCGCATATTCGCTAACAGAAGCGGGAAAAGCCCAAGCGCGATTCATCCGCGCATTGACCGAAGCAGTAAACGATTCCGATGAAGTCGCCAATGGCGAAGACCCCGACCGCGACGAAACGAATCCCAAGTCACCCAACGACGACAGCCCGCCCCAAGCGGCATAGGCGGTCCTCCAAGTGGCAGAAGGTCGATCCGGCTCGAAACGATTGTGAGACGGCGGCTTCGAGCTTGGCCGCCTTGCCGCTACCCGTGTCGGACGTGCCACAGCTGGAGTTGCACGCCGGCGTCCGGCGTCCGGCGACGGACTCGGCGTCCTTGCGGGAGGGTTCTTCGTTTACGATCTCGGCTGAGTTGCAGCTGTCCTGACGGCAGGGTCACGGTGTCGAGCGCGGACTAGCAGGGAGAATGCCTGGCCACGGCGTCGCAAGATAGCGTAGGACTTGCCGCCAGGCGTACCGATCCTCAAGCCACCTCGGCCTGCCGCTCGCTCGTCGCACGCTGCGGAGGCCAACGGTCTGCGAGGCCGACGGACTAAGCC
Source organism: Actinoplanes sp. NPDC049316 (assembly GCF_040677315.1). Lineage (NCBI taxonomy): Bacteria > Bacillati > Actinomycetota > Actinomycetes > Micromonosporales > Micromonosporaceae > Actinoplanes > Actinoplanes sp. NPDC049316. Next base: position 69,765 of record NZ_JBFAQM010000019.1, on the reverse strand, counting down.
CATGCATCTGGCGAGGGCAGCCCGAGGTCGTCGTGAATCCTGTGCGACGATGGGCCGATGGAGCATCAGGACGCTGGCCTAGTGGTTTGGGACGTGGACGGCACGCTGATGCCTGCGGACCTTCGCTGGTTACGCCGTTCGATCGCGCGAACGTACGGAATCGATGAGGCGCACGTGACCTTCCCGGAGAAGAAGGTGCACGGCTATACCGACGAATCTATCGTGATCGACACAGCGATTGCCTCCGGCGTCCCGGCATCTGATGCGGAAGCCGGCGTTCCGCGCTTCCGTCAGCTCTTGGCGGAGGTCATGGAGGCGGGCCGCGACGAACTTGCACGCGTTCAGCCGCCGTATCCCGGCGTTGCGCACAGCATCGGCGAGTTGCACCGTATCGGCTTCGTGCAGACGGTTCTTACCGGAAATTTGCGGGTAGCGGCCGAGATCAAGATTCAATCGCTAAATCTCGGGGGCGAGCTCGACCTGGAGATAGGCGGATACGGCTCCGACGAACGTGACCGATTCCAACTTCCTGGGATCGTCGCGCGCCGGTATCGGAGCAAGTACGGAGCAGTGCTTTCGCCGCACCGGGCTGTGGTGGTCGGAGACGCGCCAAACGACATCGCGTGTGCGAAAAGCGCCGGTTTCCGAGCTGTTGTGGTCGCGCATCGGGCGAGCCGGGAAGAATTGTTGAGCTACGGTCCGGACGCTATCTTGGACTCTCTCGATCCTGCACTGGTCGTCGCAACCATCGCCTCTCTCGTTCAGCAGGTGTGACCTTACTACCTTACTGGCCCTTCTTCAGGCCGCGGCCATCCTCTCGTCCAGTTCCTTGACGGCGCGCTCGGCATTCCATCGGCTCAGTTCCTCCCGGGCTCGCAGCGCACGGGAGATGCCGCGAAGGTTACCTATCCGCTTGAGCTGCTCATAGGCGGAGCCAAGAGTGGTACAACCCTTATCCAGGTGACCGTTATGCGCGTAGGCGATGGCGAGATCCACGTGAGCGGCAAGCGCTACGTTCGTGTTGTCCTGATCTTGGTCCATGGCCGTCGACGCTCGCTCAAGGTGGACGATCGCAGCTGCCGGCTCTTTGAGCAGGATGCGGCACGTGCCTTCGTACACATCGAGGCGGGATAGGTTCCAGTCACTGAAGAGACCGGTGCGGTCGGATACCGTAATCCTGGCAGCTGCCTGCCGCGCCCGGTCCAGCGCGGCTTCGGTTTCTGCCCGCATGTTAAGTGCGGCATAGGCTTGGGCTTGCTCCGCGGCAATCCTGGCTTGTGCGGGCCAACTGAGGTGGTCGGCTGCGGAAGCGGCCTCGGCCAGCAGCCGAAGCCCAGTCAAGATATCGCCGTCGGCATGAATGAGCGTGGAGGCTCCGGAGTGCAAGTTGCTCTCGAAAATCCGGGCGGTTGCACCGAGCCTGATGTTGCCAAGCCGCTCGGCAAGATTCCGCGCGAAGGCACAGTGGGCAAGAGCCATGGATCGGTTTCCCTGCGCACTCCAAAGTCGGCTCGCCACGATGGATGCCTCACCGAGCATCGCGCCGATGTCGGCGCCTACCTGGTCGCCTTCCGCTTTCCGGAACAAGGTCAGTAGACAATCACGATGCGCCTCAACAAGGCTCAACAGAGCCGCAGGGGCAACCGCTTGTCGCTGCTGGGCAAGCATGCTCGTAACTACGGCGAAGCTGTTCCAGTCGTCATACTCTCCGCTATCAACATGAGTGATCTCACCGGTGAGCAACTCAGACATCGCTGGATCACCGCTGGAAATATCGCCGAATGTACTCAGATACGTGCCGCCTGAGACCGAGAACCCGTCGTCGGCTCTGCTTCGCCGTTCCCGGTGGAATCCAATTTCGGCATCGTCGCGGACGCGCAGGACCGCTCGCATGGCCGATCGTCGGCGCTCGTCGCGCGGCCAATGATGCTTACCAGCTTCCAGCTTTACGACGTAGTCATAGTCGATATCGGCATCGAGGATTCCATCGGCATGTAGATTATTGTTCACGGCCGTAACGAATTCAGACCGTGACATACACTTCCCAGGTCGTAGCGGCGAGGGCAGGCGACGCCGAGCGGCCTGGAGTCGAAGGTTGGGCGCGGCGGCTGTGTCCGGATGACGGGCCATTGTCGATAAGCCTCAATTTCCGTTGCTGGAGGCCGACAGTCCACAATCCAGCCGGCACTCTCCCCAAAGTGCCGCAAGGTTGGGACCCGAAAAACGGTGAACGACTCCGGCAATGTCAGCGAACGTCCGGCCGCACTGCGCCCGCATGGGGAGCCGCCGACGCACCAGTAAATCTCCGATGCCTATCGTCGTGAGCCTGTTCGCTTTCGCAGGTGGGACCGCTACGGAGACGCTTCCGAGGATCTTGACCATTACTATGACCGCCGGGAGAGGTCGCCGAACGCCGTCCACCGCGTCGCGGTGTCGCCGTTGCGAACGGTGTCTAGACGAAGCCGGAACTCGTCAGCCACGCCGGGAGCACTAGCCAACAGCGGCACGGCTGCGGCGATCATCTTCAACTCACGCGCCTCCCGTAGAAGATCCCAAGAAGGATCTTGGGTGATGTCGTAGCCGTAGGCAGCAGCCAACTTGTCGTGCCCACCCGTCGCGCCGAACCGACCTTCGTTTGCCGGTGCTGGAACGAGGTCGACTTGCCAGGGACCGATGCAGGTCGCGTCGAAGTCACACATCAGCACTCTGCCGAACTCATCCCGAAGAAGGTTTCCCTCATGAGCGTCACCGTGAACAAGACCCGGATTCACTTGTGACGCAAAGTCCTGTAGGCGTGGTTCGATCCGATCACACCATGCGAGCAGATAGTCTCGGTCGCTGCCGGCGAGCCCTTCCGCATCGTCAAGACGACTCCGAGCGTCACCAATTGGGTCCCATGCGGGCAATTCGAACGGAGGCAGGCCGAGATCGTGGAATGTGCGCAACGCGACGCCCAGATCACCGGCGTCGGGCGACGGTTCGTGGGGTTCAACGTATCGCCACACTGTCGCGAGCAAATCGCCATCGGCGAGGGGCTGCTCGATGTCCCCCGCCAATCGGATCGTTGGTGCGTCAACCTGTTCAAACCAGGCGCCCAGCGCAGCGACCTTGCGCACCCTCGCGTGCAATCGGTGGGTGCGGGTGATGCGCACGACGAGGTCTGCGGCCGGCAGCGCGAAGACGGCATTGTTCGTCAGCCGCAGCAACCGTGCGTCCGCGTCGCTGACGTGGAGCTCCTGGGCGAGGTTCGCCAAGGTTCGTCGCATCGCCGCCTCGCTGAACCGGCCCTCTGTACCAGTCATGCGAGTGAGACCGGTCGCGGCAACGACTGCACGAAGTCGGCGACTTCTGGTAAATGCATGTGTTGAGCGGCGTCGCGGTGGATGTTGGCGATCCGCTCAATTACCCGCGGCGAGGTCAGCGTTCCCGCCTGGCGTTTGGCCGTGTTTCCTGCTTCCAGTGCCAAATCGGGTGCATCTGCCAGGAAATACGCGCTGGCAAGGCCCACCTGGTTGAGCACGGTGCTGCGCGCATTCTGCGGACCGAATGCCCGGATCGCATCGTTAACCCAGCGCACGGCCTCGGCGCCGCGCCGGCGATCTGCACGCGCCCAGTCTCGGTATACTCGACCGTATTGTGCGAGTAGCTCACCTTTGTCGAAGAAGCTCAGCCATTCGGGTTCGTTGAGTTGGTCGACGTCAGCAAATGCGTCGCTGGAGCAGTCTAGAGCCCGTTGTGCACCCTCCCAGTCGCCGAGTGCAGCTCGGGATGCCGCCTCGGCTCCGCGGAGGATGGTGGTGAGGGCTGGCGTCGCATCGAGCTGGTGGTGCGCGGCGCGGAGGATCTCCAACGCGTCGCGGTTGTGGCGCAGGTGCTGCATCTGTTTAGCCTGCCCGTAACGAACGTGTGCGAGCAGTTGGCTGTCTCCTGCTTCGATCGCGAAGCGTTCGGCAGCGGCGAAGTGTCGCTGCGCTTCGCTGTGCCGTGTGGCGTCGAAAGCGGTCCAGCCAGCCAGGTCCCTTGCGTTGGCGATCGCGCTCAGGAGGTGTGGACGTACCGAATCGCTGATGACGTGATCAAGCAACACGGACGCGGACTCAGCGAACCGGCCGACGTCATCGACTAGACTGCCGCCTCCAAATTCCTGGTCCGCCGACCGATACAGGCTGATGAGGGCGGTAAGACGCGAGACGTCGGAAGAACCGATCCGACGACGCGGCCCGTGGCCAGCACTAAGAATCCCAGCTGCGGCAGTTACGGCCGCCAGACCCCTCAGCAGCGATCGGCGGCGCACATGAGGTGCCGCTAGACCCGCTTCGTCTTCGCCTAGGTCTTCACCTAGTCCCATCGGCCAGTCGGCGCTGGACTCAGCACCATTTGGAAGATGGCTGGTTTTGACACTTGCTGTTGTGTTCAGGCCGCCAAGAATCGGGGTTTCTTCGTCAGCCCGGCTCCGCCGCTGTCGATGGAATCCAATCTCGGCGTCATCGCGAACGCGAAGGACTACTCGAATGGCTGCCCGGCGACGATCGTCGCGAGGCCAACGATGCTTACCGGTCTCCAGCTTCACAACGAAGTCATAGTCGATATCCGCATTCAGAACTCCGTCAGCGTGCAGGCGGGCGTTGACGGCCGTGACAAACTCTGACCGTGACATGCATTTGCCGGGCCGAAGCGGCGAGGCTAGGCGGCGCCGAGCATCCTGAAGCCGACGATTCGGCGTAATGTCTGTACTCGCGTGACGGGGCACTGTCATCCCCCTTCAACACTGTTGTCCGAGTCGGAACCACTGCGGGGGGTGTCCAGTCGAGCGGCTATTCGGATCGAATCTGGTGTGGTGGTGACTGCCTCGATACGAAAGCCTAAAAATGGAAGCCCTCGGATATGGTTGGTGACGTGCGCGTCCGAATTGGCGCGCGGGAGATCAATCGAGAGACGGTCGATGGCTCCACGTGCAAGAAGTTCCCTTGCAAACGCCGTTTCGCCGACGATCAGCGCCGTTCGCGCGCCGCCGGCGAAGAGTTGATTTAGGGACGCGATCGGATCCGTGAAGTCAATCTTCGCGGGGTGGTGGAACCTGCCCTCCCCGTGTCCGCCAGGAATGCCTTCAACGATCCGTCCGTCTGGACAGACCACGATGTCGGTCTGTTGACGTAGGTCTCGCATGGCCGGTAGGTCAACCGGATCGTCGATGTCGGCGAGCGGCGAGGAAAGCCAGACCACCCATGGTCGTTTCCTTACGGTGGCGGTTAGCCACGGGTCAAGGACCGCCTGAGCCTCGTTGGCGAGAACGCCGACCTCGACGTCCACGCCGGCAGCCTTCAGAACCGCGGCACCTCCGTCGCCACGCGACGTTGGGTCGATGATTGCGATAACGACACGTACGACGTCCGCATCGAGGAGAAGTTGCCGGCAGGCTGGTGTGACGCCCACGTGATTGCAAGGTTCCAGTGTGACGACGGCTGTGCCTCCAGCAGCCCGCGAACCGGCCGACGCGAGGGCGTTCGCTTCGGCGTGGGGTTCACCCTTCCGTCGATGGAAGCCGGCACCAACCTGGTCACCGTGACGATCGAGGATCACGCAGCCAACCGGCGGGTTTGGGCTGGTAGTGCCTAGTCCAAGGGCGGAGAGGGCTACAGCTTGACGCATCGCGGTGATCTCGTGCGGCGTTGGCATCAGCTCGCGACCTCGTTCAGCTCGTGCAATAGCCCGGCAACCGCTTCGAGGTTCCGGTGGGGGTAGAGCGTCGCCCCGACGGCGGTGAGGCGGCGGACGATCCGCTGGGAGCCAGCGCGTCGAGCCATCGGCAACGCCATGCGAGCTGTGGCGGCGGCCTCTTCTGGCTGGTCGGCGGCGGCGTGGGCAGTTGCCTTGCCTGCCAGCGCTGCGGCTCGGTCGCGGCGATACACGGGTGCGAGGGCCGGCAGCGCCTGCTCGTAATGCTCGATCGCGCGCTGCGGGGAGTCCAGGAGCACTAGGCATTGAGCGCGGTGAGCTTCGATGTAGCCGCTGGTACAGAACGAGCCGTGTCCGCCCTGCGCGTCGCCGTTGCGGTCGTCGCCTGCCAAGCTCAGCGCTTCATCGAGCAGCCGTTGGCTTGCGCTCTCGTCCTGCCGCAGCGCGAAGCCGATGGCCTCCTGAACCCGGATGGCCGCACGCATGGGACCGGGGAGTTGGTCTTCGTCACGGCGTGCGGCTTGTGCCAACCCGATGGCCTGGGTTGCGAACCCGTCTGCCGTCAATTGCTGACTGCGCCGGTAAGCGGTCCACGACACCATCGTGTGGTCACCGGCCGCGTAAGCCCACTCCATCGCTTGGCTGGTCCAGTGCCGTGCCCGTTCCATGTCGTCAGCGTCTTCATGCAGCCACGCCGCCGACTCGGCGTACTGAGCTGCAAGACGGACGGTGGGGACGCGAAACTCGTCAACGTCGGCGTTCATCAGCTCTTGCAGCACCGCCAGTTGGGCCTCAACGCCGGTGAGGGCGTGGCGCGGACCGAAGAGGTTGTCCGCCCGGACGAGGATGTGCCACTGCTGCTGTAGGTGCGCCAGCATCTCGGCAGCTTCATCTGGCGAGATCACGAGCATGCGCGATCCGCCTTCCGACCCGCCTGAGCCAACGACCTTCAGCTCGTGCGGACCGGAGACCGTCGACGCCCGCCGACGACGTGTGGGATAGAACCCAAGCTCAGCGTCGGTCTCGACTCCGAGGACCGCACGGAACGCCTGCCGGTATTGCTCGTTTGGCCAGCGATGTTCGCCGTTCTCCAGCTTGCCAACGTAGCTGCCGTCCAGGCTGGCCCGCCGGTGAAAGGTAGCCCACAGATAGGTGTTGACGGCCTCTGCCAGTTCCTGGCGCGACATCGGTTCCCGGGAGCCGGACGGCGACAGCGCCCGGCCGCGCGCCCTGGTCAGCTTCGTGTTGCGTGCCACTGTGCGGCCGTCGCGCGCCATACAGTTTCCCCCTTTCGCGGCGCCGTTGCTGTCACGTGCCCGATGGTTGCCGGGACCAATGCGCTGATGGGATGCCGATACGCCCAGCATCGCAGCGTGGCCACCGCCGCTCAAGCAGCGGTCGTCCTGGCGGACAGCGGCCGGCCCGCGCGACGGGTCCGCTGCGACGCTGGACGCCTTCGGCTAGGCGTCGAACTCGCCGTCTCGGACGCCACCGGTGAACGCAGCCCATTCACCTGGCGTGAACTCAAGGAGCGCGCCGTTGCGGTTCTTGGAGTGGCGGACACCGACGGTTCCGTCGGCGGCGAAGGCCACCTCAACGCAGTTGTCTCCACCGCCGCTGCGACGGGACTTGCGCCAGTTGGTGAACTTGTCGGGGTTCATCGATGACTCCCTGGGTATCTGGGCAGTTCCTCGGCCACGTCGGCGAGGAAGTTGAGGCTGTCGGTGGGGCTAAGAGCGGCCTGCTGAATGCGCTTGAACAGGTCGATATAGGGACTGACCATAGCCGGGTCCGTGAGGACATCGTCGGCGAGGAGCGTGTCGACGGCGACCACGATGGGGTCACCCGGATCGGGATACCGATAGGTGAAGAACGAGGATCGTGGCACGACGTGCCCGGGGACGGACGAGGACAGCGGCAAGATTCGGATGGTGATCTTCTTACGATGGCGTCCGAGCTCCACGAGGTGGTCGAGCTGTGCGCGAACCACCTCGGGCGGGGCGGCATGCCGGCGGACAGCGAGCTCGTCGATGATGACCTCGTAGGTGGGGCCACCGGCGCGTTCGAGGACCCGCTGGCGCATCGCGCGAGCTTCCAGAGCGCGGCTCGGGTCGAAGTGCTCGGGGTACGCGCCGCGGTCGGCCCGTGCGCGGACTTCGGTGAACGCCGGGGTTTGAAGGAGGCCGGGTAGCAAGGTCATCTGGTACTCGACAATCGAGCGGGCGCCGGCTTCGAGGTCCGCGATCAACGCCTGTCGTGGGCCCATCTCCTCGCGGTACTTCTCCCACCAGCCTCGTCCCTGGGCATCCCGGGCGATGGCCATGATCTGTTCCCAGCGACGCTCGCCGACGTTGAACACGTCGAGGATTCGGATGATGTCGTCGAGGTCCGGGCTGAGGTGGCCGTTCTGGAGCTGGCTGATGCGCTGCCGAGGTATGCCGACTTTCATCGCTAGCCGCTGGGTGGAGTAGCCGTGCTCCTCGCGAAGCTTGATCAGTTCACTCGCGAGGCGTTGGCGGCGCACGTGTGGGCTGATCATCAACGAACCTCCGGCGCACGAGATTGGCGATGCATCGCGACTGTCCGGCCCTCGTGGACTGTCTGGTGCGGCCAGAGCGTAACCCCGGTTTTCGGCGGGGAGCGCATACCGGTTCGTGATTGACGCTGAAAAGGCGCAGGTCAGAGGCACGTCTCCGGCTAAGTCCCCTGATAAGTCTCCTAATAAGTCGGTCTTCCGCCCGTGTGGGCTGTCGGTGATCGTAGGCACACGACACGCGACGCATCGATGTCGCGGTTTCCGGATCGCACGACAGTCGGACCCGCTGGCCAGCACATCTGACCAGCGCCAAGGAGGCGTGATGACGGCCTACGGGACACAGCGACCGACCGTACGCCGGTACTGGCTCACGCTGTCCGGTGAGTCTTTCATCGCGGTCGGTCTCGTCAATCCGACTCCGCCTCGGGCTAGCGATGTCGTCGCCGGTCTTCGGGCCTCGCCGAGGTATGCGCTGGCCCTGCACGTCTACCGGCTGCACCAGCGGGACAGCGCCGGCCGTTGCCAGTCTTGTGCGAGCAAGGACTGCCGATCTCGGCGTCATGCCGCCGCAATCATCGCGGCGGCAGGTGTGAATCCTGCCGATGTTGATGCAGCACGGTGTGGCGCACGACTGCGCCGCCATCGTCCAGCATTCCCCGTTCCAGGAAGTTCACCCCAACGGGTGAAGACCGCCCGAGTCCGGTCGCGACTGTCTCGACGCCGGTGCGGAAAACCGCGGCCCCTGGGTGCGATGGCGGCTCCCGGTCGCCGTCCATCCGTTGGGACGGCCGCGTTCGCGAGGGTCGGCCGCGCAGGGAGCGCCGGCTCCATGGGCCGGTACCCGCTGTGCGGGCGGCTGTTCTGCGGCTGCGGTCAGCGCTTCGTTCCGGGCTGTTCAACGGCGTCTGGCCGCGAGTATGTGAGCCTGTGCGGCTGCCGGCTGTGGCCGCTTGACGCAGCGGCTATCGAGCAGCGGGTGTACGCATACGCAACCTGTGGCGCTTCGGCGTCCGGATTCAGCGCGTCGCCTGCACTCGTTGCGGCAGTCCTCGGCCAATTCGACGAGCGGATCGAGGTCGGCGGCACTCTCGACGACATCCGGTTCATGCCCCCCACGTGAAGCTGCGCCCGCCGTCGCTGCCACAGGGCGCGGCGGCGGGTTGCACACGCAGCCCCTGCCGCGCCGTCCGTCGCGAGCCGCCAAACGGAATTCGACCAACCCTCGCCCGTCGTCGGGCGCCCCGACTTCAGCATCCCCCCAATGAAGCCAACTGCGGAAGGATTCCCGGTGTCGTATCCGGTCAATGAGTTGCAGCAGTTCGGATATCAGCAGGAGCTGCGACGGGTTCTGCGGTTCCGGGACCTGCTCGCGTACGGGCTGATCTTCATGGTGCCCATCGCGCCGATGGCCATCTTCGGCGCCGTGTTCTCCGCCTCCGGCGGCATGGTCGTGATGGCATACGCCATCGGCATGGTCGCGCTGATCTTCACGGCCTACTCGTACTCGCGGATGGTCAACGCGTTCCCGCTGTCCGGATCGGTCTACAACTATGTCGGCCGAGGGATCGGCGCCCCGTTCGGGTTCGTGGCCGGGTGGGCGATCATGCTCGACTACATCCTCGTCCCGTCGCTGCTGTACCTGGTGGCCTCGGTCGCCATGCATGCCACCGTCCCGGCGGTGCCGGTGTGGCTGTGGCTGGTCGCCTTCGTGGCGGCCAACACGATCATCAACACCCTCGGCATCAAGATGACCGCCCGGTTCACCTGGTTCATGCTCCTAGGCGAACTGGCCGTACTGGGCATCTTCATCGGCGTCGGCGTCTGGGCCGTGCTCACCGGCAAGGGCCACTGGACGTGGGAGCCGCTCTACAACCCGCACACCTTCACCCCGTCGATCGTGCTCGCAGCGACCGCCGTCGCGGTCCTCAGCTTCCTGGGCTTCGACGGCATCTCCATGCTCGCCGAGGAAAGCCGCGGCGGCGCCAAGCTCGTCGGCCGGGCCATGGCCGGAGCGCTTCTGCTCGCAGGAGTGCTGTTCATCGCCCAGACCTGGCTGGCCGCCATCCTCACCCCCGACCCGCAGGCACTCATCGCCAACGGCGACCCGAACGGCACCGCGTTCTACGACGCCGCTCAGGCGGCCGGCGGCCACTGGCTGGCGACGCTGTGCGCAGTCGCCACCGCCATCGCGTGGGGCCTGCCGGACTCGATGGTCGCCCAGGTCGCGATCTCCCGGCTGCTGTACGCGATGGCCCGCGACCGCCAGCTGCCGAGCTTCCTGGGGAAGGTGTCCCGCAAGCACAACGTCCCGCGCAACGCCATCCTGCTCGTCGCCGCCGTGAGTCTCGCGCTCGGGCTCTACATGAACAGCCGCGCCGACGGGATCAGCCTGCTCTCCAGCATGATCAATTTCGGGGCGTTGACCGCGTTCCTGCTGCTGCACCTCGCGGTGATCATCTACTTCGTGTTCCGCCGCCGCAGCCGGAACCTGTTCGCGCACCTGGTGATGCCGGTCATCGGCGCGACCATCCTCGGCTTCGTCATCTGGAACGCCAACGTCGCCGCGCAGAAGCTCGGCTTCGTCTGGATCGGCCTGGGCATCGTGGTCCTCGCCGTCATGTACGCGACCGGCCGCCGGCCGAGGCTGTCCGGCATGGAGCCGGTGCAGCCGCAGCCGGGCCCGGTCCGTGAGGCGGTGTGAGGCGATGAGCGACCTGTATGTACCGAAGCCCGCCGAGCTGGGCTACACGTTCGGCGGCCGGGAACCGATTCGCGATCTGCGCCCCGGTGAGGTCCTGAGCGTCTACACCGAGGACTGCTTCGGAGGCGCCGTCACGACGGTCGACGACCTGCCGACCCGGGTGTGTCAGCTGCCGTACCTGAATCCGGTTACCGGCCCGTTCTACATCGAGGGCGCCGAGCCCGGCGACACCCTCGCCGTGCACTTCCTCGACATTACCCCGGCCCGGGACTGGGGAGTGTCGTCGACCTTTCCGCACTTCGGGGCGCTCACCTCGACGCACGCGACCGCGACCTTGCAGCCGCCGCTGGAGGAGCGGGTGTGGATGTACCCGATCGACGTCGTCGCCGGCACGGTGACGTTCCAGGCCAGCGAGAGTGACTTTGCGCTGGATCTGCCGCTGGCGCCGATGCATGGCACCGTCGGCGTCGCCCCCGGCGGATTCCAGGCCATCTCCACGCTCACCAGCGACGTACACGGCGGGAATCTCGACACCCCCGAGCTTCGGGCCGGCACCACCCTGTACCTGCCGGTGTTCGTCCACGGCGCGCTGCTCGCGCTCGGCGACGGACACGCCCGGCAGGGCCAGGGCGAGGCGTCCGGGGTCGCGGTCGAGACGGCCATGCGCACCACCATCACCGTCGAGGTGCTCAAAGGGGTGCCCACGCCGACGCCCCGCCTGGAGACCAGCGACGCGCTGTTGTCGATCGGCTGCGCCCGGCCCCTGGAAGACGCGTTCCGGATCAGCCAGCACGACCTCGTGCACTGGGTGGCCGAACTGACCGATCTCGGCGTGCTGGACGCGTACCAGTTCGTGGCGCAGGCCGGCACCGCTCCGGTGGGCAACGTGTGCGACCCGAACTACACGATGCTCGCCCGCATCCCCAAGGCCCTGCTCGCGGAAGCCGCCTACGACGGCGTCCACGAGCGGCTACGCGCGATGCCATGGAAGACGCCCGAGGCCGGCGTCCGATGACCACCTACGCGACCACCACCGGCGAGGCACGCCCCGTGCATCCGACCCGAACCGACCAGGCAGCGGTGTTACCGCTGCACGCCGAGCTGTACCTGCTGGCGCACGACGACGACACCGGCAAACAGCTCATCAACGAGCAGTCCCTGGCGATCGGGCTGGCCGGGGCGCTGCTGCTGGAGCTGTGGTTCACCGGCCGTATCTACATCGGCTGGGCCTTCGACTACAAGCGGCAGCAGTGGCGCGAAGCGCCCGGCCAGCTCGTCGTGGCCAAGCCGGGCCCGACCGCGAACCCACTGACCGACGCGGCGCTCGCCGCGGTCGAGCGCGTCGCGCGTATCCACGCCGGCGGGGACCAGCTCCGGACGTGGCTGCGCGGGTTCGCCGCGAGCGACCTCCGCGAACGGGTCCAAGCCAACATGATCATGATCGGGTTGCTGCGCCGGACCCAGGTCCGCCGGTACGCCGGTCTGGTCAGAACCGAGACCTACCTGCCCGTGCACGAGCGCTACGCCGTGCGCGCTCGCGCCCACGTGAAGGACGCGGTCGCCTACCACGAACGGCAAGGCCGGCACCGCACCGCACCTGACGATCAGACCGTCGCGCTGTGCGGGCTGACCGCTGCGCTGGAGCTGTCCGAGTTCCTGTACGACGGCAGGTCCAACCGCGAGCTGACCCAGTGGCTGCGCTACGTCGTCGACCGACACGACGAAGCCACGATCCGGGCCGTGGTCACGGCAGTCGACGCCGGTCGCGGAGACCTTGCTGTGGCGGCGATGTGATGGCCCTCCACCACGACGCCGGACAGCCGCCGACCCCTGACGACGACGCTGCTGCGGTCGTCACCCTCCAGCCGGTCGACCGGACGACGCCGGCCGTGCGGCCGTGGCGACGTCGCCTCGTTCCGCTGTTGATTGTGCTGGCCGTCGGTCTGTCAGCGGCGATTCCGGCACTGGTCACCTTCCGCAATCGAGCGGACCACGCGGACCCGGTGGCGAGCTCCCAGCCTGTGGCGCCGAGCCTCACCTCCGGTTCGCCGCCGGCATCCACACACGACGCCCTGACCCGGCTCGCCGGGAGCATCGTCGCCACGCCCGACGACTCCGCGACCGGGTACACGTACCACCATCAGCGGCTCTGGAGCATCACCACCACTGGCTCGCCCGCACCAGCCGGGATGCGGGAGAACACCCCGGCGGTGTTCGCCGACGATTTTCGCCGGTGGGAAGCCGCGGACGGCTCCGGCCTGGGAATCGACGTCGAGAACCCGCCGGACTACACGTTCAAGGCCGCGGACCCGAACTATCGGACCACGGACGACGAGTTCGCGCACGGACATACCACGCGCACCACGTACGCCGCTGGCAACGCCCGCAGCCCCATATCCGGGCCGATCGCCACCGAGCCGGCCGCGTTGGCTCGCCAGCTGGCCGCCTTCGATCCGATGCCAGACGGACCGCAGGCGACCCTGCGCGCCGTGGACGAGCTCTACACCTCGCACTACGTCCCGCTGCCCGCGCGGCAAGCCGTCCTGCGGGTCCTGGCCGACCTCGACGGACTCAGCTATCACCCTGTGGCGGCCGATCGGCTCGGCCGCGCCGGTGTCGCGGTGAGCCTCGTCGGCCGGGGCGTGCAATACACCCTGATGTTCGATCCCACCGACGGCCGGCTGCTGGCCTCCGAACAACGCTCGCTCGGTGCCCACGAGTACTTTCCCGTGCCGGATGGCCTGGTCCGCTACTACCGCCTGTGCGTCGAGCAGGCCCACCGTCCCGGACTCGGCTGAGGAACCGTCGTGACAGCCCGCCGAACCCGTCCCCGCCCTGGCCACACCCTGCTGCTCGCCGTATCGGCTCGGCCGGCGAGCGGCCGACGCCGCCCGATCACCGCGACAGGCCCGGTGCGCCTGCGGTCGTGGCGGCGCATCTGGGGGTGTGCCGCTGCCGCAAACCCCCGTAGCGCGGCGGCACACCCCCACCCGGACGGGAGGCGTGATGGCGGGCGCTGAACACGCGAAATGGGTGCCGCCGGGCGTCGACATGTCCCGGCCGAACGCCGCACGGATGTATGACTTCTTCCTCGGCGGCGCCCACAACTTCGACGCCGACCGCCGCGCCGCGCTCGCCGTACTGGCGGTGGCTCCGCAGGTCCGAGACGCGGCCTGGGCCAATCGGCAGTTCCTGCGCCGCGCTGTCCGGTACGCCCTGGACCAGGGCATCCGCCAGTTCCTGGACCTCGGCTCCGGCATCCCGACCGTCGGCAATGTCCACGACATCGTCCAAGCCGCACACCCGGACGGCCGCGTGCTCTACGTCGACGCCGACCCCGTCGTCGTCAAGCACGCCCAGGCCCTCCTCGACGACGTCCACGATGCCAGGGCGATCAAGGCCGACCTGCGCAACCCGGCCGGCATCCTCGGCCATGACCAGACACGTCGGCTGATCGACTTCCGGGAGCCGGTCGCCGTCCTGCTCGTCTCGGTCCTGCACTTCGTTCCCGGCACGGCCGATGAGCTCGCGGCCGTCGTCGACGAGCTGGTGCGCCCGGCCGCCCCCGGGAGCCTGCTCGTCATCTCGCACGCCAGCCAGACCAATACCACCGGCGCGACCGAGACCGTGACCCAGTTGTACGCGGATACACCGACTCCGCTGCACCTGCGCAGTGCACAGGAGATCCGGGCTATGTTCGGCCGTCTCGACCTGGTCAACCCTGACCCGCGCATGGCGGAGCCTGCCGGGCTGGTGCCGGTCGCCGCATGGCGACCCGATCCGACCGGGAACGAGCGGCCGTCGGAGCGGACGGAGAGCCCGTTCCTGACCGGGTTCCTCGCGGGCGTCGGCCGGAATTCCCGACCCGCGGCAGCCGAGGCGGCGAGCACCGCCGGGTCCGCCGCTGGCACGCCCGGCACACCGCTCCGCCGGCGCAACGATGCCCGTTTTTCCGACCGCCCGTCCGCCCACCGTGGCGTACCCGTAGCAGCCCGACGCTAGGACCGGACCCCTGATGACGACACCGCCCGGCGTTCCCGCCGACGACGGCCCTCCGGCCGCTCCGATTGACACCAGCGTTCCGCATCCCGCGCGACGCTACGACTACTGGCTCGGCGGCAAGGACAACTTCGCCGCCGACCGGGAATCCGGCGACCGCATCGCGCAGGCGTACCCCGACACCGTCACCTCCGTCCGGGAAAACCGCCGGTACATGCAACGGGTCGTCCGGTACTTGGCCGCCGAGGCCGGCGTCACCCAGTTCCTCGACATCGGCACCGGCATCCCCACCCCGCCCAACGTGCACCAGATCGCACAGGACATCACGCCGGCCGCCCGAGTCGTCTATGTCGACAACGATCCGCTCGTCATGGTTCACAACCGCGCGCTGCTGGTCGGTACGCCGGAAGGTGTCACCGAATACGTCGAGCGCGACCTCCGCAACCCCGCGATGATCCTTGACGACCCGACGGTCCGGAAAACGTTCGACTTCGACCAGCCGATCGCTGTTCTCCTCATCGCCGTCCTGCACTTCCTCGACGACGACGAGCAGGCGTACCGCATCGTGTCGGCGCTGGTCGAGCGGCTACCACCGGGCAGCTTCGTGGCCGCCTCGCAGGCCACCAACGACCCGCTCCCGCACCAAACACTCGAACGGCTGCGCGTCCTCGCCCAACGCGGCAAGGACGGCCCGTTCCGGCCCAGAACCCGCGGCGAGTTCGAGCAGTTCTTCACCGGACTGACCTTGGTCGACCCGGGAGTGTGCTCGCTCGTCGACTGGCGGCCCGACCTCACCCCAAACCCGGAAGCCAAGGCAGAAGCCGTCGCTGCCTACGGCGCGGTCGCCCGGATCGACGCCATGCAGCACACCGAAACCTGATGCCGCCGACGCTCGCCCGCACCGGCCGACAGACCACATTCCCGTTCGCCCTCGAACCACCCGGCGTACCTCCGTGTCGGGTCGTCCACACCCAGCAAGAGAAAGGTTTCGATGACACTCCTCAACCGGTCGATGATCGCAGCGGCAACCGTCGTTGGCGTGCTCGCCATCGGCGCGTCTCCGGCCGCCGCGATCGTCGGCGGACAGGACGCCACGCAGCCCTACCCCGGCATGGCGGCCGTGTCCGTGCTCTTCCCCGGCGTCGGCACCGCCAAATGCGGCGGCAGCCTGATCACCCCTCGGTTCCTGCTGACCGCCGCGCATTGCGTGAGCGACGACGCGGCGGCACCGACACCGGTCGCCGTCCCCGCCGCCAACATCACCATCAGGGTCGGCTCCACCGACCGGACCACCGGCGGGCAGGTCGCCACCGGCCTGCGCGTCTACCTGCACCCGGACTGGATGTGGGGGATGCCCACCGGTACCCCCGTCTCCGATCTGGCGCTGGTGGAACTGACCAGGCCCGTGTGGACATCGGTGATGCGCCTCGACACCCGGCAGCCCGCCGGCACGGACACCGTCCGCAGGCTCATCGGCTGGGGACTCACCGCGTTCCCACCGCCGCCCGATGCGACGTTGCCGACCACGCTCCAGCAACGCGACACCACCCGGTTGCCGGCCGCGGCCTGCGCGGGCGGCTTCATCGGGGCCGGCGAGGTCTGCATCAGCCCCGGAGCCTGCTACGGCGACTCGGGCAGCCCGGCACTGCACGAACTGCCCGGCCACCACAACGCACCTCGCTCGTGGGCGTCGGCGGGCATCGCCAGCCGCGAGACCAATGAGGCCACTCCCTGCGGGTCGCCGACCATCTTCACCGATCCTGCGTACCCGCCATTCCGGGCATGGATCGCGACCACGATCGTCACATCCCGGGTCCAACCCTGCACCTGTCCACCAGTGCACACCCTCACCGCGGCGGCGCAGGTCCACTTCGGCCTGATGAAGCCCACGCTCACCCGATAACCACCCGAACCATGTGACCCCGGTCCGGCCGCAAGACGGTCCGCACGCCATCCCGGGCGGAACCTTCGGCCGGACCGGGCGCAACCCGCCGACCTGTCCGCATCGCCTACGACTCGCCGACGTACGACGGAGGAACGATGACCCGCGTTGTGGTGGCGCTGTTCAACATCCAGTCCGGTTGCCTGCTCCCGGCCGGCGGGTACGACTTCCGCCGTCTCCAGCGGGCCGCCGCTGACCTCGACGCGCCTGCATCACTCTGGTTGATCAATGAGGCGAAAATGTGGCGGGCAGACGCCAACGTCGGCCTGCACGGAGCCGCGGAGGCACTGTCCGACGCGCTCGGGCTGCCCTACGTCGGTGTCCTCGGCACCTGCCCGCGCGGTCCGATCCCGCCCGCGATCATCTACGACCCGACCGTGCTCGTGCTGCGCTCCTGGTGGAACCCCGACGACCCGTACACCTATGCGGACAAGCTGAACGTGGCCCGGTTCGCGGTCCGCGACACCGCACCGGACGGCAGCAGCCGCGCCGAGTTTCTGGCCTGGGTCGACCATTGGCATCCGGACTCCGGCACGATCCGCCGGCAGGAAGCGGCACGGCTGGCCCGATACGGCCGCGACACCCACCTGCCGGTCATCGGCGGCGGCGACCTCAACGCTAACGCGTCCGGACCCCACCTGCCCCAGCGAGACTGGAGCCTCGCCAGCCACCAGCGCCGCAGCGCCGAGGCCCGCCGCCTGCCCGACGGAACCTGGGTCGCGGACACCGACGCGGTGGACCACCTCCTCGGCTCCTGGGGCGGCGACAGCCGGGTCGGCGGATGCGGCCACCACGCCATCGCGGAACTCGCCTGGCGGGCCGGCTCGGCGACCGCCCTCGTGCCCACGGTCAACAACAACGTCGACTCCGGCGGCGCGATCATCAAGGACTGGCTGGTCGCCAACCCAGCGATGGTCCCGCACGTCGACCCGCACAGCTACTGCGTCCACATTCCGTCCGGCGACCCGGTCGACTGGCCATCCGATCACCGGCTCGTCACCGCAGCGTTCGACCTTGCCGAGATTTTTGCACCGCTGGTGGGCGAGCAGCGATGACGATCCATCTGACCCCGTTGCGGCCCGGCTTGGAGCTGATCGTCGATCCGGCCGGAGGCACCAACGCGCGGCCCGGACGATCGTCGACGGCGCCGCGGCGCTCACCGCCGCGACCGCGGTCTCGGTCCACGGATAGCCCGGCGATGACGCCACCCGCACACCAGCGGTACCGGCACCGGATTCGTCCTGCGAGCCACGCGCAGCACGGGTCCGGCGCGGAACGCCCGGCGACGCCGCCCACGCGGCTGGGGGCCGGGCGCCTACGGACGGCGGTGCATCTCTACCGCCGAGGGTTCGCCCGCCGTCCGCGCGGGCTGGCCCGGACTGCCTGCCTCGCGCAGCCCGGGCCGCCCCGCACCGCCGGGCCAAGCCCCAGCCGGCACGTCCAGCCCAACCTCGACAGCTGTATCGCGCCGTACGGAGCTGACATGCCCCTCGACCGTCCACCGCTACCATCCCGGCCCCGGGTGCTGCCCGGGATGCCGGCGGGCAGCCGCGTGGTGACGGTGCCGTTCGCCGGCCGGTTCGCGGCCATGCTCGCGACCGGCACGGTCCAGCGCGCCAAACGCGAGCACGGCCTCCGAGTGGTCTTCGGGGTCTGCGGCGCGTGCGCGCCGTGCGCCGCCTACGGCAACGCCGTGAGCGCGGTCGCCCGGCTCAACGAAATCGAGCCAACCGTTCTGCAGCCCGCCGTGACGGCCATCGATGACGAACCCCGGGAGTCGCTGCCCGGGATTCCGGGCGGCGTCGAACTCGTCGAGGGCAGCTACGCCGACGCGGTCCGGGCCAGCAAGCAACGCGCTGCCCAGACCGACACCGTCGACGGCAATGTGCCCGGCCCGTGGGGCAATCACGGCCTGTACGCCCTGGCCGCGTACCTGGTCGACGTGTTCAGCGGACTGGCCGAACCGCCGCCGGTGATCTGGATGCCGTACGACGCAGGCACGTGCGTCGCCGTCGACGGCGCGTTGCGGCTGCTGGGCTGGCCCACCGACCTCGTCGCGGTCGTCCCAGCCGACGACCGGGGGCATCGGTGGCCAGCATCAGCGCTCGCACCGTATCTCGGTCCGCGAGCTGCCGTGAACCGGATCGAGCCGGTCACACCCGGCCGCGCGTCGGCGGCGCAACAGCTGCTGACTCGGGCCGGGATCATCGGCGGTCGCCCGCACGACGCCCACGGCCTGGCCGGCCTGCTCGCTGCGGACCGTGGCACGCCCACCGACCGCGATCTGGTACTCCTGCCGCACGTCGCAGCCGGCGGCAGCACTGCGACAGGCAGTCGCTAATGCCGTCCATTTCACCGAGCGTCACCGCCCGGATCGGCCGGCCGCCGCGACCGGGGTGCCTCAGTCCGCGCGGCACCGGACGCGCGGCACGACACATCCAGCGGAACCGCGAGAACGGAGCGACCCGGCCATGAACGCCCACGCCACCGCCGCCGCCATCTCCGACAGAGTCGCGGCGATCTCCGTGACGATGCAGTGCGCCGTCCCGATCGGCGTGCCGCCGGCAACGCCCGGTGCGATCCCCGCCGTACGGAACCTTGCCCGCGAGCTCGGGGACGCGATCGGTGACGGACGGGTCGCCGCAGCGCTTCGCGCGGCGCTGCCGGGCACCGTCCAGACCAGCCCGCTGTCCCTTACGTGCTGGCCCTCGCTGAACATCGAAGGCAAACCCATCTGCGGCACGCCGCGGATGGCGATGGACTGTCTCAACAACAACATCAACTCCGGCGGCGCGATCATCAAGGACTGGCTGCTCGCCAACCCCGCGATGACCAAGCACGTCGACCCAGCCGACTGGCCCTCCGATCACCGGCTCGTCACCGCCACCTTCGACTTCGCTGAGACATTGCCATCGCTCGCAGGCGCGCGGCCATGACGGTCAACCTGACCTTGCTGCGGCCCTGCCTGGAGCTGATCGTCGACCCGGCCTGGTGGTACAACCGGCTGATCGACAACTACGCCGAAGCGTTCTGGCTCGCCGGCGGCGACGACCTGATGATCCACACCATCGAGACCGTCAGCCTCGACTGCGGCGTAACGCCACTCAGCGACAGCCTGAGTCGTCGGCTGGCCGCGGTGTACGCGTCCCCGCACGACCAGTACCGGCTCACCGTCAGCCTCGGCACGTCGGCCCTGTGGTATCACGACTCCGGGCCGCGACTGCTGGACGCCTTGCGCACGCTCACCGGGAACGACGGTGCCGGGTGAGCCAGCCGACGCTCGTACGAACCGCCGCCGAGGGTGTGCGGGAGACTCCACCCGATGCCGCGACGCTGGCGGCGTGGAGTTCAGTGCCTTCGTCTCCGGCCGCGATGGTGCACCGGCGGCCATGGCGCTCGTTCGGCAGATCCGGACATGGGACCGCCACGGCCGCCACACCGAGACGGTGCCCAGGACCTGGCCCGCCGGCAGCGAGGAGAACCCCAGGTTCCCGGGCCGACACCGCTGTCATGGACAGACACGCGGCGTCGTCACGACCTCCTGGCCGTACGGGTGAAGTAGCACGCGGTTGCCCTAACGCCGGCCAGATCGCCCACAGCCCCTCGCATCCCGATCCGCGCTTGGTTCGCGCCGAGGCGAACACAACACACGCGTTACCGGGAGTTCGACCCCACCCCCGAAGGAGACCTGGTGGTTACCACTCTTTCCGAACTGGAGATTGGTCACACGCTCCTACCCCCGAAGGCACCCTCGATCGATCGGAACGCCGCTGAGCTGGCCGTCGGGCAGCTACTGGCCGCGCTCGGCGTCGATACGAGCACCGAGATCGGCGCCAACACTCCGCGCAGGGTCGCTGACGCCTATGCGCAGATGCTCACGCAGAAGCCCTGGGAGTTCACCAAGTTCCCGAACGAGGACGACCAGCATGACTTGGTGGTGACCGGTGGGATTGAGTTCACGTCGGTGTGCGGCCACCACCTTCTCCCGTTCTTCGGGACTGCGGCCGTCGGCTACCGGCCCGCGGCGTTCATTCCCGGTCTGTCGAAGGTCGCGCGGTCCGTACGAATGTTCGCCGCGCGACTGCAGACGCAGGAGGGCCTGGGCCGGCAGGTCGCCCGGTTCCTGCAGCAGCAGCTGGAGTGCGCTGATGTTGGGGTTTTGCTGCGGGCTGAGCACACGTGCATGACGTGCCGCGGTGTCCGGGCGCAAGGCTCATTGACGATTACGGTCGCGACGACCGGAGCCCTCCAGACGGACGCCACTGCCCGCGCCGAGTTCGTCCAGCTGGCGTCGATGGCGGGACGCGCCGCATGAGCCCCGCCGTGGCAGAAGCGACGCAGGCTGCCGCCGAGGGCGGGGCATACCGGATCGGGAAGTCCTTCACGTTTGAGGCCGCGCACCGGCTTGGGGAGCTGCCGGAGCACCACAAGTGCGCGCGACTCCACGGCCACTCGTACGCCGTCGAGGTGACCCTCGTCGCACAGGCTCTGAGCGGTCCCGGCTTCATCGTCGACTTCGCGGAACTCGAACCCGTGAAGCAGTACCTGACCGACACGTTCGACCACCGGCTGATCAATGACGTCGTCACAGTCGAGCCGACCAGCGAGAACCTTGCCCGGCTGATCTTCGACTGGTGCGCCGAGAAACTGCCGCTTCCTGACGGTGCATGCGTCGAGGCCGTGAAGGTCAGCGAAACGGCGACCAGCTGGGCGGAGTACCGGATACCGGTCCCGGCCGAAAGGAGATGATCCCGTTGACTACCGTGGCCAGCCCTGCGGTCCGACGCAAGGCCGGGACCGCGCAGGTCGCCGACCTCTTCTACTCATTCCAAGGCGAAGGGCCCAGCTTCGGCCGCCGGGCGCTGTTCGCGCGCCTCATGGCCTGCAACCTCACGTGTGGCTACGCGACGCTCCCGCGCAGCGGTGACACGCCGGCTGACGGCACGATGATCTGCGACACCGAGTACACCTGGAACGCGGCGCGACACGACCTGAGCGCGGCGCGAACGCTGACGTCGGCGGAAATCTGGGATCAGCTGCTGCGGCTCGACCCGGCCACCGCCGACCCGTCGCTGATGCCGGTCGACCTGGTCGTCGTGACCGGCGGCGAGCCGTTACTGCACCGGGATGTGGTCGCCCACATCGCGTGGTCCGCGCGAGCAGGCGGGCGCACGGTCGAAGTGGAGACGAACGCGACGGTCGCCCCGGGCAGTGACCTGATCGCCGCCGGTGTGGACTTCAACGCGGGTCTCAAGCTGGAGAGTTCCGCGGTACCGCGTGGAAAGCGGATCAAGCCGGAGGTCATCAGGCAGCTGCAGGACACTGGACGAGCCCGGTGGAAGTTCGTGGTGACCTGCCCGGCCGACATTCAGGAGATCGTCGCCCTGCAGCACGAGTTCGGGCTCACGCACGTATGGCTGTCTCCGGAAGGCACCACCGCGGACGTGGTCGTCGAGCGGATGCGGTGGATGGCGGAAGCCGCGCTGACGCACGGATGGAACTTGACCAGCCGTGCCCACGTCCTCATCTGGGGTGACGAACGTGGCCGGTGACCAGACACCGATCGTCCTGAGCTGGCCCGATGTCGCCAAGACGGTCGACACGATCGCCGGCCAGGTCCGCGACTATGGGCTGCCCGACGTGCTGGTGGGCGTGCTCCGCGGCGGCCTGGTCCCGGCTGTCCTGCTTTCGCACCAGCTCGGCGTCCGTGAGCTGCGCGCGGTGGAGGTGGTCCATACCCTGGACGACTCCGTGAACGCCGACAAGTCCGGCACACCCCAGGTCGTGAACCCCGCCACTCTCGGCGATCTCACGGGCATGGACGTGCTACTGGTCGACGACATCGCAGGCAGCGGCGACACCCTCGTCTGCACCGTTGGCCTGCTGCACGCGGCGGGGGCCAAGCGTGTGCGTAGCGCCGTGCTGACCGTCAACCGTGCGAACTGGCACCGACGGCAACGCCCTGCCGACGTCGTGACGTACCTCGGTCACCAGGTCGACAGCTGGGTGATCTTCCCGTGGGAGGCGTCAGCATGACGGCCGACCTGAATGCGGTCACCCTGCTGTGGGCGCTGCGGTCGCCATGCAACCTCGGCTGCCGGTACTGCTACTTCGGCACGATCGAAGAGCACCGCGGAGCCATACCGCAGCACTCCGGAGCCCTGTCCCACCTGGCCCGCACCGACCTGGACCTCGCTGCAATCACCGCGTTCGTGCGGACGTTGCCCGGATCCCGGGTGCAGCGAATCTTCATCGCCGGCGGCGAGCCGCTCATCTGGCCGCCGGTGATGGAAGTGGTCGCTGCGATCAAAGCCGCCGGCGTGCAGGTGATCTTGTGCACCAACGGCATTCCGCTGAACCGGCCCGAACTGGTGGACATGATCATCAACTTGGGCGTCGACGCCGTGTCCGTGTCCCTCGACTCGCCGGACGCGGACTACAACGACACGTGGCGTCCCGCCCGCAACGGCATACACGGGCACCACGATGTGATCAGCGGCATCCAGGCATTGATCGCCGCCCGGGGCAGCAGCTCATCGCCGAGGGTCGGCCTGTACTCCGTGATCACCCGGCTCAACATCGACGTCGTCAGGACCGGCGCCGCGCTGGCATCCGAGCTCGGCTGCGACTACTTCGTGCCGCAACCGATCGCGCTCGACCGCGGCCACGCCCTGCACACACAGCTGTCCCTGACCGGCGGCGACGCAGCCGCTATGTCGGAGGCATTCACACAGCTCTACCGCTCCGGCGCGCCGGTGCGGCTGCCCGACCCGAGTTATCCCGCCAGAGTCGTCGACAGCATCACCCACCAGCAGGGCTTCGTGAGCGGCTGCTTCGGCGGCACGAACCTGTTCTTCATCGAGCCGGACGGCAGCGTGTATGACTGCCCGTCGAGTTTGAAGATCGCCGCCAGTGCCGCGGCACGGACCATCCGCGGCGCCGACGCACATGCGCTGTTCGCAGCGCCTGGGCCGTGCACCGACTGCGCGCTGTTCAGCCGCGACTGCGTCAACATGTGGCCGCTGATGGGCTTCGGCCGATTCCTGAACGAGGAGGTACCGACATGACCGCTGGGCCGCTCACCGCAGGCGGCAGCGCCGTCGAGGGCCTGTCACGGCTGCTCGCACAGATGCCCCGGCCGGCCGGCGCCGAGTATGTCGCAGCCCTGGAAGACGAGCTCGCCGCTAGGTTCGAGGTCCGGCACGCCGTCGCAGTGTCGTCGGGTACCGCGGCCTTGCATACCGCCCTACTGTGCCTCGGCGTCGGGCCCGGTGACGAAGTCCTGATGCCAGCGCTCTCGGTGGTGATGTCGGTTGCGCCCATCGTCTCTGCCGGCGCCCGGCCCGTTTTCGTCGACTGCGACCGGCACGGCCGCGGTCTCGATCTGGACGATCTCGCCGCCAAAGTGACCGGCACTACCAAGGCGATCATGCCTGTCCACCTGTGGGGCCGCCAAGGAGATCCCGCCAGGTTGGCGCACTTCGCCGCTGCGCACGGCCTGGTGGTGATCGAGGACGCGTGTCAGGCCCAGGGCAGCAACCCCGGAGGGCGAGCTGCCGGGACCAACGGCGACGTGGGTTGCTTCAGCCTCAAGGACGGCAAGATCGTCTGGTGCGGTGAAGGCGGCTACCTGCTCACCGACCGCGACGACATCGCCGGCCGCGCCCGCGCTCTGCGGGCACACCACCTGCCGCCGTACGGCGGCCAGCCCGAAACGGTCGGCTACAACTACCGCCTCGCCGAACCGCTCGCGGTCATCGCCCGCGCGAACCTGGCCCGGTTCGACGATCTCCTCGACCATCGCCGGCGCCAAGCCCGGCAGCTCGCCGACCTGCTCACCGCCACGCCGGGGATGACCGCGGCCACCACGGCGGCCGGTGACAACGGCTACAGCGCGCTGATCTGGCTGGATCTGGACCGTCCACGGGCGTTCTGCGAACACCTCGCCAGGCTCGGGGTGCCCAACAGCGTCGGCACCTTCGGGTTGATGGCCGCCGACCAGCGGCCCGCGTTCGCCCGCTACGCCGGCGCACCGTGCCAGCAGGCGGCGACGGTCATCGACCGTACCTTGGCCGTCGTCCTGACCGACCACGACACCGAGGAACGCATCAACGGCTACGCACAGACGATCTCGCGAGAGGCGAGCACGTGGGCCACACACTGATCTCCAGGGCCGGACACACCCGCGGCGACACAGCCGTACCACCGGAGCTGAGCTGCGCCGGTGTCCGCGCCGTATTCGACGAATACCGGACCGGCGTCCTCGACACCGATACACGAGACCTCGTGTGCACGCACCTCGACGGGTGCGCCGACTGCCGACCGCAATGGCGCCGGTTCCGGTGGGGCGCCGCCCAGACCTCCGTGCTCTACGGAGAACTGGCCGGCTACCTCGGTGATGGGTTCGTCGAGCACCGCGACACCACCCATGAACTCGTGACCGCATGGGACCAGGCGGCGCCACGCACCGACCTGGAGATCCGCCGGTTCTACCGCACTACCCAGGCGTACCTCTACGACCAGGTCCTCTGGCATGCCAGCGGCACCCGACCCGACTATGTCGCGGCAGCCCAGCCGATCCTGCAGGAGCAGCCCGGAACGATCCTCGACTGGGGCTGCGGCATCGGCGTTGATCTGCTGCGCATGCACCAGATCGGGCTGGACGTCTGGGGATGCGAGCTTCCCTCACCACCGCGCGACTTCCTGATCTGGCGTGCCCGCCACCACGGATATCACCGCCCGATCCTCGACCCCGGCAACGCCGGGCGCAGAGCCCAGCCGACCGTCCTGTGGCTCATCGACACACTGGATCACCTCCGCGACCCGCAGGCTTCCCTCGGTGCCCTGCTCGACACGGTCGATGTGCTGATCACCGAACGCTATGTGGACGATCCCCGCCGCGGCCGTCTGGGATTCCACTTCCGGCGTCCCCTGTCCGAGATCACCGAGCTGCTGGCCGGGCACGGCCTGCACCCCCGACCGCAGCAGGACCAGCCGGCCCTGCTGTCGGTCTGGTCCAGGACCCGCCGCGTCCCTTCGCAGCCCCGCGATGCCGCCCACGACGTCCGGCAAGGAGCACCCTGTGCGTGAAGTTCTGCTTTTCTCCGCCGGCTTGGACTCGTTCCCGGCTTGGCATTTCCTCGGTAAGCCATCAGCGCTGTACTTCGACAGCGGCCACTACGGCCGGCAGCAGGAGATCGATACCGTGCGGGCGCTGGCCGCGGCACACGGCATGGATCTGGAGATCAGCGCCGAGCTCGATCTGTCCGCCCGGGCCACGGTGCAGGGCGACCTGATCCCGTTCCGCAACGTGCTGTTCGCGATGCTCGCGGCGTTCCGCGCGGACGTCATCTGGTGTATCGGGGTCAAGGGCGATCACACCGCGGACAAGAGCCCGGAGGCGTTCGCGCGGATGAGCGACGTGGTGAGCGAGTTCGCCGATCGGCCGATCCGGGTCGACAGCCCGTTCTGGGACAAGACCAAGACCGAGATCGTCGCCTGGTATCTGGCTGCGGGACTGCCGGTCGATGCGCTGCTGCAGACGTTCTCGTGTGCGACCCCCGGTGACGCCTTCGTGCACTGCGGGCAGTGCCCGAGCTGCTTGCGGCGGTGGATCGCGCTGGCCAACAACGGCATCACCGGCACGTTCGCCCACGACCCATGGACGTGGGAGCGAGTCGGCAGCTACTACCTGCCCGCGATGGCGGAGGGGCGATACCCGTCGCACCGCGTCGCGGAATTCCAGCAGGCGCTGTCCACGGTCGCCCCCATGAACCACGCCGCCGCCCCATCTGCTCAGCGGACCTCGCTCCCGCCCACGGCCGACCTTTGTGAGGAACGATGAACACGGACGGACTGCGATTCGCCGCCAACATGTCCATGCTCTACGGGCACCTGCCGATGCTGCAGCGGCCGGCCGCTGCCGCCGCCGACGGGTTCGCCACCGTCGAAACTTGGTGGCCTTTCGCCGGCCCCGAGCCGGACGTCACCGAGGTCGACGCGTTCACGGCCGCGCTCGCCGGCGCCGGCGTCCAGCTGGTGGCGATGAACCTCATCGAGGGCGACATGCGCGCCGGCGATCGCGGGCTGCTGTCGAGTCCCGTCCGGCACCGCGAGTTCCTCGCCTGCCTGGACGTTGCAACCAGGTTGGCCGACCGGGTCGGCTGCCGCATCCTCATGGCGCTCTACGGCAACCGTGAACCGGGCGTCGACCCGCACCAGCAGGACCGGCTGGCCGTCGAGAACCTCGCCACGGCCGCAGCAGCCGCCGACCGGATCGGCGCCTGCGTCGCGTTGGAGGCGATCAGCCCGGCGGAGGCCCCGGACTACCCGATCAGCGACGCCGACACCGCCGCGGCGACCACCGACGCGGTCAACGACCTCAGCGGGCTGACCAACACCGGGCTGCTGGCCGACCTCTACCACCACGGACGCTCCGGCGAGGACGTGCCCGGCCTGCTGCGCCGGCACGCCCAGCGGCTGCTGCACGTGCAGATCGCCGACGATCCCGGCCGGGGGCGGCCCGGCTCCGGGGCACTGGACTATCCGGCGTACTTCGCCGCGCTGCGCGACATCGGCTACGCCGGCTGGGTCGGCCTGGAGTACGAACCGACCCGCGATCCCCGGGTCGACTTCGACTGGCTGCCCACGCTGCGGCCGGCCGGCTGAGAAAAAGCAAGGGAGACTACCGATGCACTCGTTGGCGCCATCGCCGCCCGCCTCAGCCACTCAGGGAAGCACCCTCACCGATCCGCTGCGCTGGCTTGCGCTGCGCCAGGGCCGCCTGGTCACGATGGAAGGCGTCTGGGGAGCGGGCAAGACCACCGCAGCCCGCCTGATCAACACCCGCCTGCAGGAAGCCGGCTTCACCACCGCCGTCATCCACTACGGCGGTGAGCCGGGCACCATCGGCCGCTTGTCGCATTTCCTCGAAACCGCCCCGCTACGCTCCCGCACCGGACTCGGCGGATACCAGAGTGCCCACCACAGCACCGTCGACGTCCTGCTGCGGCTGTGCCGCGAAGCCCACCATCACCTCACCTGCTTCGGGCCCGCGCTGGCCACCAACGATGTGGTGCTCGTCGACCACGGCATCTACTCCAAGATCGCCTGGGCGTTGACGGTGCTGACCGAGACCGACCCGCAGGCAGACCCGGCCCAGACCTTGACCCGCATACGGGCCCTGGCTGCGCCCTGGTTCAGCACGCCCGACGTCCCCGTCTTCCTCGACACCCCCTGGCCGCTGGCCCGGGAACGGGCGATCAGCAGGGGTCACGGCGGCGGCAATCCGGCGGCGATCGAACGGCTGCTGTTCCTGCCCCGGTATGTCGAGGCGTACCGCCAGGTCCTCGCCGACCGGGTATCCCCGGTGCTACGCGTACGGGTTGGGCTGCGCGACGCCGACGATGTCGCCGACGAGATCACCGCCGAGCTCCTCGGCGTACTCAGGGCCGCACCGCCGGCCACGGACCGGACCATGGCGGCGCAACCGCACATGTCGGTGCCCGCCGACGGGAGGAACTGACCGGCCATGACATCGTTCCTCGACGCGCTGCCGACCGACCGACTCCTGCTAGACGTGTCCCTGTGGTCCGCCGACCTGTCGGCCCTGGGCGAAGAGGCCACCCGGATCAGCCCCTACGCCGATCTGCTGCATATCGACGCCTCCGACACCGTATTCGTCCCGCAGCCGCTGTTCTTCCCCGACTTGGTGAGCGCCGTCCGGGCACACACCAGCCTGCCATTGCACGTCCATCTCATGGCGCATCACCCGGCCCGGCTCGCGCAGGCGTTCGCTGAGGCCGGCGCCGACCTGATCACCGTGCACGCCGAGGCCCGCGAGGCGACCGACGCCATCGAGGTCATCCGCGCCGCCGGCCGAGCGGCCGGGGTCGCCTTGACCCTCGACACTGCGCCGGACGACGTGGCCGACATGCTCACGGCGGCGGACGCCGTCGTGATGATCGGCACGCCGCTGGGCACCAAGGGCACCTCCATGGACCCGGTCGCCGTAAGCCGGATCGCCGACACGCGGCGCCTGCTGAACGCCGCGGGCCGACCCGTCCCGATCTTCGCCGACGGCGGGATCCGCCGGAACACCGTGGCCCCGCTGGCCGACGCCGGAGCGGCCGGCGTGGTCCCCGGATCCCTGCTGTGGAGCAGCGGTGACCTTGCCCAGACCGCCACCTGGATACGCGACCAACGCCCGGAACGGAGCCGACGATGACCGTCGAAGCCCTAGCAGGGTGGACCGTCAGCCTCGACCTGTGGGGAACACTGATCGACCACACCGACAAAGGCGCGGTCGCCGACTGGCGCGTGGCCGAGTTCGCGCGAGTCTTCGACGCGTTCGGGCACCGCCGCACACTCGACGAGGTTCGCATCGCCGTCAGCGCCACAGACCAGGAGGTCCTGCGCCAGCAGCGGCGGCACGGCGTGCAGCCGGTCCTGGACGACATGCTCGCAGCGATCCGCGGGCCGCTCGGCATCCCCGACACACCGCAGATGACCTCGGTGCTGCGCGTCGTGCACACCCATGCCGCCCTGCGTGGATGCCCGCAACCACTGGAGGGCGCTGTCGAGACACTGACCGCGCTGAGCATGACCGGTGCCCGGCTCGTGCTGACCTCCAACACGCTCGCAACCTCGGCCGAGGTGCACCGGCAGCTCCTCGACGACCTCGGCCTGTCCGTGTACTTCGCGGACATGCTCTTCTCCGGAGAACTCGGCATCGCGAAACCCCACGCCGACGTGTTCGCCGCGATCACCACTCGGGCGCAATGCCCACCGCAGCGGGTCTGGCATGTCGGCGACGACCGCCTCACCGACGTCAACGGGGCGCTCACGGCCGGGTGCCGAGCCGTGCATTACCGGCCCGACGGCGAGCCGGCCCAAGACGACGTTCCCGTCATCACCCATCTCGGCCAGCTCATCGACCTGCTGACGACCGCCTGCCAGACGGCTGGCGCCGGCATCGCGGAGCCGTCATGACCCCAGCGATGTCCCGCACCGCTTCGCTGCCGACGCCGCCGCGTCCGGCCGGCCCTGGAACCGAGTACCGGCTGTCGGACTTGCTGCAACGACACCGTGCCGGCGACGCCGTGTTCGTCACCGACGATGTCGCCGGCTACCGCGGCGACCACGACCCGCTGCTGTATACCGCGCACCGCGACGTGCTCCAACCGCGGACCGCCTGCGAAACCGACTGGTTCACGGACCTGGTCGAGTACCAACCGGGCCAGCTGCCCGGAGGAGAGCTGATCCGCTCCACCGGGCACTGGAACACCCCGACGCAGCTCGAAATCTTTCAGACGCTGACCGGGCGAGTCCTGATGCTGGCCGCATGGCGCACCCGCTCGGGTGAACCGGTCCTGACCTGTCAGACGTGTGATGCCGGGGACCTGGCAGTCATTCCCTTCGGCGGCTGGCACCTCACCCTCGTCCTCGACGGCCCCGCCGCGGTGTTCAACTTCTACACCGACCTGCCAGCTGAGACCGCCCCACCACATCAGGCAGCACTGCATCAGGCACCGGCGGCCGGAGATCGAGGCAAGTACCGGCGAGCGGCGCCGGTCGAGATCACCGCGGTCCGTGCCGGGGACGGATTCGCGATCACTGGGTCCGCCGACAGTCTGGCCGTCTGGGGTGCCGCACAACCGGTCTCGGAGCCCGACTGGCTGCGTGACATCGTCGCCGGCACAAGTCTTCCGGACTTCTACCGCAACGCCGACAGCACGACGCTCGCAGCCTTGGTCGCGAACGCGCGCCGCCACGTACCTGTCTGCCACCGAACGGATCCGCGATGATCACACCGCATCCCACTGCGACGGCCGGCGCGGTGACGTTCCGGTGCGCCACCGCGTCGGTCACGCTCACCACCGACATCGCGGGCGTCCTGGACGAGGCCCGGAAGATCCTCTACTCCTACGACGAACTCCCGGGCAGCGACGGCACCTGGCAGGTCCACCTGAACCACGACCCGGACGTCGTCAAGAACCCGGACGCGCACACCGACGGCGACGAGTTCGACATCGGGCCGCGGACGTACGCCTACCGGCACGACGGCGTCCTGCAGAACGTGTTCTGGGTTCCGGCCCGACGCACCCTCTTGCACGCTGACCCGGCCGCGAAGGTGATCTGCGCCTGGTGTGCCGACGTTCCCGCTGCTCTTGACTGGGCGCCGCGTCTGGTTCGGCAAGCCATGACCGCGCAACTGCTGGCAGCCGGAATGGTCTACGCCCACGCTGCCGCATTCACCCACGGCGAGCGTGGCGTTCTGATCGCGGGCAACCGCGGCCGGGGCAAGACGACGACACTGCTGGCGAGCCTGCACCATCTCGGCGGCAACTACTGCACCAACGACCGGCTCATGCTCCACGCCACCAGCGAAGGGCTGTACGGCTATCCATGGCCGATGCCGCTGCGGGCCGGGATCGGCACCCTCACCGCCCTGCCGCACCTGCGGCACCTGGTCCCGACGCAGCAGCAGACGCTACCGGCCGAGCAACGGTGGACGTTCCCCACCAAGATCGTCGTGGAACCGCCCGCCTTCCCGACATTGATGCGCCCCGGGGCGACCGTCGCCCGCGACCTGCGCGTCTCGATGATGCTCTGGCCGCAGCTCGACCCAGCCCGAACCGAGGTCCAGGTCGAGCGGGTCGACCCGGACGAGGTCACGGACACCTTGAACGAAACCCGCATGTTCATGCACGACCTGCATCGCGGCGCCAGCGCCCACACCAATCAGTGGCTGGCCGCGGCTCCCGACGACGACGTCGTCTACCGGAACGTGGAGCAGGCAGCCAAGGTTCTGGCCGAGCAGCCCTGCTTCCGCATCCGTGCCGGCGCCGACCCGGTCGCGCTGGCCATCGCCGTCGGCCAGCTGCTCGACAACGAGGTGGCCGGATGAACGCCACCGGACCCGTCCAGACCTTCTTTCCCGACACGACCGACCGCCCGCGCGTGTACCGGCTGTTGCGGGCGGCGAGCGAACCGGCTCACCGGGAACTCGGCGAGATGCCCGGCCCGGACGACATCGATCCCTTGGGTGAGGTGCTGGAGTACGTCATCAACGCCAAGATGACCTGCCTGTTCGCAGACTGGCTCAGCCGACACGACCACACCCAGGGCTTTCCCCGGCCGATGCAGCAGTTCCTGCGCGGGCAACTGCGCCTCAACGCCTACCGATCGCTCAAGCATCACCAAGAAGCCGCAGCGATCATCACCGCGCTGCACGACCACGACGTGCCTGCCGCGGCGATCAACGGCATCGCCCACGCCACCCTGCTCTACCCCGGCGCCGGCGTCCGGCAGTCCAGCGACGTCGACATCCTCATCCCCGCATCCGCAGCGTCCACCGCCGCGGACCTGCTCACCCGCCGCGGCTACTACAGCACCGGCCGCAGCCCCACGACCTTGCACCGCGACTTCGACGACCCGATCGTGCCCGGCCTCACCCTCGACCTGACCACCCGGCTGGCGCACACCGGCGACGACACCACCATTCAGACCATTCTCCAGCGGCGCGCACCCGCACCCGGCAGCGGCGAACACCAGGCGCCGCTGCCGATCCTGCACCGGGACGACGGATTCCGGCACACCCTGGCCCGCGTCGCCTCCCAGCGCCGCTGGCCCGCAGTGGCCGACGCGCTGCACTACGCCCTCGACGACACCGGACCACAACCGGCCACCGCCCTCGACGAACCGTCTCGGGCGGGCTGGGATCTCGTCCGATCCTGCTGGCCCCAACTCCCGCAGGACGTGCCTCTGGGCAGGGACCACTCGTGATCGTGCAACTGATCGGTCTCCCCGGCACGGGCAAGACCACGCTGGCCACCCGCCTCGGCCGGCATCTCGGTGATCGCTGCCTCCTGCTGGACAAGGATCGCGTACGCGCTGCCCTGTACGGCCCGTCCGGTCAGGTGACCTACCAGCGGGACCAGGACGACTTCGTCGTCTCCCTGCTGCACCTGGCCGCCCGGGAGCGGCTCACCCGCGATCCGGACGCCGTGGTTGTCCTCGAACGCACCGGCACTCGCACGTACCAGCTCGCTGACGTCGCCCAGCTGGCCACCACGCTCGGACAAACCTTGGCCGTCATCCACTGCTGGTGCCCCGACGACGTGGCCCGCGACCGGCTCGACACCGACCACCGGGGCCGCACCCATCCCGCCGGCAACCGCACCTTCAGCCTGTACCAGCAGTTGCAGCAGTCCGCAGACCCGATCGCCGTCCCCGCACTGCGGCTGCGGACCGACACCGCCGCCGACGAACTGCTCGACGCCGCGCTCGGCTACCTCGACCAGCTGGACACCAACCGATCGGAGGCAGCCGCCCGATGACACACCAGCTCGCCGACCTGCTCGACATCGCCCGCACCGCCGTCCAACTCGGCACACGAGTCCTGGAGACGGCCGCCGTCCGGCAGGTCACCGCCAAAGGGCCCAAGGACGTGGTCACCGACCTCGACCTGAGCATCGAGCAGCAGATCCTCGCCTTCTTGAAAGAGCGAACCCCCGACATCGACCGGTACAGCGAAGAGGCGGGCGGCGACCCGGCCCGACCGCGCCGACGATGGGTCCTCGACCCGATCGACGGCACCGTCAACCTCGTCCACGGCCTGCCGCTCTATGGTGTCTCCCTCGCCCTCACCGATGGCGTCCAGCCGCTGCTCGGCGTCATCAGCTTGCCCACACTCCGCCGTACCTACTGGGGAGCCGCCAAACTCGGCGCCTGGTGCAACAACCAAGCCGTCGCACCGTCCACAGCGACGAACCTCGCCGACGCCGTGATCGCCGTCGGCGACTACGGCACCGGCGACGACGCCGACGAACGCAACGCCGTCGCCGTCGCCCTGCACGCCGCCCTGGCCCCCGCCGCCGGCAAGGTCCGCATGCTGGGTTCCGCCGCCGTGGACCTCGCCTTCGTGGCCGACGGAACCCTCGACGCCAGCATCACCCTCGGCAACCGGGACTGGGACATGGCCGCCGGCGTCGCGATCGCCCGAGCAGCCGGCGCGAGCGTCACCGACACCGACGGCACGCCCCACGACCTCGCCTCCCGCACCACGATCGTCACCGCACCCGGACTGACCGTCGCGGTACTCGACACACTGCGCCAGGCGACCACCGGCACCACGTACGCCTGAACGAGGAGATACCGATGCTCATCGGATTAGAAGGGCTTCCCGGCGCCGGGAAAAGCACCCAGTCCAGCCTGCTCGCCGACTTCCTGACCGGAGAGGGCCTGACCGTCAACTACCTGCCCGACAACCTGACCCGCGACGCCGACCCGCTCGGCCGGGCGCTGCTGGCGCTGTTCGACTCCGGTGATCCGTTCTCCCGACACGAACACGTCGTCACCGACACCCTGCTCGGCGCGGCGATCCGGGCGGACACCTTCGCCACCGACATCGCTGGACACCTCGCCGAGGGCAGCACCGTCATCGAGGACCGCGGAATCCACACCCTCTACTCCTACAGCCTCGCCCGGCTCCTGCAGCACCACCACGTCGTCCCCACCGACGCGATCACGTGGCTGCACACCGTCGGGTCCTTCGCCGGCCCCGCCGCCGTCCGGTCGGTGTGGCTCTACCTGCCTGCCGACGATGCCATCGCCCGCGCGGAGCTCCGGCAAGGCCATCCGTACACCGCCGAGCAGCGCGCCTTCCTCCGGTTCGTCCACGACGCCTACGCCGAACTCGCGCAATCCGATCCCAACCTGCACCGAGTCGACGTCACCGGACTCGACGCGCAACAGGCACATCACGCGGTGCTCGCCGACCTGGCCACCGTGCCGACCTTCGCCGCGAAACTTGCCACCGCGGCGTGACACGACCGGCGGCGTCGCGAGACCCGCCGCGTAACCAGCTACTACGGTCGGTGCCGTCCATCAATCCCCGATCACCTTGGAGTGGAAGACAGCATGACTACCCGATCCCACGAGGCCCCTCAGGACTTGCTCGCTGCACTCCGGCAGGCACGTGCGCGCGGAGGCGAAGCCCTCAGCAACTCCCTGGCCAGGCTCGGCGTACGCCCGCTTACCGGAGGCATGCAGAACGATCTTTACCGCTGGACGTCGCCGGATGGCGACGACACCGTGATCAAGTTCTACACCAAGACGGACCGGCGCCGCGCCGACCGCGAATGGGCCGCACTGAACCTCCTCAAACCGCAGGCCCTCCGGACGGTGCCGAGCCCGCTGTGGCTCGACCCGACCGAACCCGAACCCGCCCTCGGAATGACCCTCCTGCACGGAACACCGCTGATCGAAGCCGACGACCAGCTGAACGCGCTTCGCGACCTCGCAGCAACGACGACCCAACTGCAAGCCGTCCCGCTGTCCGGGCTCATGGCCGAGCTACCCCGCATCGACAGCGGCGAACATTACCTCGTCCGGCTGACCCAGGCATGGCCCGAACTGCTCGACAAGCAGGCCGACGACCCCTTGGCCCCGGCCATGCAGAAATTGCTTGCCATCTGGCACAGCAACGGCGACGCCGAAACAGTCATCGAGCACGACGAGCCGGTCCTGTCCCGCGGCGACGCGAACCTGCTCAATTGGCTCCAGACCCACGACGGGGCCGCCTGCGTCGACTTCGAATACGCCGGATTCAGCAACCGAGCGTTCGACGCCGCCGACCACATCGAGCACATCAGCGCCCGCGACGTCCCTGATTCAGTGTGGGTAGAAGTGCTGCCCGAACTCGGCGTCACCGACGCCAATCGCAAGCGCTTCGCGGCAAACCAACGTACCTGCGCCCTGCGGTGGCTCGCCGTCCTATGGAAGCAGCGCGACCGCCGCCACGACGAGTTTACCCGGCAACACGAGCGCGTCGAAATGCTCTTCGGTTCCTCCAGCCCATACGCCTAAGTGACCTACTTATGTAACATCCATCGCATTTCAATTGGCGGGAAGGGCGAGTCTCCGAAGCCCGCCGTCGGTGTTCCAGCCCAGGAGCCTCATGAAGATCGACATCGTGCATCCGGGGTACCTCTCCGTACAGCCGTCCGACCTAACCACGAAGGGCCTGGGCGGAAACGAGACAGGTATGGTCTTATCCGCTCGCGGCCTCGCCGCCCGAGGCCATGAGGTGCGGGTATACGCCGACTGTCCACGCGTAGACGATCTCGGCGTACAGTGGCTGCCCCTCAATGAGCTGGCCGAGGCCGCATATCGAGACGTCATTATTTTCTGGGTGCGGACCAAGAGAATGGAACCCGGTCGATTTAATGCACCCGTGCGAGCAGTGAAACTAGGGCTGAAGACACCCAACGGCAGTCTTATCGACCAAGTCGGCGCCGGAGACATCAACCTCCTCATCGCCTTCTCTGATTTTCAACGCAACCTCTATATCAACGACTTCGGTTACCCAGCGGACGCCGAATGGGTTGTCACCGCAGACGGTCTCGACACGTCGGACTACGCCGAACAGCCGCCCAAGACGGCGGGCCGGTTTCTGCACGCCGCGAACCCGAAGCGTGGTCTGGAACTGCTGCTGGACATGTGGCCCGCAATCCACGATGTGCATCCGGACGCAGAGTTGTTCATCGCATCGAGCCACCTACTGCGAGGCATAACAGTCGAGGAAGATCTGCGCCGGGCTGGCCGGCTGTACGAGCGCGCAAAAGCGATGGCATCCGACGGCGTGCACTACCTGGGTCGCCTGGCCAAACCCGACCTCATCAAGCTCCAGCTGACGGCCCAGTTCTACCTGTACCCCACGACGTACCCGGAGACCTGCTGCATCGCGGCCATGGAGGCCGCTGCCGCTGGCTCAGTAATCGTATGTTCCCCGGCCGGCGCTCTACCGGACCGGGTCATCGACGGCGTCACCGGTTGCCTGATCGAGGGAGACCCAGCAGACGCCGTCGTAGTCCGGACTTTCGTAGAGCGAATCACCGCGTTGCGATCGGACCCGACCCGGCTGATACACATGGGGCAGGCGGCAAGAGAACTCGCAGCCACCAGCGATTACACAACGGTGCTCCCCGTCTGGGAGGACGCTTTCGGCCGGGTCCTCGCGTCCATGCCTCCCGGCTGAAGCTCAACAGTTCAGGACGTGTCGAGGGGCCCGGGGGTATGTCATGAACGTCATGATCATCGATCTCGATGATACCTTGATCGAGGACGTGCAGGCCGTGCGAGCGTCCATCGTCCAAACGCTTTCGACGGTCGCCTTACCCACCGACGGCGAGACGATCGAACTGGCTCTGCAGCTGATCAGAAGCATGTGGAAGGCACACCCTCACCGGCACAATGGCCCGCTCTCCCACGTCAGCGGATGGGAGGCCCTCTGGCTACCGCGCGAGAACGCCGAACTTCCCGGGCCCGTCATCGAGTCGCTGCGCCAACATGAGATCCAGGTTTGGGCCGCAATACTCGCCTCACGCGAGGCCGACCCGGCTAGGGCGACCACCGCAGCGCAAACTTACCGGTCGTTTCGAAACGACCTCATCCGCCCGCTGCCGGACACTCAGGCGACACTGGCCCTACTCCATCGAAACCACCGACTCTGGCTGGCCACCAACGGGTTGCCGACGCACCAACAGCGGAAGCTCGCGAAGGCTGGGCTCACAGGCTCTTTCGATCGGATTCTGGTCTCTGGCGACGTAGGCGCCGCCAAGTCGAACCCGGCTTTTGCATCCGCCATCATGCGCGAGTTGGCCCGAGAGGGGCTTCGTGTCTGCCTTGTGGTCGGGGACAGCATCACCCAGGACCTACAGCTAGCCAGCAACGGTGGTTGGGCCGCCGCCCACATCTGCCCAGCCGGAGCCTGCGACGGCACCGTCACGAACCCCGAAACGACCGTCACGCATATTCGTTCTCTGAGCCAAGTCACATGTAAATGCCCGCCTCCAGCGCTACGCAGATCTTCTCTGTGAAGAGGTCAGCCAAACGGAGCTGCAGCTGGGGCGGGTAGCCTTTGCCTGGAAAGTTCGCTGCCGGTACTCGGGGTGATCGGACCGGCGACGCTCACGATTGTCGGCGGGCCGCATGAGGTACCGCTGGCCGCCGAGGTGACCGTCGTCGAGACGGCGGATCTATCTGGGCTAACGTCAGGCGACGGAAGCCAATCGGGGAGGGGCGACGTGGCTACACCGGCAATCGCGGCACTTAACCGACGAAGCCAACGCTGCCTCGATGCACAGGACCCGACTGCCGCCATGACAACAGTTGCCCTAGCTGAGGCGTCCGCGGTGCTCGACGAAAGCATCAGCGTTGCGGCGCTTACGAGCGGGACGGTCAACGGCGAAGGTCTGTTCGAAGTCGCGAAGCTTCATATGATTCGCGAGATGGGCTTAGTCGGAGATCTCGACCAACCGCGGGAATCCGCCGCGCAGGTCGCGCTATGGGTTCTGATCGCAGTCATCACCCCTGATTATCTGCCGCCACACGTCGACCAGACGGTGCAGGCAGCCATTCAGGGCGGCGCCGCGATTGACCCACCCACCGCGGCGACCATGGCGATGTGGTGTCACGCGACTGCCGTACGCGCTGCTTGGTGGCGCAAGCAGCGCAAAACCATCGTCCTCGCTGACGTTCTGGTGCGCGCCTTCGAGCGCGCTGCTGAGGTCGGCGGGCCTGATGTCGCCGAGCACTCCACCCGTCTGATCACCCTGGCCGGCTGCCGCGACATGCGCATGCGCTACCGACCGGATGACGATCCCGGCATCGCCAACGACCTGCAGGCCACGCTCGAACTCGTCGAGCGTGGCCTGGCCGCCGAGCCCGTCAAGCCGGATATACGGCTGCGCGGCCTGCGTCTC
Source organism: Actinoplanes sp. NPDC049316 (assembly GCF_040677315.1). Taxonomy (NCBI): domain Bacteria; kingdom Bacillati; phylum Actinomycetota; class Actinomycetes; order Micromonosporales; family Micromonosporaceae; genus Actinoplanes; species Actinoplanes sp. NPDC049316. The sequence continues at coordinate 31,144 of NZ_JBFAQM010000019.1, read as the reverse complement.
AAGGGACGGTCCGCACTCACCTACGGGCGCCTACATGCCGATTTCTCATCCCTTGACAGCGCAGCCTCTGCCCTGCAAGCGGCTGTAGATCTCGCCGACATCAGTGACCCTGCACGATCCGAAGACACAGAGCTGCTCCATGCCGCCGTGGCCGAAAGCCAGGATTTCCGACATCGCCGGCCGGATGGAGGTCGGCGATTCGGCTGAGCGCATCATCAGCGGTTCGGTTCGAGCCGTCACCTGAGCACGGCACGGGCGGTAGCAGATGCCCACGACGGGGGGCTGGGCAGAACACGCGACGTGACGAATAGTTTGGGCTTCGGTACCTTCGGTAGGTGACCCAGCCGGAGATGGACCAAGATCCAAGCCTTGGCTCGTCGGATCGGGGAACTGCGGCTCCACTTCCTCGATCCGCGCACCAGTTTCGCAGCAAGCGGGCTAGACATGCCGCGGCAGCCCTGGGGCCGCTGCTTCGCGAGGTCGGCGCGTTCGACTCCTCCGATGAAGACATTGACGCCGCCGTCGAGTTGTGCCGGGCCCTCATCGACCTGGATCCGGACGGACGTGGCGTTCCGACTCGACGCCTGTTCGAGCACCTTGCCGATCGGTTCCCGCGTGACCTCCTGGCTCGTCGCCTCAACGCCTTAATGCTGGGCGGAGCGGTCGCGAAGAAGAGCGACCGGCTCCATGAGCAGGATGTGCGTCTCGGTCTGTCAGGCTGGCTGGCCATCGCTTTGATCCCCTGGATCTCGACGATGTCTAGGCACAGGGCGCTGTTGGAGATGATGAGCCGGACGGAGACCCGGGCTCTGGCGCCCGGCGCAACCGCTGCAGATGTTCGGGCTGATCTGAACGACCTGAGCCGCATGCTCTCGGCCTATGCAAACGGGCTGCGGCAGATCGTTGAGGAGCGGGACGTTAAGGCGATGATGGAGCATGCCATTGACGTCGACGACGAACAAGTCCGGGCGCGCGTCAGGCAGACCAGCAGGGCCGTCAACCGAGGATTCGAGACGCAACTCAATGATGCGCTCAAGGACCTTCAGGCGGCAGCCAGCCGTTATGTGCGGCAGCAGGTCCGGCTGTTGCAGGCGTTGAAGGTGGTTCGGGGCTCTGTCCGGCTCTGGATCCGCAGCGACGAAGTACATGAGGTGCTCAAGAAAGCCTCGTTGGGCGACCTCGCAGCGCTTTGGGATGGCATCGCCTTCGACGAGTCTCCGTACTGGATCGATCCCGGCAAGGTCATGAAGGCGGTGAGCGACCTGACGTTCGTCGAAGATGACGAACGCGTGCCGGAGGCATCGGATGATGCCGTTGAAGTAGGCGAGCAGTCCTTCGAGGACAGTCTTCGTGGTCTCGCTGAACAGCTACTCAACGGGCGTGACGAGACCGATCTGACGGAGTTCCTCCTGAGCCGCCCTTGGCCGGTTCCAGCCGTGGCCATCACGCAGCTGTCCGCGTTGGCCGGCCTGGAGCTGGGGTACGACCTTGAATACGATCATATGATCGCCACTCGTGACGACGGCTCGACAACGCGCCTGGCAACCAAGATAGTCCTACGCCGTGTGGACGTGATATCGCCGGCGCCGGGTAGCGGAGCGTGAGCAGTGAACAAGACGTTGTCAGCGCAACTTCAACTGGCGCTGCTGCGACAGTGCGGCGCACGTGACGCTGACGGTCAACCCGTTGCCGAGATGGAGCGAGCCGCAGAAGCCGCAGGTCGTCGGGTTCATGCCGTAGAGGGCCCCCACAGTGGTGCGCTCTTGGTCCTTGGGTGGGATGGCCATGATCCGGGCGTCGGAAGCCAACCCCGGATCGCGCGACGACAGCTCACCATGGGAAACATCAAAGTTCTTCTCGTCGGCGTCGCACTGCTGTCCGACGGCCGCCGTAAGAGGGCCACCGCCTCCCTCGCCGAGATTGCTTCCGTACTGGAATGGCTGACGGGAAAGTCGTCGATGGGGGTCGTGGGCACAGCGGTAGAGATCCTGACGCGTGCTGGCCTGCTGCGCCAGGCTGGTGACGAGCTGGCCTTGGGGCCGGTCGCTCTTACCTGGGATGCCCAGACCCGCGACAGCATGGGCGCGGCCGTCCAAAGACTGCATGAGTACCCGGGCTGGGAGGAACGGACCGCATGACGGTGGAGGCATCGGTGGACGACCCGGTCGTCGTGGAAACGGTCCGAGCACTGGAAGCAGCCAGCGCGCCCCTTCGGCCGCAGGATTGGTACGCGCTCGCCGACAGCCACTTGCGGACGATGGTTGAGCATCGCCTACGGGCAATCGGACGTGAGCTCGTTGATGTGGGCGAGCACGACGGCAAGCCCGGCGGGTACCTCAGCGGCTGGTCGGACGAGGTGGCCCCGACCGTTGCCGCGCAACGCGGGGGACTGCAGGTGAAGGATCTCGCAGTCCTCAGCATGATCTACTTGCACAGCCACGTACTAGGCATACTCCTCGGTGAACAGACCATCCCATTGAGCGCCCAACTGGACGCCCACGAGGGGCCAGATGGCCGGGACATCGTCACAGCGGCGGAACTCGCCGACTGCCTACGCACACTTCAATCACATGAACTCATCGACTACGCCAAGCGGCCTGGGCTCGCCTTGCGGCGGCTGTCGGCCTCGCAACGACGTCGACTGGATGAAAACCTGGTACTCCTGTGCCGCCCCAACAGTCTTTGGGCACGGCAGATACGGCAGGACAGAGCACAGCAGCCGCAATCGGAGGCTGACGACTAGTGTTCACTCCCAAGCTGCCCATCGAGACCGCAGATCACGGCCTTATCGGGAACCGCAGCCTGCGTGCCTTTCAGATGGTCCGAGTCGGCCGCCATCCGAGTTCTGTGTTCTTACTTCCTTACGGTGGCATTTGGCTGATTTCAGGCCGAGGCCCTGGGTCCGGGTCCAACGGCGTCGGCAAGACCGTGCTGCTGGCAGCGTTGACGCTGCTTAACGGAGATCCACAATGGCGAGGCGAGGCGGGTGTTGGGCCATACGCGGCACGCCTACTATTCGATCGCAAACGCGCGAAGGTCAGCGACACCAGTTATCCCGATGCCCTCCGCGGATATCTGATCGGTGTTTACATGCACAGCCAGCGCCCATCAGAGGCGATCACCGTGATGATGCGTATCCAGCGTCACGACTCACGATACGTGCAGGTGCGATGGAGCGACGGCGTGGTCTTGGCCGAAGGACAGACCGAATCCGACCGAGTGCTGGCCGCCGACGCGATCTGGGAGAACATGCGCGGTGGCGAACAACTGGGCCCAAAGAACTATGCCGACGTCCTGTTCGGGTCGTCGCCGCGATGCCTCGCCTACATTCGAGCACGCGGTAGTGAAGACAACCAGGACACCGGGATCCTCGCACTCGGTCAGCAGCAGTTCCGTCCGGCCGATTTAGCCAACCACATCATCGCCTTGTCCGGCCATCAACAAGCGGTCATCGACGAGCGGGAGTCCCGCCAAGAAGTCGCCGCCGAAGAGCTGTTTCTGACGAGGATGAAGCGTGACGACGCCGATCTCAGAATCAAGGAGCGCCAGCAGCTGGCAGATATCAAGGCGCGTAAGCAGTCGCGTACTCAGATCGCCGCAGCGGCAACGCAATGGCAAGAATTTCTCAGCATCGGCAGCGTCCTGGAATATCGGCGAGAAGTCGACCTGCGCACGACCGTCGGCCAGCTTGAAGCGGCGATTCTCCAGATGGAGGCCGACGTCGAAGCCAAGGAGCGTGACCTACGGGAACTGCCATCCATCGACCAGCTTGCCCGACAACACGACCACGACCGTCGTCTCCGCGAGCAAGCCCACGGTCAGCTGGAGAAACTCACGAGGGAGCAGGGCGAGAAGGAACTGCGGCAGCGACAACTGGCAACTGAGCATGCCGAGCTGGAACCGAAGGCGGCGCTTGCTTTGGGACTCACGATCGTCGACGCCGGCCAGCAGTTGCAAGACGCCAAGGAGCTTGAAGCCAAGGCCGTAGCCGGCGCAGTCCTGCAGGAGCAACGGCTTGAAGCTGCCCGACGGGAGCTGGATCAGATCCGGGCAGGCAGACACGGTGAGTCAGGCAAGGTTCTGGCCGCTCTCGAAAACGAAGGCATTGACGCCCTGCGCCTAGTTGAGCTCATCACATTGGAAGACGGTGCGCGGGCCGTGTGGGAGGCACGACTGAGTCCGTTCGCACACGCGATCGTCATCTCCGCCGGCCGTCCGGAAAGCGCGGACCTAGCTCGCCAGGTACTTGAACAGCACCCAGGTATCCCTGCGCTCATGCTGGAGCAGGATCTCGATAGTTTCCAGTTGGCGTCGCCGGGAGACGGTGGCCCGCTCGACGCACTGCTGGCCACGCTTGCAGCACGGATGCAGGAGAACACGTCGGCTGCGGTGTTCGACGAGCGGCTTGGCTTGCATATCTGGGGCGGGTTCGATGTTCCCCTGACAGATCGCCGTGCTGCAATCCGAGCTGCGGAGGACCGTGTTGACGAACGCCAGAAGGAGTGGGAGGCCGCGAAGAAGGAGGGCGAGGCGACCACCAAACGCAGGGAGACGGCAGAACGCGTTGTTGAGGGCGCCCGTGCAGCGGTGCGGCTCACCGCAGTCGTGGAGGAAAAGAAGCAAGTCGACGAAAGGCTGTTGGTACTCGCCGAAGCCGTCCCGGTGGCGGAGAAGGCTGAGGACGACGCACGTGGAGTGGAAGCGGAGTCGAAACGGGCTCATGAGGAACATGCCGAACGTAGGGCCGGCCTTGTAACCGCCATTAAGAACCTGAAGACTGACGGCGACGACAATCTCGCGACAAGGAGGCTGAGCGCGGCCCAGGCGCGTGACCGGGCCAGCAAGCAAGCCGAGGCTGCCCGCCTTTGGCGGCGGCATGCCGGAATCGTCGACGCCGCAGCGGCAGGGGAAGGCTTGGAGGTCACGGGCGTCGAAGCAGACGAGCGCACTCGCGACGCCAAGCTGCATGACGCATGCTCCTCGTTGCGGCAGGCTATCGAATGCGTTGTGACGGATTCGGCCGCCAGCGGACAGCAAGAACCGACGGCGGAGGAGGTGCCGGACCTCGGCTCATACGACGGACATGTCGCAGAGCTGACCGCGGAAGTCAACCACATGCACGAGTGGTGCGTGAAGCACAAGACTGCCGCAGAAGCCAATATGCCGTTCGACGCCGCAACGAAGCCGTTGACGGAGTGGCTGGACTGGTACGGAGAAAGCGATGCCGCCGACGAAAAAGATATCCGGGCCCGGCAGAGTGACCGTGAGAAGAACATCCAGGCTCGCGAGAAGCAGACTGAACAGACCCGCCTGTGGCTGGTCAGCCAACGAGAGCTTCAGATCCAATTGATCACGGACGCATTCAAGAGCGCGGAAGAGCAGCTCAACCAGCTACTCAGCGTCGCTGGGCGTGACCGTGTGGCACTCCGCTTCACGCACGTCGATCTTGGAAATCCGGACCTGCCGCTCAGGTGGGAAGTTCGCCCGGAATGGATCCTGCCAGCTGGCGAGACGGTCGACTACAGCGCCTCACCGAACACGGCGGAACTCATCATCCTGCACACCCTGCTCGCCGTCTCGTCCATGGTCTCCGCGACCCAACCCCAAGGCCGGATGGTCGTCGTCGACGAATCAGGCAACAATCTGGACGGCAGCAACCTCCGCCGCTTGGCCGGAATCCTCGAACACGTTGCCGCCCGATACGGCCTCACCGTCGTCTTGGCCTGCCAAGACGTCTATGCCCACCTCGTCGCCCCGCATACGGCCAGCCTCGTCAAGCTCCTGCGCTTAGGTAGCAACGACGTGCTCAACGCCCGTCCCGCCGTCGTGCACGGGCCCGACGAGCCAGAACTGGTCAAGCATTTCGCCCCTTATCTGAACTGAGCGATGCGGAGCATGAGTCAGACAACGGTTATCGCGACGCAGCCACAAGAGATCGCCGGCCTACCCCGACAGCTTGCAGCGTTCCCGGTCTACCGAGTGACCGAACGCGCCGGCGGTGCTACAAAGCATACGCTCGTCCGCGTCCATATTCGCCCAGCCGTCGAGCCGACCGCCGAACAGTGGCAGGCAGCACTCAATCAGATTCCCGACTCGACGCGCGCCTGGCTGCTCAGAGAGCGGTCTCGCAAGGCCACCAGCATCGTAAACCGTCTTAAGGACCACACGATGCAACTGACCTACCAGTGGTGTTTGGACGGCTTGATCTCGTTCGAGGCCGAACCGCCGGCTCGCCTCGGCGCGGAACACGGACGCCTTGTCCAATGGAAACTGGCCGACGACGTCTCCGCCTACGTCGAACGTGACAAACAAGACAGAATCATGCAACGGGAAACCATGCACGATGAGGCGCGTCAACTGATAGCGGCGTTGGCAGACCACCCGATCACCGATCTGCTGGCAGACCCGGACGGTCACGACCTATCCACCCTTGGACACATCCTTACTGTTAGTCGCTCGCTCCTGACCCCCGACAGCACGATCCACCAAGTGACCAACAGCGGGCTGCTGCATCGGCTTACCAGAGGGCACCAGCTGGTTCACCTGCTCGCACGCGGCGAACACCGGGACTACCGCCCCGACAATGAGCTTGCACGCGGCGGCCAGGCGGTCGTGTTCAGGGCGACCCACAAAGTCACGAGGGTCCCCGTCGCCATTAAGAGACTCAAGGCCCGAAACGACGACTCCGTTGCCCGCATGCGCCTAGAAATCGAAGCCACCACACGATTTGGTGCCCATCGCAACATCGTCCCGGTGCTGGACGTAAGTCCCGACGGTGACTGGTTCGCCATGCCGATCGCGGAGGCAACAGCCAAGGACCAGGCGACACAGTTGAGGGATCCAGACCAATTACGCCTGCTTGTTGAGGCGATCATCGACGGACTTCGCGAGCCCCATAGGGCGGGGTGGATCCATCGAGATCTCAAGCCCGAGAATCTTCTTATGGTCAACGGCCACTGGGCGATCGCAGACTGGGGAATCGGCAGGCGCCCGCGCGGCCTGACAACCACACCGGGACGCACACATACGGGCAGCCTTTACGGCACGGAAGGCTACGCGGCCCCGGAGTCTTCGCGGAATGCCCACGATGTGGGGCCCCAAGCGGACATTTACAGCATCGGCCAGATCATCGGAGCAGTCTTCACAGGACGACAGCCGCTGCCGAACATCCCACTACTTCCCGACGGCACACGATGGATAGAAATCGTGAAGGCAGCCACCCATTTCGATCCCGCTTATAGACCTGCAACAGTCGATGAACTCCTGGACCTGCTGGAGCGTGTTTGGTGAGCGATGAAGGCACGCAGTCGTCCTTTACCCGAGTTGCGCTGGAGCCATTCTTCCTGCACCGTGAGCAAGTTATGGGGATTCTGGGGTTACAGCGAATGTCCGATCACCGTCAACGATCAACCGGTGACTGGTCAACACCTTATGCCCTGGCGACAGCACTAGGCGAGGCTCTGCCACAGCTCCGAATCGGCGAACTGCAAAATGCCGTTCAGACGGAAGGCGCGCAGCCGGGGCAGGTCGTGGGTATTGAGCAAGACTTCGACTTCCGCCGAGCTAAGGAGCGAGACTGCCCGGGCGACATGCCTATCGATTTCAACGCAAATCTCAACACCGATGACGAGGTCACGGTCCGTGGAACATTCAACGCGACCCGGTTGGCGGCCGATTCATCGGCGGGAAACGTAACCGGTCGTAAGCACGCGTACATCATCGGAACCGTAACCGCGTGCGACAGGACCACGGTGCAGCTGAGGCCGGCATTCGTCGGCGTCCGCTCCTACGTCGAAGACGACGAGTCCGCTCTATTCGGAATCAGCCTTCCGCGCCGTGTCTACCCAAGTGAAGTGGACCAGTTTCGGCACATCAACTTCGTGGAGTCTTGTACGTCATCCGATCTGCAGAGACTTGAACAAACGCCAGAAGAAGTCGTCAAGAATGCCATAGCGACACTTCTTGGTGAACCGTACGTTCCAAAAGATTGGGGTGGCGAGAGATCTGACCTCTACACCAGCAGAATGTTCGTTCGAGGCGTCCAGGTATCTACGGCATGGCTGTTCAAGGGGCCAGGGTCACGAGGCCCGATGACCGTAAGAACTTTAGGTAGCCGCGGAGACCAGATTGTTCGACTATTCAGTGAACCGGCCGACATACTTGTGCTCCAACACTACCGAGAGATAACCACGGCGGTGATTAGCATGATGGAATCTCATGCTCACGATTCGCGCCGTCCGCGCCGGTTCATGATTCTCGACGGTGAAGACACCGCAAGAATCCTGCGAGGCTGAGACGGCCCTTGACCCAATGCAGGAGCATCGACATCACGGGATCCCGGAACCGGCGAAGACTTCGACCAGGACTGGCCTTTACGGTCGCCGAGGCGATCCGCGACGGCGTCACGCAGCTGTCCGACCGGGCGGCCGAGCCCGACAGCCCGCGGCGATGGAGGCCGAGTGGGCCGCGTGGCGGACCGCCAACGACGACGCCACGCTGGTCCAGTTGCTGGCCACGCCGAAGTCAGAAGACAAGGAGCCGATTTGGTTCGCTGTGATCGCGCCAAACGCATTCTGATCGCCTACGGCCGGAGACGGTTCACGCAGCTGAGCAGGCAGGACGTCCAAGATCTCGTGGAAAGCGCGCTGGCTCGCTGGCGCAATCGCGGCCTGGATCGCGCTCACCACGTCGGCTCAGGCGGTCGCGCCGGCGACGGCTAGCAAGCGGCGGCTAGACAGGAGGCGCGGGCAACTCGGCTTCTGCCACTGCTTCATCGGAGGTGGATGACCTCGCTCTCGGCGATCGCTACGCTAGGCCGTCCGGGTCAACGGCGTAGATCTTGAGTTGAGCAGGAGGGCCTGTGCAGCTAAGCAAGGTGCACATTCGGAACTTCCGGAACTTCGCCGACCTGGAGATCGACCCGTTCCCGAATCCAGCGGTGGTCGTTGGCGAAAACGGGGTCGGGAAGAGCAATCTGTTGTCCGCGTTGAGGCTGGTCCTCGATCCAGACTTGCCTGATCGGCGTCGGTGGCTGCAACCCGACGACATCCACGACGGCGGCCCGCCGATGGCGGACGGCGTTGAGGTTTCGGTCGAGGTCGAGCTGACCGACTTCGACGAAGACGACGACGCCCGAAGCGAACTCGATGGCGCGATCGTCGACACGGAACCCTTGGTGGCGCGGTTGACCTATCTCTTTAGGCCGAAGACCTCATTGGCCGAGGTTCTGGGCACTGCGGCGACGCCGCAGCTGACGCCCGATGACTATGAGTGGACGATCTACGGCGCCGATGATCCGTCCAACGCGATGCTGGCCGCCAAGCGCTACGCGGCCTTGTCGGTGTTGCCGCCACTACGCGATGCCGAGGGTGATCTCGACAGATCTGATCGCAGCCCGCTCACCAGGCTGCTTCGTGAGCTGCCCCCATCCGACGCGAACCTCGACGATGCGTTGAGCGCGATGCAGGCGGCCCGCGACAAACTCGGCCGAGACACGAACGTACGAAAAGTTCGACGCATGATCCACGACCGCATTACCGAGATGGCCGGTCCGCAGCTTGTTCTCTCTCCGTCGCTGGCGTTCGCTGGCCGCCAGGAAGACTTGATACGCAGTGTCCGCCTGTTCATCGACGCCGCGAGCACGCGAGGCATGGATCGCACGTCGACCGGGACCGCGAACGTCATCTATCTGGCGCTTCTGCTGGAGCGTCTGCGCCTGCGTCGGGAGTCGGGTGACGGGGAGGACACTCTGCTCGCGGTGGAGGAGCCCGAAGCGCACCTCCATCCGACCTTGCAGCGCCACGTCTTTGCTCATCTGCTGGGCCAACCGGATCGGCTCATTCTGACGACCCACAGCCCGCACATTGCCGCGGTCACGCCTCTGGCAGGTCTCGTACTCCTGTCAGGCTCCGGCGGGCACACGGTGGCGAGCGTGGTGCCGCCCGGCCTGTTGACGGCGCATGAGACGGCCGACATCGAGCGGTACCTGAACGTGACTCGTGCCGAGCTGCTGTTCGCGCGCAGGGTCATCTTGGTCGAGGGCGCCGCGGACGGCTACCTTCTGCCTGCTCTGGCAGCGGCGGTCGATTTCGACCTCGACGGGCATGGCATCGTCGTCGCTTCGGTCGAGGGGACAGACTTCGCTCCGTATGTTCGCCTGCTGAGCAGCGCAGCACTTAACCGGCCGTTCGCGATCCTCACTGACGGTGACGTGACCGAGTCCGGCCAGGTTCATGAGGTCGAACCTGGTCTGGTGCGCGCCCGCAAACTCCTCGATATTCATCAGCCGAGCGCCAATCCCGGCTTCAAGCAGCGGGTCGGCACAGTTGCCGCTGCCGCGATGCTAAACGGTGCCTTGCGTGCCGGACGAGCGGATCTCGTCAGCGATGCCTCGTCCTACGGAATCTACGTCGGCGACCACACCCTTGAGGTCGACGTTGTGCCGCTACTGGCGCAGGAGATGGTCTTGGCGTTCAACGAGTTAACGAGCGGCGCCGTCCGGCAACGGAACTTCGCCGACGCCGTGGAGGAGATCCGTGCCGCCGCCGGCAGCCCCACTAAGGAACAGCGTGAGGCGCTGTTGTCGCGCATCGAGAAGATCGGTAAGGGTCGCTTCGCGCAACGCCTCGCTGCTCATGTGAGCACGATAAACCTGCGCGAGCGGGTAGTTGATCTACTCGGAGCGGGTGTGGACGACGAACTTGCGCCGGAGAATCTGCTCGCCGTTGCCGGCTGCGGATCGTTGCTGACTCTTCTGGATGATTTGCGGCGGGAGGTGGAGGAGCTGCCGCTCCTACCCACGGAGGAGGAGTATTTGGCGTGGTTGGAGTCGGACGGCGACCACGATGACGAGTCCGGCGGCGAGCTTCCCGAAGTGGCTGAAGAGATCGAGGACGACTGGTGACCGGACTACGCGGCCGGTGGGAGTGAAAGTGGCCGGGCCCCCCAGGACGTCGGGAGAGGCCATGCTTTCCCCGGCGCTGGCCGCCGAGATCAGCACGCTGCACCCCCGCCAGCGAGATGCCGCCCTCCGCGACGGCGATGTCGTGATACTCGCAGGCCCGGGAGCAGGCAAGACTCGGACAGTAGCGGCCCGGGTGGGATATCTGCTCGCCACTACCAGCGAGCACCGCGGCGTTGCCGCCATGACCTATACCGATGCTGCGGCCCGAGAACTCAGCGCTCGTCTGCGCAAACTAGGTCTGGTGCCGGGACGGAGGCTGGCCAGCCGGACGGTGCACGCGTTCTGCCTTCATCACGTCCTACTGCCCTACGGCAAGATCGCAGATCATCCGCTGCCGGCCGACTTCCAAGTGCTGGACCAGACCAGCAGCGACCGCATGTGGTCCGACGCGCTCTCGGGAGCTGGGGTCTTTTTCAACAATCTTCGCCGAGAGATGCCTACGGTCACTACGCTGCGGCGCCGCGCCGCCGCAGGTGAAGACGTCCGCGATTTCACACGTCAGCATCAGCTCGCTGTGCAGCTCTATGAACAGCGGCTCGTGACCGACGGGCTGCTGGACTTCGATGAGATGACCCACCGGGCGCTGCACATTCTCCGAGACAGCAAGGCCGCTCGCGACCTCTTGACGTCGCGGTTCCCGAACCTGGTCGTTGACGAGTACCAGGACCTCGGTCCGGTCCTCGACGCCCTCGTCACGACCATGCACGGTGCGGGCATGACGATAACTGCCGTGGGTGATCCCGATCAGACGATGTTCGAGTTCCAGGGGGCCGATCCGCGTTACCTGCGTGAACTCGGGCCCCGGATCGGCTGCGAACCTGTGCAGTTGACGTTGAACTATCGCAGCGGCAGCGCCCTCGTGGCCGCCGGCCGCGCAGCGCTCGGCGAAGACCGCGGCTACTCCCATGACCCCGACAGGACCGATCCGGGTGTGATCGACATCAGGCCGGTCTCCGGTGATCTCGACACGCACGCGGTTCGCACCGTCGAAGTCGTGGCGGAACTCCTGGAGAACGGTGTTCCCGCTGAGGACATCGCCGTGCTGTATCCCGGCCCAACCGATCTTCACGACCTGGTGGAGGCTGCGCTCGCGCATGCTGGCATCGCGTTCGACAACGAGCGCGGCCGTCGCGTGCCCGACGGCCCGCTGGCCAACATGATCATGGCGTGCGCCGCTCGGCGGCTATCCGGCCCGCTACCCGGACGCACCGAGCCAGTGAGCCCCGGCCAACACCTCCCCAGGCGGGCCACCGGCGGGGGCAAAACCCCGCCGACCGTGCGAGAGATCGCGGCGATGTGGAACCGGCTGCTGCGGGAGACGGGCACGGCCGGCCCCGACGACACCCCTCGGACACTGGCCAGACGGCTGCTCGGGCTGCTCGATTCCTCCCGACGCGAGCAACTTGATGATGACAGCCGGCCGTTCTGGTCAAAGCTGAGCGAACTGCTCACCATCGACAAGCTGGCAATGGATAGCCGTGATCGGCGCGACCAGCAGGCCCCAGCGAAAGTTACTGCTGAGGTTGCAGCAGGACTCACGATGGCGGAACTTGCGGGCGGCAGCGCACCTGGCCGAGTAGTGATGACGACGTATCACAGTGCAAAGGGACGCGAATTCTCGGCTGTCATCCTGCCAGGGCTTATTGACGGGCTAGTGCCGTTCTGGTTTGAGAACCGGCCACTAACCAAACTCGCACTGGAGGACGCACGCCGAAAGTTCTACGTCGCCGTGACCCGCGCCGTCGATGCCGTGACCCTCATCCCCGGAAATCATTTCACCGCCTGGGGCCAAACGCGAAACTCAACGTGGTCACGTTTCGTGTTCGACATCAAACGCGAAATTGACAGGTGATCTCAGCAGCGCGTTGTCTGGGCGAAGGCATGCAACGTAGCGTGCGTGAGCGCCACCAGCAGTTACCTCCACCCCAGCACGTCTTGCCCCACAGCATGAGAGTTACTGTTAGTTTCAGTGAATCTTGCAGCGCGTCCGCGCCGAGTGCGTAGGCCCGCGGGAGGCTGACTGGGTAGACGAGACACCCAGTGCCATAGGGTAGATGATCACGCCGCCCGCATGGCAAAGATCTTTCTCTGAGCCTCAAGGTAGCGGCGCAGATCGACAACACTATCGTTCTCGGAATCGGCCGCATCTCCTAGAACCTCATCCGGCTCAATGGAGTTCGCCTCGGCAAGCGTTTGCGTGTAGTCACCAACGAGGTTGATCAGCGCTTCCCACTGCTCGATCGGAAGATCAACGGTGATAACGCCGTCGACGGAATAGGCTTGCACCGCATCCCGGTCGGAAATGAGCTGGCTGACGACGCCTACGTCAAGGTGTCCTTGGCGAGCTGCTTCCAGGTAAGCGCGCAATGAGGCGTTGAAGTTCTTGAGGCAGTCGGGGATCGCACGCTTACGCTTCCTCGCGGCGATCAGCGCAGCACCTCCAACGACCACCACCCCTGCGGCGGTGACCCCGACGATGACCCACGGGTTTCGTAGCCTGCCTCCGAGACTCGCTACTGCCCGCTCTGCTTGGTTCTTTGCCGGGCCCGTGACCTCATCCAGGTGCTTGAAGACTTGTCCCGTGGCGACATCTCGAACCACGCTGCCGATGCGGAACAATTCTTTCGTGTCTATTCGAGCCTGGATCTCCGGCGGTATGTAAAGGTTGACCTGCTCGATCACTGCTCGTCCTCCGCCGCCGACGCTTGGTTCTGGGGCATCCAGGCCGGCTTGATTGTAGGGTGACGACCCACGGACGACACGCGCTCCCAGCGCCCCGGCAAAGTCGTTCGCACGCCGTTCAAACGCCACCGTCGCCGGCCGAAGCCGTCGCGTTGACAGAAGGCGCTCTTCGAGCGGGCACCGAGATGGCGAACGAGCCAGCGCGGCAGTAGTCGGATCGCACGAGATCGCCACGAACCGCCTACCGCCAAGTGGAGCGATCGATAGAGCATGCGTGACCAAGGCGATCCGCACCGCCATCGGTACGGTCGACCCGACTGCCGGTACTGACGCTGGCTGAGCCCAGGTTGCGACCTTCGGCCCGGACGAGCGAGCCGAGGTCGTCTTGATCCTGGCCTACACGATCGTCAACTATCTCCGGGAGCACCGGGCGAAGCAGACCCGTTTCGCGGCCGAGTCAACGCATGCTCGCCCGCCAGAGGAAGGTCCAGGTCGGCACCCTGCGCCATGATCCTTTGGTTCGCATGCCGTAACCTCGGCTCCACCAACACCCAGGTCGGCAGCCGTACCGGCGCCGGTTCGAGAACGTGGGTGCCGCGAAGATCGACGACGAAACGGTCGCCGACTGACCCCGCTCCGGACCGCGGACCCGCCACGCTGACACCCGGGTTTCCCGGCACCGACAGGACAGGCTGAGCTGGGATACCCCTCCCCGGGCAGCCTGTCCTGATCTTCTCCTCGGAAGTGCCGCTACGGAGCGGGGCGAATGACGATTCCGCCGAAGCGGGCCTCGTTGGCCACGCATCGCACTCCATCGACGAAGACCACGTGGTCTCGGGTCACCGCTTCGGCCGGGGTGTTGTCGTCCGCGTAGATCGCCTCGAAGCCGCCTGTCGCGGAGGTGTTGAAGAACTTGAGCGGCCGGCCGTCGGCGGCGATTGCTCTGGTGGCGCAGTCCTGGCACAGGTGATCGGGGTAGCGCGGGTTGGTGCGGACTTCGGTCCGGCAGATGGGGCAGCGCTGGATCGCCATGGAGCGGATCTTATCGGGCGCCGCCGGGTGGCCCGTTGCGCACTCCATCGGGCTCCGGGCGGGTTCGGGGCTGCCGGATGTGCCCTCGGCGCCCTTCATGCTTGCGAGCGTCGCCGCGGTGTTGGTGGCCGTCGGCATGGGGTGGCTCGGCTGGTTGTGGCGCTGGGAGTGAGACGGCGGCAGAGGTCCGTCGAAGTGCGGTGAGGCGGAAGCTGGGCCGGGTTGTGATCGCGTGGGTCACTCGACCGGGCAGGTTGGTGTGTCCGTGGGGTGTCCTGGGAGACTGGGTGCTGTCGGCTGAGGGGACGCGGCGAGGAGGCGGGGACGTGGCTACCGGCAAAGCGGACGTCGCGCGGCAGCGGGAGATCAATGAGCGGGTCAGTACGCTGCTGCAGCACGCGTCGTCCGAGATGGTTGCTCGGAAGGCCGAGTCGCTCGCGCCGTTCGATCTGACCGTTACCCAGTACACGGCCCTATTGATGTTGCGGTGCAATCCTGGCGTCTCCAGTGCCCAGTTGGCGCGGCTGTGTCGAGTTACGCCGCAATCGATGAGCGTGGTGACCGCTGCATTGGAGCGGCGCGGCCTTACCGAGCGGATGCCTGTTCCTATTTATGCCCGGATCATGGCGCTCACCCTGACCCGCAAGGGGAATGCGTTGCTCGCGAAGGCGGATGCGGCGGCGCGCCGGGTGGATGAGCGGTACGAGGCTGAGTTCAGCGCCGAGGAGCTCGCCACGTTGCGCGAGCTGTTGCGTCGTGCCCGGGCTGCCGTCGACGACTCGGCCGCCGTGGACCGCGCCGCGTCCTGACTCGGCCCGCCCTGCTGCCCGACGCGGAGCCGTCCTCCGGCCCGCTGTGTCCTGGCTGCGTGAGCTGCGGGTCTGCGTAACCGCCTTGCGTCCGAGCCGGCTCAGTGTTGTTTCCGGTTCATTTCCTTGCTGCGCGCATCACCATAACCGTCAGGCCGGAGTCGGGCTTATCGGTCGCCTTCCGGCCCGAGGCGACATTTGCGAAAGGCCGCTGAAGCGTTGTATCCGAATTCCGGATATGCGCTTCGTCGAAGCGTTTCCACTTCCCCTTGGTGGCGGATGTCACAAGGTCCCATCGCCGTGCGTGAGTGCCTCTCCGCTCTCGGGCCCACCTGCTCATCTCGATGCTCGTCGAAGGCATGCCTCGGCCCCGGTCCGAATACCGCGTGACCGCATCCCGACAGAGCGTCACTGCGGGTCGTTCGAGCGCCCAGGATTGAGTAGAGTTCGGATCCGAGACAGGCAACTGTCACGGATCAACTAACTGTCAATCGGGGGAAACAGTCGTGACTGTGGAACAGGTTGCGGTGACCGACACCGAAGGCCGGTCCTGGCCGATCCGGGCGGCCGCCGACACGGCTCTGGTGCTCAGCGACGAGGAGCGGGAGTGCCTGCGTGACGTAGCGCTCGAGCTGGCCGTGCGGCATGCCGGCCGGCCCACGGCGCTGCATCTGGACGACGGCGAGCTGATGGTCGACTGCAAGCTGCGCCTGCTGCGTGGCGGCCCGGACCGCCTCCTGCACGCGCTCACGGACTTCCGCTACCGGAGCAACTCCGACGGCGCGCTGCTGCTGCGGAATCTGCCGATCGACGATCCGCTGCCGCTCACGCCCGACGAGGGCAACTTCGACGACTGGCAGCGGCTGCGGGTGGCCTCGATGACGCAGCTCGCGGTCATGAACATCGTCGGCGACGTCATCTCGTACGCGGATGAGAAGGCCGGGCGCATCATCCAGGACGTGGCCCCGGTGCCGGGCGCCGAGAAACGTCAGGAGAATTCGGGCAGCTGCTTCCTGGAGCTGCACACGGAGGACGGCTTCCACCCGCAACGTCCGCGGTTCATCAGCCTGCTCGGGTTGCGGCCCGACCACGACCGGGTCGCTCTGACGCTGGCCAGCGGGATCATGCGGGCGCTCGTGGCGCTGGACGGTGGCACGCGGGCGGTGCTCGCCCGGCCGCTGTACCGGATCCGGCTGGCGAGCTCGTTCGTCGGGGACCGCGAGGACGTCTACACGGGTCCGGTTCCCGTGCTCACCGGTTCGCTGACCGATCCGGATCTCTGCGTCGACTTCCACGCGATGGTCTCGGACGACGCGGAGGGCCGGCGTGCGCTCGACACGCTGCGCCGGGCGATGTTGAGCAACCTGGTGGGACACGTGATGGAGGCCGGCGACCTGCTCATCGTCGACAACGACAAGGCCGTGCACGGACGCACCGGTTTCGCGGCCCACTACGACGGTGAGGACCGCTGGCTGCGGCGCGCCTTCGCCGTACCCGATCTGCGTCGATCGAGCGCGGGCCGGCTGCCGAGCTCACACGTGCACCGGCCGATCTTCACGCAGGACGACGACCGTCTGCGCCGACCGGTCGTCAGGCCCGACAACGACACCAACCTCGCCATGGCCGAGCGGCGTCCGTCGTTCAGCCTCGACTAGAGAAGGACTGCATCGACAATGACGACGAGGCCGAAACGGCAGGGTCTCCTGCTCGTGGTCGTCGGAGCCTGCTTCCTGATGGTGATGATGGACAACACCATCCTCAACGTCGCGTTGCAGGCGATCCAGCGGGACCTGCGGGCCGACAACTCCGAGCTGCAGTGGGCGGTGGACTCGTACATCCTGGTGTACGCCTCGCTCATGTTCACCGCCGGCGTGATCGCCGACCGGTGGGGCCGGCGCCGCACGCTGGCGGTGGGCCTGGTGATCTTCGCGGTGGCGTCCGCTCTCTCCGCGTTCGCCGACACGCCCGACTCGCTGATCCTGTGGCGCGCGGTCATGGGCATCGGCGGCGCGGTCGTGCCGCCGACCACCCTGGCGATCATCAAGAACGCCGTACCCGAGAACGAGCAGGGCAAGGCGATGGGCATCTGGGCCGCGCTCGGCGGTCTCTCGGTGGCCTTCGGCCCGATCCTCGGCGGCGCGCTGCTAGAGCGCTTCTGGTGGGGTTCGGTCTTCCTGATCAACGTGCCGGTCGCGGCAGTCTGTGTGGCGCTGCTCTTCGTCACCGCGGAGGAGTCGCGGTCCGCCGCGCAGTTCCACCTCGACCTGCCGGGCCTGCTGTTGTCGACCGCGGCGATCGGCGCCGTCGTGTACGGCGTGATCCGCGCCGGCGAGGACAACGACTGGTTCGCCCCGGCGTCGGCCGGCATGATCCTGCTCGGTGTCCTGCTGGCGGTCGCCCTGGTGATGGTCGAACGCCGCACGGCGCATCCCGTGCTCGACGTCAGCCTGTTCCGCAGTGCGCCGTTCGCCGGCGGCACGACCGCGGTGTCGCTCGCCTTCTTCGCGCTCACCGGTGGCACCTTCCTGCTCGTCTTCTACGTGCAGCTGGTGCTCGGGCACTCGCCGTTGGAGCTGGGCCTCATCCTGCTCCCGGTCGCCGTGGGCAGCGTGCTGTCGGCGATCAGCAGTGCCGGCGCTGTACGCCGATGGGGGTTCCGACCCACCGTGACCGTCGGGTTGCTGCTGCTGGCGCTCTCCTTCGCCGGTCTGCTGCTGGCCACTGCGACCTCGCCGCTCTGGGAGCTGGAGGTGAGCCTCTTCGTGGCCGGCCTCGGCATGGGCTTCGTCATGGGCGCCACCACGACCCTGGCCATGACCGCCGTACCGGCCGACAAGGCGGGTGTGGGTGGCGCGGTCAACAACACGCTCCGCCAGGTGGGCGCCGCTCTGGGCGTTGCCGTCATGGGATCGGTGCTGTCCATGTCGTACCGGAGTCACGCGTCGGCCGTGTTGGACGCGCTGCCGGGGCAGTGGCGTGACCAGGCCGGCGACTCGCTCGGGGCGACCCTGCTCGTGCTGAGGGAAGGCCGGCAGGCTCCGGCGCTGGCCTTGCAGGCGCAGGACGCGTTCGTCGACGCCATGCACGTCACGCTCTGGGCGGGCATCGGTGTGCTGCTGCTCGGCGCGGTCACCACGCTCGCCTGGGTGCCGAACCGGGTCGCGGGCCGGCCGCGCGCCCTGGACCAGGCGGCCGACGCCGCCCTGACCGGGGAGGCTCGATGACTGAAGCGGTGCTCAGCGAAAGTGGTGAGGTGGCGACGCCCGCAAAGGCGCGGGCGCTGTCCGCCGACGAGTTCCAGCGGATCTTCGTGGCCCGCAACCACGGTGTCGTCAGCGCCGAGGATCAAGAGCGGATCGGCGCGGCGAAGGTGCTCGTCGCCGGCTGCGGCTCCATCGGTGGCTCGGCTGTGGAGCCATTGGTACGGCTGGGCTTCCGGCGCTTGGTCCTGGCCGATCCGGGCAGCTACGAGCTGACCAACCTCAACCGCCAGAACGCAACAGTGGACGACCTCGGCCGTAACAAGGCAGCTGTGGCCGCGGAGCGCGCCCGGGCCATCAATCCCCACGTCGAGGTGGAGGTGGTCGAGGAGGGCGTCGCCGAGCACACGGTCGACCGGCTGCTCGACGGCGTCCAGGTGGTCATCGACGGGGTGGACGTCACGATGCCGTCGGGCCTGCGGGCCAAGGGGCTGCTGCACGAGCGGGTCCGTGAGCGGCGGCTGCCCCTGATGACCGGCTGGGACATGTCGGCCACTCAGTACGTCCGCGTCTACGACTACCGCACCGACCGACCGATCTTCGACGGCGCGGTGACCCGCCGTCAGCTCGACGAGATGCCGATGTGGGGCCTGCTGGCCCGGCTGATCCCGGCCACGAAGGTGCCCCGCGACCTGATCGCCCTGATCCGGCGCGGGCTCGGCGAGAAGGACTTCACCTTCCCGCAGCTCGTGCAGGCCGCCGACCTGTTCGGGCTCATCGCCGCCACGCTGACCGCGCGGCTGGTGACGGGCCGTCCCGTGCCGTCCTCGGCCGGCGTCGACGTGCACGCCCTCACGATGCCGCTGAGCCACCGCCTGCGCGACCGGCTGCGGCAGCCGCTCGAGGTGGCCGCGCTGCTGGCCGCCGTGCAACGCAACCGCTTCCGGCGCTGACCGTCCGGTCCCGCCGTCTCAGCTCACGTTTCACTGAACAACGGGGAGGTTCATCGTGTCCACGTACCCTGACTCGGGTACCGCGTACGCGGTCTTCGGAGAACTGTTCAAGATCCTGGCCGCCGACGAGCAGTTCACCGAACGGCTGCGCGCCGCGGATCTGACCGTCCGGCTCGTCCACGTCAAGCCCGACTGCGTCATCCACGTCGCGCCGGGCGAGGTGCGCTTCGGTGACGACGCGCCCGAGGACGCCACCGTCACGATCAAGATGAGCTGCGACACGGCACACCGGCTGTGGCTCGGCACGCTGCTCATGCCCGCCGCCGTGGCCATGGGCAAGGTACGGATCAAGGGCAAGGTCGCCAAGGTGCTCGAGCTCGTGCCGATCCTCCAGCCGGCCTTCGACCGGTACCCGCAGATCGTCGCCGAGCACGGCCTGGTGGACGGGGCCGCCAAGTGACCGCCACCGTGGAGACGTTCGAGACCGAAGCCGATCTCAACTTCGACCGCGTTCCCCGTACGGTGCAGCGCTTCGTCGACGAGGTACGGGCCTTCGCCCAGGAGGTCCTCGCCCCGCGCGCGGTCGAGCTCGACCAGCAGGCGGCCGAGGACTTCGACTGGGACGTCATCCAGGCGGGCCATGACATCGGGCTGACCCGGGCGCTGCTGCCCCGGGAGCTCGGCGGCCTCGGGGTCGGCGTGCTCGGCGTGGCCATGGCCATGGAGGAGCTGGCTGCGGCCGACCCGGGGATCGCACTGGCGTTCGGCGCCACGATGCTCGGTCAGACGCCGGTCCTGCTCACCGGCGACCCGGGCCTGCAGGAGCGGTACCTGTCCGCGTTCACCGGCCCGAAGGTGGTGCTCGCCAGCAACGCGGTCGCCGAGGAGGAGGCCGGCACCGACCTGGTCATCCCGCAGCACTTCGCGGACGCCCGGATGCGCACGACGCTGCGCCGCGACGGTGACGGCTACCTGCTCAACGGGCACAAACGCTTCATCACCAACGGCGCCGTCGCGTCCTTCGCCTCCGTGTACGCCAACCTCGAACCCCACCCCGGCGCCACCGGCCTGACCTGTGTCGTCGTCCCGCTCGACGCTCCCGGCGTACGCCGTGGCGACGTGCTGGACAAGATGGGCTACCGCAACTGCCTCGGCAGCGAGCTGTGGTTCGACGACGTCCGCATCCCGGCGCACGACCTGGTCGGCGGCGAGGGCCAGGGCACCTCGATCAACGTGGCGCAGGGCAACATGGCGCGCTCGTCGGTGGCGGCCGTCTCGACCGGCATCGCGCGGCACGCCCTCGAGGTCGCCGTCGAGTGGGCCGGCGAGCGGGTGCAGGGCGGCAAGTTGCTGCGCGAGCACCAGATGACCGCGCGCCGGCTGGCCGACATGGCGGTCGGCGTCGACGCCGCCCGGCTGCTCTACCAGCGTGCGGCCATGCTGGTCGACAACCGGCTGCCCGCGCCCGAGCGGGAGCCGGCGATGGCCAAGCTCTTCGCCGACCGGGTGGCCATCGACACGGCGACGACGGCCGTGGCGCTGATGGGCTCGCGCGGCTACATGAAGTCGTACGGCTTGGAGAAGGTGCTGCGCGACTCGTTCGGCACAAGGATCTTCGAGGGCACGCCGGAGGCGCTCGCCCTGTCGATCACCGACACCCTGTACCGGAATGACGACGACGATGACGACCTCTGAGCTCATCGCCCCGGCCGCCGACGAACGCCGGAGCGGGGATCTGGACACCACATACGCCCGGGCGCTCGTCGCCCTGCACCGCTCGCTGCGCTATCCGGACCTCGCGTCCACTGTGGGTGGCCGAGCGCTCAGCCGCGTCGAAGGGCTGGGCGACGGGCTGACCACGATCGCGTTCAGCTCGGACACCGTCGACGACCGCCACCTGCAGGGCGTCTTCGGGTTCCGGCTGGCCGAGTTCGTCGACCTGTCCCTGATGAGCTCGCAGCTCGCGCGGGAGACCGCCCTGCTGGCCGAGCCGCCGGACGCCACCGTCGCGCACACCGTCGTGCTCGATGGCGAGGGCCGGATCCTCGGGTACGTCGGCCTGCTCCGCTCGCGCGACGTGCTGCCGCGCCGGCTCGACGACCCGGGCCGCAGCCGCTATCCGGTGGAGGTGGCGCACGACGTCGACCTGCTGACCCCGTTCGCCGGCAACGGGCTCACCACGCAGGAGGTCTTCGAGATCAAGCGGTTCGTCCGTGCCGGCGACGTGCCGTCAGGCCGGACGCGCGAACGGGTGCCGTGGCACCTGATCCTCGCGCTGGGGAGGTCGGTGCAGCCGATGGGCCGTCCCCTCATGATCGGCGACAGCCGGGAGAACGGGGCGCTGCGGCACCTGCGGCTCATCGGGTTCGATCCGCTGGTCGTACCCGACACCAAGCCGGTGCTGCCCCGCACCTCGCTGATGTGGTGCAGCTACCTCCTGCCCTCGCCGGCCATTCCGTTCGCCGCCGTCGTCCCCGCCGATCTCGGCGCCTACCTCGACGCCATCGAGGATGGACTGGCGGGCGAGCACGACGAGAACTGGCAGCGCCGCATGATCGCCCGGCTGTCCGCTCTGCGGAGGGAGCGGGCCGCCGACCGGGAGAGGGAGGCCGCGTGACCGTCCTGCACGAGCTGCCGGCCACCGAGCTGGCCGGCCTGATCCGAGCCGGCTCGGTGACCTCGGTCGAGGCCACCCGGCACCACCTCGACCGCATCGAACGGCTCGACCGCCGGCTCGGCGCCTTCGCCACGGTCACCGCGGAGCTCGCCCTGGACCAAGCGCATCGTGCCGACGAGGTGCTGGCGGCGGCCGGGCCGGACGGGGTCGGCGCGCTGCACGGCGTACCGGTCGCGGTCAAGGACAACCTCGACGTCGAGGACGTGCCGACCGGCTGGGGCAGCGCGGATCGCGGCGACGAGGCGGTCGGGGACGACAACGTGGTGGTCCGGCTGCGCCGGGCGCACCTGCCGATCCTGGGCAAGACGCACCTGCCCGAGTTCGCGCTGCCCTGCTACACGGAGAACCTGGTCGGCGGGGACACGGCGAACCCATGGGCGCCGGAGCTCTCGCCCGGGGGCTCCAGCGGAGGATCGGCCGCCGCGGTGAGTGCGGGCCTCGCGCCGCTCGCGCTCGGCACGGACGCCGGTGGGTCGGTCCGGATCCCGGCGTCCTGCTGCGGGCTGATCGGCGTACGGCCGAGCAACGGCACGGTCAGCAACGGCCCGTCGGACCCGGCGCCCACCGCGCTGTCCGTACCGGGTGTGCTGGCCCGGACCGCGCTCGACGCCACGGCCCTGCTGCGGACGATCGCCGGGACCATGACCGGCGACCTGGTCGCCGCGCGTCCGTACGCGGAACCCGACGCCCCGCTGCGGATCGGGCTGGCGACCGAACCGATGGTGCCCGACCTGGAGGTGGCCGGGGAGTGCCGGGCCGCCGCCGAGGATCTCGCGTCGAGCCTGGCCGCGTCGGGGCACGAGGTGGTCCCGGTCGACCTCGGCAAGGACGTGGCGGTCGCGGACGCCTTCCGCGACGCCTGGTCGGTGGTCGCGGCCTCGTTCGAGGTCGACGACGAGGAGGCGCTCGCGCCGTTCACCCGGTGGATGCGCGATCGCGGCCGCGGCGTCGGCGGCGTACGCCTCCACGAGTGCTTGACCATGTTCCGCGGTGTGGCCCGGATGCTCGACGAGATGGTGTTCGGCATGGTGGATCTCCTCGTCACGCCGACCCTCGCCACGCCGCCACAGCGTCGCGGCGTCTTCCGTACGCATGCCGACGAGGAGGCGAACTTCGCTGCCATGACCCGCTTCATGCCCTTCACACCGATGTACAACATCGCCGGAATGCCGGCCGTCAGCGTGCCGGTGCGCCGGGCCGGCGGCCTGCCGATCGGCGCCATGCTCGGCGGCCCGTACGGCAGCGAATGGCGCATCCTGCGCGAGGTCGCACTGCTCGAGGCCCGCTCCGGCGGACGGCCCGGCCTCGCGCCGGGGTGGCGATGACGGCCCCCGCGGCGGGTGCGGCGGTGCTGCTGCACGGGTTCGCCGGTTCACCGTCGAGTATGGAACCGTTCGCCGAGGCGCTGAAACCGCAGCTGGGCCGGGTGGAGGTGCCGGTGCTGCGCGGTCACGGCGGCACCTGGCCGGACCTGCGGTCGGTCACCTGGAAGAACTGGTACGAGGACGCGTCGGAGGCCGTCACCGCGGCCTCCGGCGCGGGCCCGGTGGCCGTCGTCGGCCTCTCCATGGGCGGCGCGCTGGCGCTGCGATTGGCGGCCCTGCAGCCCGAGATCAGCCACGTCGTGCTGGTGAACCCGGCCCTGACCATGGCCAACCCGCTGCTGCCGCTGCTGCCGATCCTGAAGTACGTGGTGCCGAGCATCGCGAACGAACAGCGCCAGGTGAACGACCCGTCGGTCGGCTACCAGGGCTACCGCCGGATCCCGCTGAGGGCGGTCCACGAGCTGACCCGGCTGTGGGCGGACGTACG
This sequence comes from Actinoplanes sp. NPDC049316, assembly GCF_040677315.1. Taxonomy (NCBI): domain Bacteria; kingdom Bacillati; phylum Actinomycetota; class Actinomycetes; order Micromonosporales; family Micromonosporaceae; genus Actinoplanes; species Actinoplanes sp. NPDC049316. Next base: position 7,016 of record NZ_JBFAQM010000019.1, on the reverse strand, counting down.
GGGACGGCTGCCGGCTGTGACGCAGCCGATCCTGGTGTTCCGGTCGCTGGCCGACGGCGAGGCGGGGCTGCGGTCGGTGACCGTCATGCGGGACGGGGTGCGGTCGGCGGAGGTGGTCGAGGTGCCGCTGAAACGCAGCGGTCACGTGGCCACGTTGGACTGGGACGCGCCGGAGATCTTCGAGCGGACGGCGGCCTTCCTGACCGGCGAAGGGGGCTGACGGGCCGGATCAGCGGGTGGCGGCCTCCGGCTCGTCGGCCGGCGCCGGAACGGGTGCGGGCCAGCGGATCGGTACGACCGACAGCACCGCCAGCCAGGCCGCCACCACGACCGCTCCCATCGCCCACACCAGGCTGCTGCCCTCGGCGATGAAACCGAGCACCGGCGGTCCCGCGAGGAGCCCGGTCGTGCTCATGGCCGCGGCCATCGTCAGCGTGGTGGAGCCTTCGCGGGCGGCTGCCACGTACAGGCAGGGGCTGACCGCTGCCATGCCGAGGCCCACGCACGCGAAGCCCGCCAATGCCGGGATGACGCCGCCGATGAGCAGCGCCGTCGCGAGGCCCGCGCCGGCCAGGGTGCCGCCGGCCAGGACGATGCGTTTGTCGCCCCAGCGGGCGCGCCAGCCGTCGGCGAACAGCCGGGTCGTCACCATCATGGCCGAGGTGACCGCGATCCCGAGTGGCAGCAGGTGGTCGGCGGCGTGGGCCACCTTCTCGAGGTAGAGGGCCGACCAGTCGGTCATGGCGCCCTCGGTGATGGTGGTGAAGAGCATGGCGAGGCCGAGCCAGACCGTGATGCGGGACGGGCGGATCCAGCGGCGGCCGGCGGTCTTCGCCGGGGTGGGCAGGTCGTCGTGCAGCAGGGCCGGCCGGGCCACGAGGATCAGCGTCAGCAGGAGGGCGCCCGAGATCGCGAAGTGCACGGGTACGGCGTCCGTTACCGTCGTGATTCCCGAGGCGAGCAGCGCCGCGCCGAAGATGCCGCCGCTGAACAGGGCGTGGAGCTTCGCCATCGTGTTGCGTTCGTACCGGGCTTCGAGGGCGGCCCCCTGCGCGTTCATGGCCACGTTGAGGCAGCCGACCGCGACGCCGTCGACGAGCAGGATGCCCAGCGCCACCGGGTACGTGGGTACGACCGCCAGCCCGGCCAGCGCCGCGACCAGCACCAGCGCCGAGCCGAGGGCGAGCCGCCGGGAACCGAGCGACGCGATCAGCCGGGCGACGAGCGGGAACGACACCGTCGCGCCCACGCCGGCGGCGAGCAGGAACACGCCGACCTCGGCGGCGGTCAGGTCGAGGCGGTCGCTGAGCGCGGGTATCCGTGCCGCCCACGTCGAGTACTGAAAGCCGAGGAAGCAGAACAGTGCGGCGACGGACAGCTGGGCCCGGCGGAATTCGCTCATACGAGGCCCTCTTCGGTGATCGTGCGGGACATGTAGACGGCGTCGGGGCCGTAGCCGGAGGGCAGCGCGGCGTGCGGGTGCGGGTGGTAGCCCTGCGCGGACCAGAAGCCGGTGGACCCGCCGACGGCGACCAGCGAGATCCGCTCGTACCGAAGGGATCGGGCCGTGGTGGTCAGGTGCCGGACCATGCGTTTCGCCCAGCCGCGCCCACGGAATTCGTCGCTGACAACGATGTCGTGGAGGTGCAGGTTGGCGGAGCGGAAGGTGGTGTGCTCCGGGCGGTCCGGGTCGGGGCACCGGAACCGGGGATAGGGCAGCGCGAGCAGGTAGCCGCCGATGCGCTCGCCGGCGTCCAGCACGAACGACGTGGCCGGGGAGGCGGAGGCCCGCGACTTGAGCACCGCGGGGTCCTCGGAGAGACCTTTCGCCGTGTACGCGGCGGCCTCCAGCTCGGTGATGGCGGTCCAATCGCGGGCGTCGATCGGCCGGACGCGTTCCGCGCGGACGGTGACGCACGGCAGCGGGTCGAAGCCGTTGAAGTGCAGGGTGCTGTAGCTGGTGGCGTAGGCGCCGGCGGCCGAGATCCATACCGGGTCGCCGGAGGCGAGGTCGGCCGGTACGGGCACCGGCGTCCCGGCCAGCGTGTCGTCGCTGTCGCAGGTGGGACCCGCGACGACCGCCGGAATGCTGCGCCCGCCGGCACGGGTGGGGAACTCGAGGCGGTAGCGCAGCCGGTCCCCCTCGAAGAGCCCGTTGAACCGGCCGCAGCTGAGGTACAGCCAGGCCTGGCCGCGTACCGTCAAGCGGTTGACGTGGGCCCGGATCACGCTGTGGTCGGCGACGAGATACCGGCCCGGTTCGATGACGAACCGCAGGTCCTCGCCTGCCGCCTCGCGCAGGCGCCGCATGCCGGCCCGGATCGCGGCGAAGATGCCGGCGGTCGGCGGCGTCAGCGGGTGGCCGTCCGGGTCGAGGTAGCCGTGCGCGGGCAGACCGCCACCGAGGTTGACGTGGTCGAGGTGGATGCCGCGCGCCGCGAGGTTCCGTACGACGGCGGTCAGGTCGTCGAGGGCCTGCTGCCATCCGTGCACGGTCATCTGCTGCGATCCGACGTGGACGGACAGGCCGGACGGGACCAGGCCGTGCCGGCGGGCCTCCTCCAGCACGGCGACCGGGTCGCTGCTGCCGCATTTGCCGGTGAGACCCCAGACCGCGCCGGCGCCGGTGGTGGCCAGGCGGCAGAACACGCGCGCGCCGGGTGCGTGCTCGGCGATGGCGCGTACGTCCTCGACGCAGTCGGTGGCGAACGTGCTGATGCCCAGCCGGTGGGCGGTGGCGATCGCGCTGTCGGACTTGACGGTGTTGCCGTAGTGCACCAGGTCCGGCGCGATTCCCGCGCGCAGGGCCTGCCGGATCTCTCCAGGGCTGGCCGCGTCGAAGCCGGCGCCGCGGTCGGCGAGACAGGTCAGCACCTCGTCGACCGGGCACGCTTTCATGGCGAACCGCACCGCGACGCCCGGGAGCTCGGCGAGCAGGGTGTCGTACTGCCGCTCGATGCCGGTCAGGTCGTAGACGATCCGGTCCTCGCCGGCCGCCAGGAGCGCCGACCGTACGTGATCACGGTCAAGCATCGCGCACGCTCGTCGTGCGGGCCGCCGCGACCAGCGCCGCCCACGCGTCGATGAGCACAGCGAAGTCGTCGGTGTCCCGGCGGGCCTCGAAGAGCAACCGCTCCCGACGGTCCCGGACGACGTCCGCGACCGTGGTGAACCGGCCACCGAGGCGGCGGTAGGCGGCCTCCAGCGCGGCGGCCTTCGCCTCGTTCGGCTCGCGCGGCTGCCAGGTGCTGTCCCGGACGATCGCCGCGATCGCCGCGGGGTCGTCGCTGGTCATCCGCTGGTAGATGAAGTGCAGGTAGTGCATGGACAGAATGAACTTCGCGTACCGCAGCTGGTACGCCAGGAAACCGGCGTCGGTCTTGCGTTCCGCGGTGTGGAAATTGACGATGTGGCGATTGTGCAGAACCCCGGGCAGGCGGGCTTTGTCGGCGACGTGGATGAGGAAGTAGTCGCTGCCGATCGTGTCGGTGGCCGGTGGCAGCGGAATGCGCTCGTGCAGGCCGTGGAAGCTGATGTTGTGCATGTCCACCCGCATCGGGTCGACCACGGAGAGCACGAATTCGTCGCCGGCGAAAGGCGCACTGCCGGTGAAAGAATCCTCGACCAGCGCCCTTTTCTCCGCCTCCGAGCTGCCGTCGGCGGCCCAGAGGCTGACCAGGTCGTAGTAGGCCTCATGCCCGCGGATGCCGGCGATGTCGACCGACATCTCGCCGACGAACGATCCGCCGACCATGCTCACCGTGGCGTCCCGCAGCGCCGGGTCCAGCCGGTTCTCCACGGTCGTGGCCTGGTGCGCCGGCTTGCCCAGGAAGAGCAGCTCGGGGTGGATCGGGAAGACCTTATTGCCCTCGTACGTCTGGAAGAAGCTGTCCGAGTCCCGGCGGTGCACGGACTCGCAGCCCAGCGCCGCCGCGATCAGGAAGGCGCGGTTCGTGCAGGCCCCGTACGACAGGCCGCGCGGAAGCATGAGGTCGAGCAGCAGATCGGGCTTGTCCACGTCGGCGCGCTCGACCACCCGCCGCAGAAAGGCCCGTTGCGCCGGCTCGTCCAGGTGCCAGACGTTCGGGGTGCCTTCGAGCGCACGGGCATGAGCCGCGAAGTGGCCGGAAGAGTCGAGGACGAGCAGGTGCACTTCCGCGTCGAATTGCTCGGCGGCATAAGTCGCTTCCGCGACGACCTCCGCGAGCGTGGCGGTGCATTCCCTGTTCGTCGGTACGGTCAAGCAGACACGACGCACGCGCGCACCTCCCCCACGAATAGGCGGCGGTGAATCTAGCATGGTTGTTCACAGAAGCGCGGCGGCCGGGAACGAGGACCGTCTACACAGGCTGGTCATGGGTGCGATGTGACCTCGGGCACGCGACCGCGGCGAGGAGGGGGAGAAGAGCGGACGACGGGATTCGAACCCGCGACCCTCACCTTGGCAAGGTGATGCGCTACCAGCTGCGCTACGTCCGCGTGCCCGGCGGCTTCCGCAACCGGGCGTCGAATGAACTGTAACCAATCGTCGTCCGCGGATGCCAGGCGGCCCAGCGCGCTTCCCTGCCGGGGTTGGCGCGGCCCCATAAAGTGTCAGCGTGACCGCGGCGACCGTTGATCAGCTGACCGCGACGGCCGAACGCGTCGGGCGGCTGGTCGCCGGTGTGAAGCCCGACCAGTGGGGCGATCCGACGCCCTGCGCCGACTGGGACGTCCAGTCGCTGGTGAGCCACCTGGTGCTGGGCAACGCGATGGTGACCTCGGCGCTCACCTCACGGCCGATGACGTACCGCAGCCTGCAGGCGGATTTCGACGAGAGCGCCGCGACGCTGACGGCCGCCTTCCGCGCGCCGGGCGTCCTCGAGCGCTCGGTCGATGTGCCGTTCGGGCGGGTGACCGGCGTGATGGCCCTGCACCTGCGGCTCACCGAGCTGCTCGTGCACGGCTGGGACCTGGCGCGCGCGACGGGACAGCCGGTCGACTTCGCCGAGGACGTCATCGAGCAGGAGTTCACGGTGACCGCGCCCGTGCTGGCCGGGATGCCGGATCACGAACGGCCCTTCGCCGCCCCGATCCCCGTGGACGAGTCGGCGCCGCCGCTGGAGCGGCTGGTGGCCCGGCTGGGGCGGCGAAGCTAGATCAGGCCGCCCATCGCCGGGTCGGTGATGCTGTCCTTGCCGTTCTCCACGTGCCCCGCGCAGCGGTACTCGCTGTCCGCGCCGGCCGTCACCACGAGGTCGTACCAGCCGCGGGTGCGCACGACCGGCCAGGATTTCGCCGCGGTCTGGCCGGCGCGCAGCGACACCGTCGTCCGGGCCGACGTGTACGCGTCCCGCGCGGTCAGCTGCAGCCGGCTGCTCCCGGTGTTGGTGAACGTCAGCGTCACCTTCTCCGCGCGGATGTCGTAGCCGGTGCCGACGGCCAGCGGTCCACTGTGGAAGCGGCGGTAGAAGCCGTTGGGGCCGTGCACGTCGACGTCGTATCCGCCGTTCTCGGTGGGCCAGGCGCCGGTCAGGGACTTGCCCGGCTCGACGGTGTAGGTGCTCGGCTCGCCGCCAGCCGGACGGGCGTGGAAGACCGCCGTCGCCCGGCCGGTGTTGCGGAACGTGATGGTCAGGGTGGTGGCCGTGACGTGGCTGTCGGCGTGCAGGGCGTACGGGAGGGCGCGCGCCGGGCGTACGCCCCGCTCCTGGCGGGGGAGACGCTGGTCCGCCGGGGGCACGGGCACCTCGTCGGGGTGGCGTACCAGGGTGCCGGGTTTGAGGTCGGCGCTGCCGGGGAAGATCTCGTTCGTCGTCGGCACGGTCGACTCGCCCGGCGTCGGCGGCGCGAGGTGGTCGAAGAAGCCGCCCTCCTCGTCGTACGTGATGAAGAGGGCCATCTTGCTCCACACCTCGGGGTGCGCGGCGAGGATGTCGATGACCTGCGAGACGTACCAGGCGCCGTACCCGGGCTCCCAGTTCGGGTGTTCGGAATACGCCTCCGGCGCGACGATCCAGGACACCGCCGGCAGTCGGCCGTTGCTGACGTCCGCGCGGAAGTCGCTGAGCAGCGCCTCCGGATCGCGCCCGAGCGCGTTGACGTTCGTGCCGGTCTTGGCGCGGTCCGCGAGCGGGGAGCCGGGCTGCGCGTTCTGGTACTGGTGGAAGTAGAGCAGCGAGTTGTCCCCGTAGTTGCCGATGTACGGATCCTGGGTCCAGCCCCATGACCCGCCGGCGGTCAGGCCCAGGCCGACGTCCTGGTAGACCTTCCAGGAGATGCCGGCACGCTCCAGCCGCTCCGGGTACGTCGACCAGTCGTAGCCCGCCTCCGCGTTGCTGATGACCGGGCCGCCGCCTGCGCCGTCGTTGCCGACCCAGCCGGTCCACATGTGATAGCGGTTCGGGTCGGTCGGGCCCAGCAGCGAGCAGTGGTAGTTGTCGCAGACGGTGAACGCGTCGGCCAGCGCGAACTGGTACGGCAGGTCCGAGCGGGTGTGGTACGTCATCGTGGTGACGCCCTTGTCCGGTACCCACCGGTCGTAGCGGCCGCCGTTTCACGCGGCGTGGCCGTCGTTCCAGCCGTGCGGCGGGTCCGGCAGGAAGGTCCAGCCGAGGTCGGGCACGTCGGGCCGGAACGGCAGCAGGTCCGGGCCGCCGGTCTGCGGCTGGTACCACACCGGCTTGCCGTCGGGGCGCCGCATCGGGTGCGGGTCGGCGAATCCGCGTACGCCCCGCAGCGTGCCGAAGTAGTGGTCGAACGACCGGTTCTCCTGCATCAGGAAGATGACGTGCTCGACGTCGGCGATCGTCCCGGTGCGGTGATGCGCCGGGATGGCCAGCGCCCGGTTCAGGTCGAGCGGCAGTGCCGCGGCGGCGGCCGGGAGCCCGGCCAACTGCAGGAAGCGACGGCGGTCGACGGTACCCATGGCGGCAAGCTAGCTGTACTGACCCGTGAGGTTGGGGACGCGGCTTGAGGGTGGTTGGCCGCCGAGTGCGGTGTGCCCGCGGTGGTGATTGTAAGAGTGGATCCAGGCG